>CAVPKZ010000133.1:0-25086 GCA_963705755.1 uncultured Acidobacteriota bacterium | reverse complement strand
CTGCACCGCGCAGGCAGCACCTGGACAGTTCCTCCCGGTCGTGCCGCAGGATGCCGAGCCCGGTGCCTGGCACCGCCCGACAGCCCGACGCCCTCCGGCGCGTGCACCAGGTTGTACTCGCGGTAGCCGAGGAACGTGAAGTGGCCGCCCGCTAGCCACTCCAGCAGCCGCGCCGCCTCGCTGACGCCCGGCTCGCTGGCCAGGTGCGCCGCCAGACTGCAACGCGGTCGAGCTCATCCGGGGCTGGTCCTCCACCGCGACCCGTACGTCCTCGGCCGTCGTTCAGAGACCGTTGACTTCCCAGTAGGGCGTATATCCGTAGTGTTTGTAGATACTTTTTCCCCAGTCGGAGTTGGCTACATCCGGCCAGTTGTCTTTGTCGAAACCTGGAGCGGTTTCGAGCAGTTTCTTGTCGACATTAAGGACTATGCGGCTTTCCGGGGGCAAATTGAATTTGAAAGCGTTCCAAGGAATGGCGAAATACTTGTCGCCCATGCCGAGCAAGCCTCCAAAAGACAAAACTGCGTAAGCGATGCGTCCGGCGCTGGCGTCCAGCACCAGATCCTCAATTTTGCCGAGCGACTCCCAATTGGGGTTGACGACATCGCTGCCAATGATCGTTTTGGCGGGCACGACATGTCTGGATGAGTAGGTCGCTAATTTTGGCTCCGGCATGTGATCCTCCTTTTGCAGAGAGCCCGGACAAGATCCGGGGATTCCGCAGCAGACAAAAAGGTAACTCAAATCAACCGCAATATCTGTACACTTCGAGACCAGTAAAGGGGCTGGCAGCAACGCTGCATCTTCGTGCAGCCGTATGGTGTCGTATGCCTAGATGCGGCCGTCGACATCGTTTGATAGCCCGGGGTACCTTTCACGATATAGTTCTTAGTCCATCAATGCCCCGCCCATTGAGACGCGCCACCTCTGAACGGCGACATCGGGGATGCGGCCCCCGTCCGTGCCGCCGCTTGAATTGGCGCAAGAACGCACCCAAAATCTCTTATTGCTGCCTCTTGCTGTCTCGTTCCTTTGTAACATTTGCCAGCACCTCGGATGTGGCGGCATGTGGGAGTCGAAGCCACGCTGATTGTCGCTCGCTGTTATAGCCCCTATCCGTTCTGCAGAACTGTTCTCACGTCGGAGCCAATCCGTCCGCAATTTGGTTCGGAATTTCCGACGTTAGATTCCCCTCGCAGGAACAATCCGGGAACAATAAGGGTTCCTTTACGTTCCTGCGTGTGGTTTTATATTCCCGTTAATCCCCGTAAGTCGTTGACATTCCACATCAAGTTGCTCTGTCACGGCACCGATCACCGAGAGGATTCAGTCGTAGACGAGACGCTTCCAGCTTGCGACATCCTAAGCCTTCCCAAGACATCGTTGGAAAATCAAACTAGCAGATTTCCCATCGTTGATGGGAAAACCTCGATTTGGTGATCTGCCTCGCCTTTCTCTGTTGACAACAAAGAGCGTTAAGATTTATCAATATCGATGGAAATTTTTTAGGCTAGCTGGGCTCGAATCCCACCCTCTCCGCCGTATTTTTGATAGCAGCTAAGCCGCATTACTTCCAAATAGCTTATTCACCTCACTTACCTCCCTGCCAACTGACCAGTTATGCCTTAGCGGCGGGCGTTGGCGCAGTCTTGTGGGCTGTGGTTTCCGGCGGCCCCAGCCATTAAGGTAGGCCGCGCCGGACGGTTGGCGACCTGCATATAACGGGGTAAAAGGCGGATGTGGGCCGGGGAGAATAGGTGAGCAATCATACCAAAGTATAATTGCGCCGATTTCGGCGACGCTGCTAGATTGCTGCTATGGCTCCTCGGGAGAAGACGAAAATGGTTGCGATTGTGGATGACGATGATTTGATACGCGGCGCGCTACAGGGCCTGCTCAAAGCGGTTGGCTTGCCGGCACAGGCGTTTGCGTCGGCGGAAGAATTCTTGAAATCCGGCCAACAGCGCCAGGCTGGATGCTTAATTGCCGATATCCGTATGTCGGGGATGTCGGGTCTCGAATTGCAAGCACAGCTGAACGCGGAAAAATGCAGGATTCCGATTATTTTCATCACAGCACATGGCGACGAAAAAATGCGGATGCAGGCGCTGCGGGCTGGTGCTGTGGAGTTTATGGCCAAACCGTTTAACGACGAAGCGCTGCTGGATAGTGTTCGGGCCGCTCTGGAAAGTTGAGCGTGTTAATAGAAGCGTGCGGTGGGATACACAAGGAGGTTCTCGTGGCCGCTGTCGCAACATTCGGACTCGTCGATCAGGATCGGAGCCCGCGCAGATTCGAACAGATCATAGGCAACAGCGCTGCTTTGGAAGCAGTGCTCAAGCAAGTTCAGCAGGTTGCGCCTACCGATTCTTCGGTTCTTATTCAAGGAGAGACCGGCACGGGCAAAGAGCTGATCGCACGCGCGATTCACAATCTGAGCGCGCGGTGCGGACGGCCATTTGTAAAATTGAATTGTGCTGCAATTCCGTTCGACCTGTTGGAGAGCGAGCTGTTTGGTCACGAGCGAGGCGCTTTCACCGGCGCTATCGCGCAAAAGATTGGCCGGTTCGAATTAGCAGATAAAGGGACGCTATTCCTGGACGAGGTGGGAGATATTCCGCCGGCATTGCAACCGAAACTACTGCGCGTCCTGCAAGAACAGGAGTTCGAGCGCTTAGGCAGTACCCGGACTCATCAAGTGGATGTCCGGCTGGTTGCGGCGACTAACCGAAATTTGGCAGCCATGGCGAAACGCAACGAATTTCGAAGCGATCTGTACTACCGCCTGAATGTGTTTCCCGTTACGCTGCCACCGTTACGGGAGCGTCGCGAAGACATTCCGGCGTTGGTGGAGCACTTTGTGGCGATCTATACCCATCGGATGGGAAAGCAAATCGACCAGATTTCCCCGGAAACGATGTCTGAACTTACCTCGTACCCGTGGCCCGGGAACATTCGCGAGCTACAGAATTTTATCGAGCGCAGTGTGATCCTTACCTCGGGAAATGTCCTGCGGCCTCCGCTGTCGACGCTGGAGAGTCCCGCGGAGATGGAGGGCCAGGCAGTTACGCTAGAAGAAGCGGAGCGAGATCACATACTCAAGACTCTAGAGCAGACGCGTTGGGTGGTTGCCGGTCCCAGCGGGGCCGCCGCGCGACTGGGGATCAAGAGATCTACGCTTTATTTCCGCATGCAAAAGCTGGGCATTTCACGTCCCAGCCGGGATGCGCTTCCCGCATAGTAGAGTTGAAGACGGGATGTGCCGGTTCTTTGAAACGATGACCTGATACCTCGTGAGATTTCAAGGTCAACTTTTTTGAGTTGAGAACTTCCTTCCCAAGGCTTCAAGCAGATTATTCGCGACCGCCAGACCGCGACGCAGGTTCTTACTGCGAAGTATGCGCAAGGTTTCCCAGAGGCCTGGGGGCGGTGTTGCTTGCGCTTTTGCCGTACCCACCAGGACATCAGGAGCGGCTTCGACAAATTTTTTCAACAATTCTGGATCTATTGATCCGAGAATCTTGGTCATGATCACGAGATTGCGGATTCCCCGAATTGCTTCTGGAGTTTTGCTGGCGTCCACAACGATTTCAAGAATTTTGTTGCCGCCGCCGAGTACGCCTCGCAGTATTTCGAGGACGCCTTGGTCATACAATACTTGCAGCACCTCCAAACCGGCTAGCAGGGCTTCGGCGTGCTGGTCCGGCGGCTTCTCCAAGCGAGAGCGAAGTTGCTCTTGGGGGTCGCGTTTGGGCAACTCGAAAGAAATCGGTTTAGCCATAGTTCTCCATCCTTAAATTAATTCGTTTGAATTTGAACGAGACCGTTGCCCGGCACGTGATAATCCTGGCGCTTCCATTTGCGCTCCACCTCGACGCCGTGCTGGGGCGTTGGATGGCCGAAGCGATGGTTAATGCGCGGCAGCGGACTTTCGCCGACTTCCGGCAACACGCGTAGATGAACCGCAGTTTCTTTGTATGCGGGCGTGTGAGTCACTGCGTCGGTGTGGCTGCTGGTCAGCCGGTTGACCGGGCTCTCGACCGAATTCATGGGCATGTAGAGTTGTTTGCCGTGGACCCGGTCGGTAACCAGAGCTCGGACGCGAACCTGTCCGTAACGTGAAGTCAGCTGCACCCACGTGCCGCTTTGAATGCCGCGCTGATTGGCGAGCTCCGGGGAGACTTCGACGAAAACGTCGGGGGTTTTCTCGCGAATTCCTGCAATTCGATAAGTCAGATTGCCTTCGTGGAAATGTTCAAGCAGGCGTCCATTATTCAGATGGAGATCAAATTCGGCATTGGGCTGGTCGGTGGGCTCTGAAAGGGCGAGCGGGAACAAGCGGGCTTTGCCATCTGGGAAGTTAAACGCTTCTGTGTAAAGCAGCGGTTGATCCGTGCCATCCGCTGCAACGGGCCACTGAAGAGACTTAAATCCTTCGAGCCGCTCGTAGGTCACGCCAGCGAACAAGGGAGTAAGGGCAGCGATCTCGCGATAAATTTCGGAGGGGTGCCGAAACTGCCAGTTCGCGCCGAGACGGTTGGCGATGTCCTGAATGATTTGCCAGTCCGGGCGGCTGCCTTGCAAAGGCTCGAACACTTCATAGAGCCGCTGGATTCGTCTTTCGGTGCTGGTAAAGGTGCCCTCTTTTTCCAGGCTTGGACTGGCGGGCAGCACTACGTCGGCATAATGGCAGGTGGCGCTGAAGAAGATGTCCTGCACGACGAAGAAGTCCAACTTCGAGAGCCCATCGCAGACAAAGTTTGCGTTGGAATCCACCAGGCTCATTTCTTCGCCAAATAAATACATGGACTTGAGCTTGCCTTCATGAATGGCTTCGATCATTTCGTGATTATCGAGCCCCTTTGTCGAAGGCAATGGCACTTTCCAATTCGCTTCAAAACGCGAGCGAACTTCCGGGTCATCGACGGATTGGTAGCCGGGAAGAAAATTGGGCATGGCGCCGTGATCACTGGCACCCTGAACGTTGTTGTGCCCACGCAACGGGTAGGCGCCTGAGCCGGTCTTCATGTAGTTGCCGGTAATGAGCAGAAGATTGGAGATGGCGGTGGAAGTGTCAGAGCCCATGGCGTGCTGCGTCACGCCCATGGCCCACAGAACGCAGACACCATTGGCTTCGGCAATCATATGAGCAACTTTTTTTAGAGTGTCTTCGGAAAGGCCACATGTTCGAGAAGCAAACTCCATGGTGAAAAGCGCGAGGCTCTTTTTGTATTCCTCGAGTCCATTCACCCATTTATTCAGAAACTTGGTGTCGGCCATGCCGTTGTCCAGCAAATAGCGGCTGACCGCGGAAAGCCAAACCATGTCGGTCCCTGGTTCAGGGCGGAAGAAAAGATCGGCTCGCTTGGCCATTTCGTGTTCGCGTAAATCCGCGACGATGAGCTTTTGGTGGCGCAGCTTGTGAGCGCGTTTGACGCGAGTAGCCAGGACCGGGTGACTCTCCGCGGTGTTGCTGCCAATGATCAGCACGAGACCGGCGTTCTCAATGTCGCGGATGGAGCCAGAGTCTCCGCCAATACCTACGGTGCGAAATAACCCTTGAGTGGCGGGCGCCTGGCAGTAGCGTGAGCAGTTGTCCATATTGTTGGTGCCGATGACGGCGCGCGAGAGCTTCTGCATGAGATAGCTCTCCTCATTGGTGCATTTGGAAGAAGAGACAAAAGCCAGCGAATCGGGTCCGTTCTTGGCCTTGATCTCTGCAAACTTGCTAGCCACCAGGTCGAGCGCCTCGTCCCACGAAGCTTCGCGAAACTTGCCGTTTTCGCGGATAAGTGGTTTGGTCAGGCGGTCCGGACTATTCACGAAGTCCCAGCCAAATTTTCCTTTGATGCATGTGGAAACGCCGTTCGTTGGGCCATCCAAAGGTTGGACTTTCAAGATGTGGCGGTCTTTCGTCCAAATGTTGAAACTGCATCCCACACCGCAATAGGTGCAAACTGTTTTGGTGCGGCGGATGCGTAGTTCCCGCATGTGCGACTCAGCTTCCGAGAGCTTGAAGATCGCACCATAGCCGGTCTCTGGCTCGACGCCCTTTACCACATCAATCATGCCGCTCAGCGCGGGCTTTGGCAGGGCGGTAAGAAATCCGGCATGGCCGAGCATGGATTTCTCCATCAGCGCGTTGCAGGGGCAAACAGAAATGCAATGGCCGCAGGAGACACAGCTGGATTCACCAATTGTTGAGCCGCCATCCCAGAGCACGCGGGGATGAGGATCCTCCCAGTTAATGGAAAGGGTCTCGTTGACTTGCAGGTCCTGGCAGGCTTCGACACACCGGCCGCAAAGAATACATTGTTGCGGATCGTAGCGGTAGAACGGGTTGGTATGGTCCTCTTCGTAGGGCTTGGAATGATACGGAATGGGCTGATGCTCCATGGCTAGCAATTTTTCGGTGTTGTGAATGGTGCAATTTCCGTTGTTGTTGTCGCACACGGTGCAGTAGAGAACGTGACTGCTAAGAATCCGTCCAAAGGCCTCTCGTTGCGCTGCAGCGGCCTTTAGTGAGTTTGTGAGAACTTTCATTCCCGCAGACACGATGGCCGCGCAGGCTCGCGTGAGTTGCCCGTTGATCTCTACCATGCAGGTGTCGCAGGTCTGGATAGGGCCAAGCTGAGGGTGATAACAGACCTGAGCAATGTTGATGCCCGCTCGATTGATTATGTCGATCAGGCGTTCACCGCTACTCGCTTCGTGAGCTACGCCATCGATTGTTACCGCTATCATCGAATTGCCCCTCAAACGCGGGTTAGATCCAGAGCTTGTAACCCAGGGCAGTATTTACGGTGACCGCCCAGGTGCAATACATAAGCCAGATTCCAGTGAGGCATTGGAACAGTGCTACAAGCCGCCCGCCGGTGGTCCACCCGGCCAAGCGCGTTGGAACTTCGACGAGATAAATCAAGGTCAGGCCGATGAAAATAATCATGACGGGGATATCTCCGGCGCGGCCAAACACAAATGCTCCGAGGACCGAAATGAAGAGATAAGCGATGGCCATCCATCCGTCCGGTGCGGCGCTTGACCCGACGTAACGGCGATACGCCATCGCGAACCAGTGGATTCCGTACACCGTGAATGCCACGCCGGCCATGTAAAGCGGTGCGGCGTTTCCGAAGACGTTAAACCACGTCAATCCCACCATAAGATAAACACCGGTGAGGAATTGGCAAAAACCCGGCATCCAGAAGCCCCACAGGCCCATCGTACGATCGACTTCGGGGCTGCTTTGGGGATAACCGAAAAGAGCCTGCCCACCCCAGATAAAGTAGCCGGTACCGAGGCCGAAAAATCCAATCGCGATGGGCCAAAATGGCGAACTAGCGAACGTAAGCGATTCTTGTGTCATTTTCTGCGACCTCTTCCATTAACGCTAATTACGCAATCTATCCGGCCGGGTCTGCGATACCTGGCCGGCAGCGCGTTGGTTCTGTTCTACAAAGACTTTCCTAACCACTCGTCTGCGCTTACCAAGCATTGGCAAGTACTAACGCCATCGCCGCGTGTTCGGTCCAGCGCAACAGCATTGCGGAGTTGATGCCATCCGGTTCCGGAGCTACTTCGTTCATCAACTGAACGGAAATACGCCCTCGCTGGTACTGCGCCAACAAAAAGCGCTTGGCGTTCTCCGGGTCCGGGATTGTTTGCAATAGCCAGTTCACTTCTTCTTTATTCATGACGCTCTCCTTCTTTGCCGTTCGGCGTCACGGTGAAGGAGAGCACGCGTATTTCCACGCTGGCGTGCCTGACTGAATCGCGATCGTGCTTCCATCCAAAGGGGTTAGCTGTGAAATGGAAGGCGGGTGCAAATTCAGGCAATGAAAGAGGACCGCTCCCTGACAGACTGTCAAAATGTTGGACGGACTTGTGAGGAAGATAATCGGTCTGCATCGTGGGAGTGAGACAGGAGTTGGGTTGTGATGACCACTGCGGGAAGCAGATAAATAAATGTCACGCAAACCCACATGAGGGCGCCTGCGTACTCCTGGTCTTGAAGAGGTGAAATAGAGAAATGTCGAGTTCCGGACAGGTAGCACGGATAGACAACGCGGTCGCAAAAGGTAAGAAATGCGGAAAGCATGTCGCACGGGAAGGTGGCAAAGAAAAGGTATAAAACTGTGGACCACCGTGGCGACTGCGCGAGGCGCGGCCAAGGCTGGATGACTGGCCACCAAAAGAGTAGACCGGTTGCGAAAAAGCAAGCGTACTCGAATGCGTGCCACACGTTGGAGCGCATGGCCAAATCGAACGCGGCCGGAATATGCCATACGATGAGAGCGATCACGGCGACGAGCCAGCAGAAAATCGGATTTCCAGGAGCGCGGCTTAACCACTGCCCCAATCGCCGCATCGGGAGCCAAGACAGAAACCCGACTGGGGCTTTACGCACGAGCTGCTGCGGCAAGGCTTGCATCAACGATCGGAACGGAGCTCCGAGCAGAATCAATGGCGGAGCCACAGCCATCAGTAGAACATGGTCCACCATGTGGATGGAGAGCAGCTCATGGTGAAGCGTTCGCAGCGGCGAACCCAAGGTAAGCCACAGCGCAAACATCCCGGTCATGAAGGCCGCAAACTGCCACGGCAAAATCAGGTTTGGACTGGTGTTCCGTAAACGCAACCAACCGCGGAAGTAGCCGCACGCCACGAGAAACAGGACAAACGTAACTGGGTAGGAAATGGACCACGGCGCGAACTCGGATTGGATTGGAGGTGTCATGTGTAACTTGTGGAGCGCACCACGAACTACTTCTCTCCGGTTTTTCCAAGCGCTATGGCTCGCGAAGCGTCGCGCGCCGGCGCTTGTCCCGCCGGATGTAGCGATTGAAGGAATGCCACGAGAGCAGTCGTCTCGGCGGGGCTGAGATTTTTGCCATAGGCTGGCATGTTTCCACCGCCCTGAATTACCTGGCGTATCAACTGGTCCTGCGTAAGTTGCACGGCTACGGTGTCCAATGCCGGACCGCGCTGACCTCCATCTTGGCCAAGGGCGTGACAGTTATGACATTGCTTCGCCTGGAAAACTAGAGCGCCTTGCCGCTCGAGTGCAGTCCGGTGTTGCAGGAAGTGAGGAGGTATGGGGTCACTGCTCCATGCGTTCATGTGGGGACTCCAAGGGGTATATCCCGCGAGATGCGTGAAGATCGCGAGTGTGACGGCGATAAGCAGGATGGTGAGCACAGCAATCGGGCGCCGACGCCAACTTTTTTCTCCCTCGCCGGACAGAAATGGGAGAAGGAGCAAGGCTCCGATCACGATGACCGGGCCGATGAGCAGAGCTGGTGTCTCCATGGATGGAGGCAGGAACGAAAGGACTGCGTATAGCCACAAAAAGAAGTAATCCGGTTTTGGCGCGGTTTGGATGATGGTCGGGTCCGGCTGGCCGGTTGGTCCGAAGGGGCCAAAGAACGCGGCGCAGGCGGCCACCGCCAACAGAATAAACGCGGCGAAGAATAGATCTTTCCACACCGCATAGGGCACGAAAGGAGCGCCGTCTTTCTGCGTTAATTCGTGATATTCCTTTTCGTAGGTTGATTTCTTGACGATACGCCCGGGCATTGGCCATTCATTGATCCCGAGTTTCAGCACCAACAAGAGATGCACAGCCACGAACGCAATCAGCATGCCTGGTATTACGAACACGTGCAGGGCGAAAAATCGGGACAGCGTGGCGCCGGCGATGATTGGTCCACCGAGCATCAGTTTCACGATAGCCGAGCCTAGAAATGGAACACGGCTGGCAATCGACGCTCCAATTCCAAGTCCCCAGTACGCGTCTTGATCGAAACGAAGGACTTGTCCGGTGAACGCCATGCCCAGGGTCATGAGCAGGAGAAACACTCCTATTATCCAAGTGAGTTCACGCGGGAATTTATAAGCGCCGAAGAGGAAGACTTGCACCATGTGAATGAGGACAATGGCCACCATGAAGTTCGAGCCCCAACCGTGCATGGCGCGGATGAACCAACCCAAACTCACGTCGTGATTCAAACTCTGCAAACTGTTCCAGGCCTCGCTGGCAGACGGAACATAAACGAATGCGAGCATGATTCCGGTGACGACTTGCAGAAGGAAAATAACCAAGGCGGCGCTGCCAAACACATACCACCAACTGGCGGTGCTTTTCGGCACGGGGTGCTCGGCAATCTCACGGATGGGCGCGGCGAGCTGCAATCGCCGGTCGAACCATTCAGCGATCTGAGCGATCAAGCGCATGGCGGTTTCTTTCCAAGCAGAGAGGCGGTCGGTGAGCCCGGCGTGGGTAACTCACCGGCTTGGATCATGATCAAGCCGTCGCGTAGGGTGTGCGGATACTCGAACAATCCACGTTCCGGCGGGCCGGAGGCGCGTGCTCCATCCTGGTAATACGCACCTCCGTGACAAGGGCACATGAACAGCCCGGACTGCGGAAACCAACGCACGGGACAGCCGAGATGTGCGCAGTTAATGGCGAAAATCTGAAATTGCTCCGCTTCGATGCGCCTGACCCAACAGGCAGTATCTGCCGTCTTGCCGTCCGTTGGCGTGACATACGGATTCTGAAACGTGGCGAGGCGCGTTTCTCCTTCCGGGAATTGGCTGACGGAACCCAGCGATACCCATGAGAGATAACCGTTCGCGCGTCCACGGATGATAGGGGACAACAGGAATCGAACGACCGGAACGGCAAGCGCAGCGGCGACCAAGCCGTTGAACAGAATTCCTAATTTCATAAATAGCGCGCGACGGGAAATCGTGCTGTCAGTGGACATCGTGATGCTCCTGATACTGCGCGTTCTTTGAATCCGGGTAGGGCTGGCCGGGTATAGCGGCACGGCGTGCGGCCAGCCAAGCGACTACGTCGGTGACTTCCTGGTCGGACATCGGTTTGCCCGGCACATTCCCGCGCCAGTCTGGCGCGCCAGTTCCGGCCGTCCGGCTATCACCTCAGTTCGCAGATATTGATCACTCACCAGCGCCAGATAGGAGGGATTCACAATTGAGCTGGCACTCTTGCCTCCTGTTCCATTAGGGCCGTGACACCCGGAACAGAACGTTTGATAGACGTCGGCGCCGTGCTGGGCGTTGCCGGCAGTTTTCGCTGCAAAGGGCGGATGGTTGGCACCGCGAAGATCGCTGGATGCCCACGACCGGATTCCGCGAACTAAAGAATCGATCTGTTTGTCGGTGAGCATTCCTCCGGCGCTTTGTGCGAATGCGGGCATTGGGGTGCCACGGACTCCGTTCGAAGTTGCGTTGCGAATCGCCGAATCGTCAGCGATTGCCAGGAAGACGGGATCGCGTAGAGGGTTGCCCGCTCCGCCGCTTCCGCCAGCGCCGTGGCATCCCGCGCAGTTTTGTGCGTAGAGAATATTGAACTCCAGAATTTGATCAGGGGCGACAACTTCGGAGTTTGGTCCCGGACGTCCGGGTAAACCGCTGCAGGCAGCGCACACCAAAACGACAGAAGCCCATAGAGGCAGCAGAATCCGCAGGCGCGTCATGGGCGCTGATCCTCTGCGTTCTTGTTGTCTGCCGCTCCGGTGGTTTCCATGCCGGCACGAAGAGCAAAGGGGAGGTGCTGCCAAGTGTGTATACGCTCCTGATGAGAAACGACGATGCCGGCAACGATGCCGAATCCCAACTGCGAGAGCACAAACCAGAACCAGTCAATGCGCTGGTTGAGTACGGGATTGACGATTCCCAGAGTGCTATAAAGCAAACCTGACCACAGAATAGGCCCTACAAAACCTCCCAGCAGGATCGGCCGGCGTGGAAACATCGGAAGCATCGCGCCATAGAGAAGACCGACGACCAAAGACGTAATGAGGTGAACTGCTACTGCGATGAGGAAAGAGTCCCAATGAAATGCTGCGATTCCCGCGGTCGTCACTCTGGCCGGAAAAAAACCTGCAGCTAGAAGGTTGATCGGATACCAGATGCCATGCTTGCTGGCGATTCCATAAATGATGGCGAGGATCGCCATTACCACGCCGCCAGCCAAGCCGCCTTTAATGCCTGCAGAAACGGGATAAATTTCCAGGGGGAGCCAAGTGCGATTTACTTCGTCGGTCACCCATCCGACGCGAGCGACTTCGGGACGAGTGGTGACCACCGGCTCAACTCTGTGGGAAACCGCAACGGTCTCGTGGGCTTCGTGGGGAAGCACGTCACGAAACCAGCCAACCACGCCAGCCAGAGCGAGCACTGCGCCGAGAAGAGTTACGGATACGCTGGTCAGCAATCCCGCGAATGCCAACGTGACGCCAAATGCGAGAACAATCGGCCACGCGGTGGGCGCGGGTAGCTGCAAGGTTGCCGGCGCGGCTTGTCGCGTTTCTATTGGTGATCCCAAGTCGTGCATCTCCTTCATCGCCCGACGACGTACACAACGGCAAAGACCACGATCCACACGGCGTCTACGAAATGCCAGTAAAGGGCCAGGACATCGACGCGCTCGGCGTGCTCCTGGCGTACATATCCGAATAATGCGAACAGCAAAACGGTTGTTATGGCCAGAAGGCCTACGGTCACGTGGAAAGCGTGCAGACCAACGAGCGAATAGTACGTTGTGCCGAACAGGTTGGTCTGGATGGTAAGGCCTTCGTCGTAGATCAAGTGGTGCCACTCGCGAGCGGTGCCAGCGAGAAAAGTTGCTCCAAGAGCGAGCGTGAAAAACCACCACAGTGCGAAGCTGCCAACTTTCCCGCGCTTCAGCGATTTGACGGCGAGGTGAACCGTCAGACTACTCGAAAGCAAACAAATGGTGAAGAAAATCGGGGCATGCAGCACGTCTTTCGGCATTGGGCCAGTGAGACTCTTACCAACGTAAAAAAGATAAGCCACGACAAAGATGGTAAAAATCGCGGATTCCGCTGAAATCAAGCAGAACATCCCGACACCGCCGCGTGAGGGAAGTTCCCACGTGATATTGGCGTCAGAAATTACGGCTGGCTGCTTACTCATGAGCGTTCCATTTACTCGTATCTCCAGTCGGGATCTTCCGGGTGCTTGAGATCCCAAAGCGGGCGGCGGCTGCGGACTACCGGAATGATCGCGAAGTTGTATACGGGTGGCGGCGAGCTGGTGGACCACTCCAGAGTCCAGGCATCCCAGGGATCGCTGCCCGCAGTTTCGCCATGGAAGTAGGACCAGAGCAGATTGGCAACGAAAACCAAAATGCCCGCGGCCTGGAAGAAGACGCCGATGGTCACGATCAGATTCAAAGTGTCCCAACCGCGGCCCGGCTCGTAGGTATAAATGCGGCGCGGCATTCCGAGAAGGCCGGGAATGTGCATGAAATCGAAGGTCAGATGAAATCCGATGACGAAGAGCCAGAAGTGCAGTTTGCCGAGTGTCTCGTTGTACATTTTTCCGGACATCTTCGGGAACCAATAGTAGAAGGCGCCAAAAGTCGCAAAAAGAATGCCGCCTACGATGACGTAATGAAAGTGGGCGACGACGAAGTAGGAATTCCCGAGGTGCCACGTGAAGGGCGCCGCGCTTAACATGATGCCGGTGAGACCGGCAATCAAGAATTGAAAGAGAAAGCCTATGCAGAACAGCATGGGCGTCTTGAAGTGAATCTTCCCGCCCCACATGGTGGCCAGCCAGTTGAAGATCTTGATGCCGGTCGGAACAGCGATGGCCATGGTAGAGAGCACGAAAAAAGTGTTGACGTTGGCGCTCATGCCGACCGTGAACATATGGTGCGCCCATACGCTCATGGAGATGAAGGCAATACAGATTGTGGCCGCCACCATGACCGGGTAGCCGAAAATTGCTTTGCGGGAGAAAACGGGGACTATCTCTGAGACAAATGCGAACGCGGGAATAACCAGCACATAGACTTCGGGATGGCCGAAAATCCAAAAAAAGTGCATCCAGATTACCGCTGAGCCGCCGGCTTGCGTATCGAAGAAATGCCCGCCCAAGTAACGATCAACCGTCAACATGATCTGCGCGGCGGACAGTGGGCTGACGGCAAGTATCACAAGTACTGCCATCACTAGATTGAGCCACGCGAACAGCGGCATTCTTGCCAGCGTCATTCCCGGGCAGCGTAGGCAAAAAACTGTCGCAATAATATTGATCGCTGTACCGATGCTGCCGAAACCAGAGACTAGCAAGCTCAAAGTCCAGAAGTCGGTGCTGTGCCCGAGTGAAAAAGTTCGCGAGGTGAGTGGCGCGTAGGCAAACCATCCGACATCGGGAGCATTTCCGGCACCGTACAGGCCATTGGCTCCGAGGAAACTAAAATAGAGAAGGATGCCTCCGAATGCCGTCAACCAAAAGCTGAAGGCATTGAGACGCGGGAAGGCCATATCCCGCGCACCGATCATCAGTGGGATGAGGTAATTCGCAAATCCAAACAACATGGGCATGACCACGAAGAAAATCATGGTGGTGCCGTGCATGGTGAACATTCGGTTGAATACTTCTGGCGATACGAAATTGTTATGTGGACGGATAAGCTGGATGCGCATGATGGCGGCTTCGATGCCGCCAATGATGAGAAACACCAAGGAATAAAGTATGTACAGGATGCCCAGCCGCTTATGGTCGACGGTGGTTACCCACTCATGAAGCCTGGCGACAAGAGGAAGCGAGACCGTGTCGGGCCTGAACGTTGAGATTGCGTCAGTCGCCATTGCGTGTTCCCTTCAACTCACTCAGTGCAGTGTCGTCAAGTAATCGGTCACTGCGTCCAGTTGGTGATCGCTCAATCCCATGGCTGGCATTTTGGAGCCAGGTTTGATGCTGTCCGGATTTTGAATCCATAGGCGCAGATTTTTGGGGGTGTTTGACGCGGCTCCGGAAGCAATCGTTTCGCGGCTCATCAGGTGGGTCAGGTCCGGGCCGAAGCGCCCGTCTGCCACCGTACCGGCCACGGCATGGCAGTTGATACAGGCAGTTGTCTCAAAAATGCGCTGGCCCTCAGAAACGGATGCGCTCGTGTGCGCCAACTGAGTTTGTTGCGCAACCCAGTGGTCGAAATCCTGGCGCGATTGCACATAGACGCGGAGGAGCATCTTGGCATGCTGTGTTCCGCAATATTGCGCACACTGGCCGAGGTAGAGACCAGTCTGCTGTGGATCGAACCACATGGAATTAGGGTGATTGGGAATCAGGTCGGTCTTACCGCCCAGACGGGGAACCCAGAAGCTGTGATCCGTGTCCGCGGAGAGAAGAGTGATAAAGGTTGGGCTAGGATTGGCCGGGTCGCTGACGGGCACATGGAGTTCGTTTGCGGTCACAACCTTTAGGCCCGGATAGCGATATTCCCACCAGAACTGATGGCCGATGGCAATCACTTCAGTCGCGTTGCGCTGCTGCGCAGCTGTCTGGATGCCGACGAGCACTCGTGCCGTGGCTAAAAATAAGACCACAACGATCAGAACGGGAATCACGGTCCATGCCAGTTCGACCTGGTTGCTGCCGTAAACCTGGGGAGGCTCGCGGCCATCATCGTCTGCCGGCTTCCCAAATTTCAACACACAGTACACTAGCAAGCTGAAGACGATCGCGAATATGCCTGCGGTGACCGCAAGCACAAAAAGCGAGAGTCCCATGATTGAATGTGCCGGTGTGGAGACCGGTGCAAAAATATTCGTTGGACTTAGAGAGCCGCCCGCAGGATCAGCCAGGGCGGTTACTGGCACGCAAAGTAGAACAAGGGCGGCGACTGCCACCGCGTGCGCCGAGTGGAAAAGCCTGTAATTGGCATTGCCCTTACCTGTCCGCAATTACGCGGGAGCGTATCAATCAGCCCGGGCGGATGGCAATAGCCCGCGGCCTTCGACTCGATTCTGATAATTCCGACCGTTCTAATTGCAGTGATTCGCTTTTGAGCGTCCGGGTTACATTTCTTTTGCGTTTCTGTTTTCATTCCCTTGGATTTAATCAGGCCCGAAGCAGTGATCAGGTGTGTCTGGTGATCTTTGTTCGGCAAGCTGTTTTCGCGACATGCCTAAAGGCACCTTTAGTACCACAATCAAATGTGTGCGAGGTCGCTCCAAGTGAGTTGATTTAAGGGGGCAACTAGACACGAGAGGTGAACGCGCGTGTCAGAATATTGAACACAGCGCCCGCGGTTCCGACACTTCGGGTCTTCTAGGAAAGAACATCCGCTCTCCAACAGACTGACAGTGGTCCACGGATTCGACAGGCAACTCTGGCTAACTGGGGCTGAAGTCCTGTCGGTTTAACTGCGTATCCTGCTTCCCGCAGCGTCTTGAACTATTCTCGCGCGGTTTGGCGGAAACGGCACACAGCGTGCTTTCCCCCAGTGTCGAAGTGAATCGGGAATCGCGAATCAGTCTGAGGGGATTTATGTTGAAACCAATCACGCAGGAAAAGAGCAAGCTTGGATTTGTGGGGATCGCTACATGGGCGGGCCGATCGCGCGGAGGTTGCTTGAATCTGGCTTCAAGTTGACAGCGTACGACCGAGACCACGATAAGGCCGAAATGTTAATGCGATATGGCGGCACCGTCGCGCAGAGTATTCCGGAACTCGCCGCCCGTTGCAACGTTGTATTGTCCTGCCTACCAGCGATGAAGCTGTCCTGGACATTTATCGAGGACCTGGCGGCGTGTTCGCCAATGCGGTCAGCGGCTCGGTGGTCATCGACATGAGTACGGTGTATCCCGAAACTTCGCAGGAACTTTCGAGGCTGAGCGCAGAGCGTGGAGTTGAAGTTCTCGATGTGACTATTTCCGGGGAGTACTCCGGCCGCCGAAAATGGGCTGCTGACTTTGTTTGGTGGCGGAGACAAGCAGTGCTTCGACGCTGCGGAGTCCATCTTTCGCGTTATCTCGAAAAAGTATTTTTATCTTGGGCGAAGCGGCTCCGGGGCGACGATGAAACTGGTGGTGAACAGCTACTCGGAATCGGAATGCAGGCGATTGCCGAAGCTGTCGCGCTGGGTGAGAAAGCAGGTCTTGATCGCATTCGTTTACTAAGCGTTCTTTCGCAGACTGCGGTGGTTGCTCCGGCGCATGTGGGCAAACTGGAAAAAGCGACAAGAACGATTACAGCCCGCAATTTCCGATTCGACTAATGAATAAGGATTTCGGGTTGATTCTAAATCTCGCGGCGGCGGTTGGCGCGCGAATGCCGGCAGCGGGAGCCGCTTTTGAGATCAACGCGAGGCAAGCCGACGAAGGAGCGGAGCAAGATTTTTCTGCGGTGATTCTGCAAATGGAAAAATCTGCGCATTTGGTTGCCAACGCCGATGGGCGAAGGTGAATAGGAGAGCAAAGCTATGATGAAACTAAAACTAGCGGGTTGCCTATTGGGGTTGATTGGAATCGCGTGCCTGATGGGGTATTCGCAGGAGAGAAGCGAATATGTCTCGCCTTCGGAAGCAGTGCCGAGGGGCCGGGCGCCCAAGATGAAGGTTCGGTTACTGAATCCTGGAGAAGCGACGAAACAATATGTGGTTATTTTCTACCAGGGAGACGAAGCTTTCTCCGGACTACTGGAGTTTGCAGAGCAGTATCACGTTACTAGTGCGCATTTCATCGCCATTGGAGCGGTAAATGGAGCAACGCTCGGATGGTTCGATCCCCAGCGCAAAATGTATAAGAAGATTCCCGTGAACGGTCAACACGAACTGATTGGAATGAGCGGCGATATTGCGCTCTATAAAGGGAAACCGGTAGTGCATACGCACATGGTGCTGGGCAATCCAGACGGGACAACGTTCGGCGGGCACGTTCTCGACGCGAATGTTTCACCGACGCTGGAAGTAATGGTTACAGACGATCCAGTAACGATGCAAAAGCGGTTTGATCCGGCAACGGATCTGACGTTGATCGATCCAGCTTTGAAATAGCATCGCAACACGATTGCGGAGCGACGATAAAACGAGGAGGTTGAGCAACCATGGCTGAAGTACGTGTGATTGCAAAATTTGTGGCTCGTAAAGGAAAAGAAAAGCAATTGAGGGAGCTTCTGCGGGGCATGTTAGCCCCGACCCACGCAGAATCGGGATGTAAAACGTATGACCTGTATGAGTCAGACTCGAAGGGGCGCTTTTATTTCTACGAAATTTGGGAGAGTCAAGCGACGCTCGATCGACACGCAGCCAGCCCTCACTTCAAGCGCTTGGAGCAAAGCGGCGCGGAATTATTACAGGAGCCCTTTGAGGTAAATATCTTAGAGGCGATTCAGGTTGCCGCCACCGCATCGTGAAATTCTCACGTTGTAAATGTTGAATGCCAAGCTGAGCGACGGATTCGTTGTGGGGTTGCGGAGTGACTTATCACCTTGCCATCGAGCAAGTGCTTGGGAGAATGAGTATGAAAAACAAGAATAATCCATATAGCGAAGCGCATTTACCTGATGCTTATTCCGCGCCACTTTCTATAAATCACGACGACTCGGACGACGGCATTTCCAGGCGGGGATTTCTCGGGCTTGTGGCATCTTCCTTTCTTCTGGCACATGCAGGGCAGCAGTCCCTGCGAGCAGAATCCAGGAACGGTATTCCTTATCGAACCTTGGGCCGCAGCAAAGAGAAAGTTTCACTCGTCGGTCTCGGTGGCTATCATCTTGGCAAGCAGGAGGATCCTCAGGAAAGCATTCGCATCATTCGAACGGGCCTCGATGAGGGCGTAAATTTTCTCGACAACTGCTGGGACTACAACGATGGCGAGAGTGAAGTCCGCATGGGTAACGCGCTACGCGACGGGTACCGCCAGAAAGCGTTTCTGATGTCCAAGATCGACGGGCGCACCAAAGCTGTCGCTGCCAGCCAAATCAACGAGTCACTGCGGCGGCTCCAGACTGACCGAATCGACCTGCTCCAATTTCACGAAGTGATTCGCGACACCGATCCAGATCGTATATTTGCCGAAGGCGGAGGGATGGAAGCGGTTCTGGAGGCGCAAAAGGTCGGCAAGATCCGATTCATCGGCTTCACCGGCCACAAAAGTCCGGACATCCATTTGAAAATGCTGAGCACCGCTGCAAAACACAGTTTCACGTTCGATGCGGTTCAGATGCCGCTCAACGTAATGGACGCGCACTTCAATAGTTTCGAAGAGAAAGTTTTGCCTGTGCTGCTCAAGAGCGACACCGGCGTTCTCGGTATGAAGCCCATGGGTGATCACGTGATTCTCGACAGCAAAACAGCCACCCCCGTGGAGTGCCTGCACTATGTGATGAATCTTCCGACGAGTGTGGTTATTACCGGATGCGATTCGCTGCCGATTCTTCAGCAAGCGCTGCAAGCGGCGCGCAGTTTTCAAGCTATGAACTCTTCGCAAGTTACTGAGCTACTGGCGAAAACGGCAAAAGCCGCGGAAGCTGGGCAGTTCGAACTTTATAAAACGAGTCATCGGTTCGATGGCACGTACGCTAATCCACAGTGGCTTGGGTAGAAAGCAGATCGTAGCCGTGAGTATTTCGGATTGCGGGCGCTGGCGGTCGAACGGCGGAAGCCGCCAGCGCCGGCGACGGAGCTAGTTAAGAAAAAATATGGGAGGAAGATCATGAATAAGAAAGAACTTTCTGCAAGTGTGGCTGGAAATGTATCGCTGGGCGGAGAAATTTCCGTGCATCGTCTCGGTTTCGGAGCAATGCGCCTTACCGGCGAAGGCATCTGGGGGCCGCCGAAAGATCGCAATAAGGCGTTGGCTGTTCTTCGCAGGGCCGTGGAACTGGGTGTCAATTTCATTGATACCGCGGATTCGTATGGTCCCCACGTCAGCGAGGAGTTGATTGCGGAAGCGCTATACCCGTACCCGGCTGGCCTGGTGATTGCTACCAAGGGAGGCTGGAATCGTCCTGGTCCGAATCAGTGGACGCACGATGCTAGTCCCGAGCATCTTCGCAAAGCGGTTGAGGGAAGCCTGAAACGGCTGCGCCTGGAACGCATTGACGTTTATCAACTGCATGTGCCGGATCCGGTCATCTCCTTTGAAGCGTCGGTAGAAACTCTCGCGCAGCTGCGAAATGAGGGTAAGATTCGCCTTGTGGCGCTGTCCAACGTCACCCAAGAACACATCGAACGGGCACGCAAAATTATTCCCATTGTCTCGGTGCAGAATCGCTACAGCTTTGCGGATCGCGAATGGGACTACGTAGTGGATTATTGCGAGCGCAATGGAATTGCGTTTATACCTTGGTTTCCATTGGGAGCAGGTAAAGTTGCCGGCGAAGTGCTCAACCGGATTGCACAAGCACGCAATGCGAGCCCCACACAGATAGCGCTGGCCTGGTTGCTGCATCGCTCTCCGATCATGCTGCCCATCCCGGGTACTTCTTCGGTGGAACATCTTGAGCAGAACGTGGCCGCAGCTTCCCTGCGATTGTCTGAAGTAGAATACGAAAGGCTATCTCGGGTACCCGCGATGGCGGCCACAAGGTGAGAGAAGATCTCACCAGAAACGGAAAACTGTACTAGTTGCAGCGCTGGGCTTGCCGTGGGTGCGAGGTGTAGGACTCCCACGGCTGGCCCGGAGTTATTATTCTGCGTAACTTCCGGCGTCCTTGAAAAACGCGTGCTTTCACGGCGCTACGGGTGGTGCCTGAGAATCTGCGCGGTTTCCTCGACGGTTCGTTCTTCGATATCACGAAGAAGAATTGCTGTGCGAACCTTTGGACCCAGACGATTGATTGCTTCGGCCAACAGTTGAATACGCTCGCTTTGCGAACAGGCCTCTTCGGGATTGGGACGGTGGTCGACGAATGTTTCTGAGGCGGGTTGCGCGCTTTCGTCAGCGCTGTCGGGCAGATCTTCGAAAACTCCGCGCCTTCGACGCAACAACATGAAGGCTTCATTCATGGCGATGCGGGTCAGCCAGGTGGAGAACCGCGATTTTTCTTGGAAGCTGTCGAGATGGAGGAAAACCTTGTGAAACGTTTCCTGCACAACATCTTCGGCATCCTCGCGATTATTCATGATTCGTTGCGCCACGGCAAAAACTCTGCGTTCGTGACGAATAACCAACTGTTCTTGCGCCCGCGCATTGCCACGCTTTGCGGCAGTCACCAACATGCCGTCGGAGTTTTTATCCACATCATGAGTCCGAAAGTCTTCCACGATCCCGTACCTCCTGGTCATTGGTCCCAACGGCCGACAGGAGTGAAGGAAGCAATACGTGCGCCAAAGACTGCGGATGGCCGCAGCAACTGGGAAATGGTTGAAAAAAATGGGGGATGGGCGGTTTCGGTGCATCTTGGACGGCGCGGGAACTTTGCCCATCTGTCGGGATACTGGCACTCTGTGCCGTATGCTGGATGAGCCGGAAGCATTTCCAAATGCGCGAGCGAAGGCTGACATTGCTCGACAAGGCCGCCCCATCGGAGCGGAGCGCTTCCCAAATGCTAAGATTTTGTTGCAGACAACAACACCTTGGTTTGCTGGAGCAGGAGTAATGGCGAGGTCAAATCCTCTTCTATGGCCCAAGCCGGCAGCGATTTGGAGCTATTGGATTGCAGTTTTCTCGGTTGCCGCAGCCTTGATCATTTCACGTTGGCCGACGTTGCATTTACAAGATGCTCCGGTGTCGCTCTTTCTTTGCGCGGTGATATTGAGCGCGTGGTTCGGCGGATTGTGGCCAGGATTGCTCGCGACGACTCTTTCGGCTCTCTCTTTTTATTATTACTTCCTGCACCCGATGCATTCGTGGCATGCCAAGCCTGAAGAAATACCACGTTTCGCCATTTTCATCGTGTCAGCTTTGTTTGTGGGGTTGCTGAGCGTTGCTCAAAGAAGCGCCACGGAATCACTAAGGCGGGCACGCGATGAGCTCAAAGGAACAGTTCAAGAGCTCCAGAGCACAAACGAGGTATTGCAAGCGGCGAGTCGTGAGCGCGAGCGTGCTGAGGAATCGTTGCGCCGGAGCGAGAGTTATTTAGCAGAAGCACAGAGGCTTACGCATACGGGCAGTTGGGTCTGGCAAGTTGTTGGAAGAAACGCGTTGCACTTGTCCGACGAATGGTATCGGTTATACGGCTTCGACCAAGAAAAGGGCCCGCCACCCTGGGAAGATCGGTTGCAGCGCATTCATCCGGAAGATCGAACCAAGTGGCAAGGAGCAATCGAGCGAGCAATCGCTGATAGGTCGGATTACGAAGTGGAATTCCGAATCCTCATTCCCGACGGCGCGGTCAAGTATATTCACACGGTCGGCCACCCGGTTTTAGACGCATCCGGGAATTTGGTGGAATTCGTGGGTAGCTCAACGGACATCACCGAACGAAAGCGGGCAGAAGAATCTCTACGCCAGACACAGGCGGATCTTGCACGCGTCAACCGGGTAACGACTATGGGAGAGCTGACCGCTTCGCTGGCACATGAAGTGAATCAACCGATCGCCGCAGCCAGCACCAACGCGAACACCTGCTTGCGTTGGCTCGCGGCCGACACTCCGAACATCGAAGAGGCGCGCGAAGCTGCCACGAGAATCGTGAAAGACGCGAAGCGCGCGGCCGAAATTACCAGCCGGGTCCGCCAGCTCTTCAGGAAGGGCACTTCGCAACGGGATCTGGTGGACGTAAACGAAATTATTCGAGAGATGGTCATTCTTTTGCGCGGTGAAACCACGCGATACAACATAGTAGTCGATACCGACCTTGCAGCTGACCTTCCCAAGTTTCTGGCTGACCGCGTGCAATTGCAGCAGGTGCTAATGAACCTCATGATCAACGGCATCGAGGCAATGAAGGACGCAAATGGGATGCGCCAGCTCTCCATCAGGTCGCAGCGAACGCAAAACGAGGAGGTCCTGGTGTGCGTCAGTGACAGCGGCGTGGGTCTGCCTCCGGAGGACACGGAGCAGATCTTCAATGCCTTCTTTACTACCAAGCCGCAGGGGACCGGCATGGGACTGCGCATCAGCCGCTCCATCATCGAATCACATGGCGGCCGCTTGTGGGCTGCCGGGAACTCTCCGCGCGGGGCAAGTTTTTATTTCTCGCTGCCCAGTGCGGCCAACGAGATCCAATGACAAGCCCAGACACTCCCACGGTGTTTGTCGTCGATGACGATGACGGTGTGCGTGAGTCCATCAAGGGACTGTTGAAATCGGCGCAGTTACATTGCCTATGCTTCGGCACGGCGGAAGAATTTCTGGGCAGTAAGCTACCGAACGGGCCAAGCTGCCTGGTTCTGGACGTGAGCCTTCCTGGAGTGAGCGGTCTGGACTTTCAGCGACAGTTAGCCGACGCCGGCATACAGATTCCCATCATCTTCGTTACGGGCCACGGAGACATCCCGATGACAGTAAAGGCCATGAAATCCGGCGCAGTAGAGTTCCTGACCAAGCCTTTCCTGGACCAGGAGTTGCTGGATGCGATCCACCAGGCTTTGGATCGCGACCGCGCGGCGCGCAGTCAGCGGAGTGACTTCACGGAGTTGCGAAAATGCTACCAGACGCTGAGTGACCGCGAGCGGGAAGTCATGGGCCTGGTGGTCTCGGGTATGCTGAATAAGCAGATAGCGTTTGCCCTGGGAATCAGCGAAATCACGGTGAAGATCCATCGCGGCCACGTGATGCGCAAAATGCACGCCGATTCGATTGCAGAATTGGTCAGAATGGCGTCGAAACTGGAACTTCCCCCTGGTAAGAAGTAGCGTCGATGCCAACCTGAATTCGAATCCTTTAATACACCGTCGAAAATATAACCTTCACTAAGCCTGTCGACATGCGGACGTCGTGTTTATTGGGTTGGCATTGCACCGGGCGCTGTTGCGTGCACTCGCCCCCTATTTTCAGTCACTTAAGCGCAAGGCGTCTTTGGCACCCGCGTTGCGTAACTGAAATGGTGTCGCTCGACGGGCCGATTCTTTTCATCGGCGACGGAAAAGAGGAAAAATCAATATGTTCACCGAAACAATCAACCGGGTTCCCGCAAGTCACAAGGCGACAAGACGGTATCACTTACTATCGTCACTACTCGCCTTGGTGTTCGCATTTGCGATTTATCCGACCCAAGCACATGCGCAGATCATTGGCGGCCTGGAAGCCAACATCCCATTCCCGTTCTACGCGGGCAACACCAAACTTCCAGCGGGCGAGTACCGCCTCCAGGTGTTGGACAATTCCGATCTGACAATCATGGAAATTAGCCGCGTGGATGGCACTGTTTCCGCGCTCTTTCAAATTCAGGATGCGGAAAACAACTCTGAGCCGGCAAAAAGTGAATTGATCTTCAACAAATACGGGGATCGCTACTTTCTTGCGAAGTTCTTTGACGAAGACAACCGAAACGGCAGCCAGGTTACCGAGTCCCGCTACGAAAAGAAGGTTAGCCAGGCAACGCTCGAAGCTCAGGAACACGTGCCGGCGCACCACCTAACGCAACGAGGGAAATAACGGCTCGCTGAAACAGAACTAATAGGGTTGTTCACGTTCACGAATGTTTTATCGAAATTTCAAAACAAGGAGGAATTATGAAAATGCAAAAGATCGTATTTGTTTTGATTGGGTTGATGTTGTTTTTCGCGGGACGGGCTTCGGCACAGCAGGTAAAGACCGATTATGACCGCAGCGCTAACTTCGCGCAGTACAAGACCTACTCATGGGAGCACGTTAAGACGCAGGATGCACTGGATGTTGATCGCATCAAGAGCGCAGTGAACACCGCTCTAGCCGCAAGAGGGTGGACGCAGGTGGATTCCAACGGTGATGTCTCTATCGTTGCCGTGGAAATCACGCGTAACCAGCAGACTTTGAACACCTTCTATAACGGGTTTGGAGGCGGCTGGGGTTGGCGAAGATTTGGCGGCGGAGGTTTTGGAGACGCTACCACGACGACTGAAACATACAAGGTCGGTGCCGTAGTAATCGATCTATTTGATACCAAGACGAAGCAATTGATCTGGAGAGGCTCCAGCAGCGATACGCTCTCCAACAACTCCGACAAAAACATCAAGAATCTAGATAAGGGCGTGGAGAAGATGTTCAGGCAATTTCCTCCAGGCTCTTCGAAAAAGTAACGGCGGCCAATATGATTCGCTACTTGTATGCCGTCACTCTAGGGTTCGTTGCAGTAGCCATGACGTTGTGTGCGGCCAACAGGCCGCACGTAGGAACGGATAGTCAGAATGGGATGGTTTGGACCAACGACGACTTA
>CAVPKZ010000132.1:0-58501 GCA_963705755.1 uncultured Acidobacteriota bacterium | reverse complement strand
AATTTGTGGGTATTTGGGGTCATCTGGAAGCCGCATAGAATGCGGCGATTAGCGCAAATCAAAACAGGTGCTGAAAACAAGAGACATACCAACGCTCACCAACCCTTCACCGACCACTCACCAACGGAGGTTTCAATCCCCCCCTCTCCGCCAGAAAATATAAGTGGTTGATAATGCAGACTTTTTTTCGGGCGATTTTCCGTGTTACTTTTTCCGGCTGAATTTCACCATTCTGTTCACTGAAGCGAAACTCTAAACATGGGAAAAAGCAGGACTTCCGATTCTCATATTTGGGGGTTCGAAGCTTCCCTTCTCCGCCCACCGCAGGCGATAACCAGCCGAGAAACAGTGATTTCTGGCAATCGGGAAATTCTTGTCACTGTTGTACGGCTGTACCAAAGAACGTTCCACGCAAGTATTCGTCCCATTTCACTGCCTTGATTCTGCGCGTGCTCTGCGCGCGAAATCGTGCGCTGGTGTTATAGAGATTGCTTGCTCCCAGACGACAGAAGCCGTCAACTATCGTTCCCTTCATTCTCGACGCCGTCGAGGAGCGTGCCGGCTAATGCACCGACCCTTTCGTCGCACTTGACCAAGTCTCCGCCGTAGGAATGATTCGGTTATGGGCCGTTGCCTCAGCAAGTCACTCGCTGGAACCCCTCAGATTTACTAAGAGCTTTCGAATCCATTCGCGGCCAACACCCGGACACGCGCACGCTAAATCCCACCAGTCGGAATTCTCCGTCTTGAGCGCGAATCGCGCTCAAGACCATTTCTGCCTTCCGACTTTTCATGGTGCCAGCAGCCAAATTGCTCAGAGGAGAGGAAGCCCCAAAGCCCGTAGACGACGGTTTAACAACCGCTGGTCGATATAGCTATCCGTGAGGAGTTGCCGAAAGGTAGCACGAATATCGGTTAAGTAGCCCCGCAGGTAAAATGTTTCGAGGAGACCCACGCTGCCGCGAACTTGGAGGCCTTCTGCCGTGGCTAGTTTCCGCGCCTTGTAGTCATCGAGCAGCACCGCACTCGCATGGAGTTCTTTCCCCAGAAGAATTGTGCTCAGCTCTCCAACACCGAAAGCGTAATTTTGTTGAGCCGCCAGCAAGTCCGCCTGGTTCTGAAGATTCCTTACCTCGACCCATTTCGCGTTCGCAACTTCCGTTGCTCCTGGGAGGCCAGCGCCGGCGACGACCACTTCGTGGTAAACCTCGGCGGAGATGTCAAGGCGCCGAAAAACTTTATTGAGGAGGTCAAAGCACCCGAGCTTTGTCAGAATAACAAGCGGCGATGAATCCGCTACGACAGTCACACTTCGATACGGTCAATCGACCGGCGCTCCTCGTCCAGATCTTCAAAGCTATATCGCAGCGGCGGGACACCATGCTTGGCGACGAAATCCATGAAAGCAGCCAACGGCGTCTCGCATAGTTCGGCGGCGCGTCCCAGCGAGACCTTATCTTCCCGATAAAGTTCGAGCGCCAGCAATCGGGCAGCTTCCTGGGAGAGGTTGCTCCCTTCAAGATTTGCGGCCCTCAGAAGCGCCGAAGGCAGCTCCACGTTCACGGTTTCCATGTGTCAAAATTACCCTATACGCGGCTGTTTGTCATGCAATTTCACCACCTCGCTAAATCAGGAAGAATCACCCGGAATCACTGATAGACATCGCTCGGAATGAGTGATCGGCATAAGCCCGGAACGCTGATCGGCAAATCGCCCGGAATACGCACTCCGGTGTCGAAGGAAAGATCCTTGGTCTTCACTCTACCGTTTTTTTCACTAATTTCCGCATCGGCCCTCATCGCATTTCACCCATTGGTCGGTTCCGACAACCTTGTCAATCGCAGCAGTGGCCTCCACAAACCTGGCCTGCAGTCCTGATTTCGACCCGATATGATAGGTGTCGCTCCAAACTTCTTTAGTCTTTCCATCAATCGTGATTCTCACTCCAACTCTGGACGTGTGGAAACCCCAAGCGAAGGCTCTATCTTCGAGCTTGAAGAAATGTGCCTGGTCAAAATCCACGAGCAGAGTGTGAATTTGGTCTTTGCTAATGACGACCTCTTCGGGGCCTCGGTCTCGAACGAAATGGTCGCCCACATAGTCAACCGTCCCGTTCCCGTGAATCGTAACCTTGTAAACGGGGCAGCGTATTTGGCAGTCTGTCCGCCACATTTCGATGTTCAACGATTCCGGATCTTTCGCGTGGGCGAGAACATACCCTTTGCCAGGTAACCACAAGGCGGCGAGCGCCGCCAGAGCAAGCGCCGAAGACACAAGCACCCATTTGCTACTACTGTCATTGCGCTCCATCGGAGTAGCAATTTGCGGGGAACTCTTCAAGTAGAGCAGCCATGCGGTACCGGATATGACATAGATCAGCAGGAAGACACGAGGCGAGTAAACTTCGTAAAGTGCTGTGATTGCATTTGCATCTCTCGACAGTATTGGGAGCCAAAAACAGTAGCGCAGAAGAATCAGGAGACCAATTGCCCAGGCGGAGAGAGAGCGCCAGCGGTACAAGATGAATAGAAGGCCAATGCAAAGAAACTCCGGAGCAGCAATGGCCCATATAGAGCTCATCGTCGGTTGTTTCCAGACGCCATGAAAGATGTAAAGGTAAACACCGGGAAGAGCCAACAGGGCGAGAAAACCTGCAACGGGATTCGCAACAACAGCCAACGACCGAGCGCGTAAGAGGAAGCGGAGGAAAAGCAACAAGATCACGGCCAGCCAAATCGTGGAAATCGCAAATGCAAGATCCACCCCAACTTGACTTCCCGGATTTGGTAGTCTGCCGTACACAGGATTCGAAGAACGGAGATGCAGGAGATCGTTGATTCTGACCGCGCTGCGAAGGAAGTAGTAAACGAACGCGTAGCCATCACTCGTACCCTTGCTGTAGGCCGCTTCAGTGAAGTTGTACATTGTAATTCCGTAGGAGAACGCAAAGGCGAGATTCAAAGAAAGAAGAATCTCATAGGAGGCCCGAATGTGATCATTATTCAGAGATGGAGTTCTTGCCATTGGGGGCGTACCCGTCGCATTACAACTCAGCGGAGCAAATGCAGACTGGCCCCTCCAATCATTTGACACCAGCCGTATGCGAAAGTTCCTCAGCACAATTATCCGTTCGATTTCTTGAGTCGACCCGAATATTCGATTGCCGATGTTCTATGAATCTTTCCTTTCTGAGTTTTCGGTGACGCCGAGGCTTGCGAAAGCAGCGTCAATGTGTGTCCGGTTCACCTTTCGCCCGTTCCAATTGCTCCTAGACGGGCGATTTGCAACGGAGCAAACAAAGGCGTTTTCTGTGGCGGCTGAGGTTCAGTCTTGGATTGATAGGGGGCGTTTCTAGGTTATGGGGATTCGGCAAGTGGTAACCGATAAAACGGGGGCTCTTTTCGAAGGCGAACGAACCTTGCACCGTTCCATTGCCACAATCGGTCAATTTGAAAACTACACTTACTGGTGTCTTTAGGCGACTACCTTCCGACTGTCTTCAATCTGTTCGCAACGCTTGGCTCGCGTTTCTAGCCGGTTTCCCGCGCGTTTGCCGGGCGTATTAACCTCAGAAGCTAGTTAACTCCTGTAGTGCTCGTAGGATCGCTTTCTATTGCGTTATTCGAGCAACTCCATAGTATTCGCCGCCTTCCTCTGTTATCGGCCTTCGCCGCGAGCATCGTTCTAGGCGCCTTCGGGAAAGGTAAATGGCCGGCTACGATTTCTCGGCTGGAGATTGTCCCTTCCATTCGTCGTATTTCTTGCCTTTAACTTGGATAGGGATTGATCCATCTGTCGCCCCGAGCCTGCTCGCCGCCCCACTGCCCAGCGGTATAGTTGTACTAACCTTGTCGTCTTTATATTTTCCGTCCAGTTACTTCTATGTACTATGTGAGCACCGTGACATCTTCCTTTGTCGCAATGTCTCTGAATCGTTATAGGATTCGCGACACGTGCTCGATCGCTGATTCCAACAACCCGGAGCGGCATAAACATGCGCAGGTTTGTCCATTTGGCTCTCGTAGCACTCACTCTGTGTGTGATTTGCAAATCCGCTCCAGCCCAGTCGCGCATTTCTTCCGAATCTCGCGAGGGCCAGGAAAAGAGCGATCGCGATAATGTCATTCAAAGAGAGCAGTGGTTCAGGCGCGGGCGCCAGGGCGTGCAGGGCAAGTCAGCCGCGGCCCTTCGTTACGATGCTTACCAGCAAATGGTGGCGCGCCGTAAAGCGCGCAACGGCAACAGACAAATAATCCAATCATCGACTCACGCTGAAGGCGGCTCATTTACCACTTCTCAGACATGGAGTCTTATCGGCCCCAGTCCCATCCTTTCCAATCTGACTGGGAGCCCGACCGCTGATTACAATTATGGTCCGGTAGTAGGGCGAGTCACTGCGCTCTTTGTCGATCCCAGTGATGCCACCGGGAACAGCGTGTATCTCGGAGGCGCCACCGGCGGACTCTGGAGGTCCACCAACGCGGCAGCAGCCACGCCTTCCGCTGTGACTTGGTCTCCGCTGTTAGATAGCCAACCCACCTTGTCTGTAGGAGCCATTGCGATCCAACCAGGTAACTCCAATCTCGTTATCCTCGGCACAGGCGAACCCGATTTTTCTATCGATTCCTACTACGCTCTGGGTTTGTTATTGTCCAGCGATCAAGGAACAACGTGGACTTTGATTAGCTCGGCCTTAAATAGCCCGAACGGGACTCCAGTCGAACTAAAAGGCGTAGCTTTCAGCAGCGTGGTTTTCAGCGCCGACAATCCCAACCTGGTGGTCGCAGGGGCCGGTGCTTCAGGAGTAGGATTCGGCGATCAAATCGAGACCGTCACTGACGGTCGATTCGGGATTTACTATTCCACCGACACAGGGCAAACCTGGACTGCTGCGACTTTTCAAAACGGAATAATCCCGATCGCACCCTGGTCTGTCAGTTCCATAATTTATAACCCCACACAGCACCTGTTCTATGCCTCTGTCGGTTTTCAAGGGATTTACTCTTCTCCCGACGGAATGACTTGGACCCGTCTAGCTAGCCAGCCCGGTACCGGACTCAATCTCACCAACTGTCCTGGATATTTTGCGACTTCCTGCCCGATTTTCCGCGGCGCCTTGGCTATCAGGCCTGGCGCGGACGAGATGTACGCCTGGTACGTGGACATCAATAGCAACGACCAGGGAATCTACAAGACAACAAACGGCGGCCAAACTTGGGTGCCTCTAAGCGAGACAGGAATTACCAATTGTGGCGACACGGAAGGTTGTGGCACTGAGCAAGGATTCTTCAATCTGGTCTTGAGCGCGGTGCCTGAGGCTAACAGTGCCACGGACCTCTATGCAGGCGCAGTCAATCTCTTCAAGTGCTCGATAACTTCTGCCAATCCAACCTGCAGCACTCAACCGTTTGTGAACCTGACCCATGTATACGGCTGTTCTCCTGTCGGATCGATAGCCCACGTGCACCCCGACCAGCACGCCATCGCTTTTGCGTCAGGCAATCCTCAGATCGTTTATTTTGGCAACGACGGCGGAATCTACCGCAGTTTGAGCGGCAGCTCCTTGACCTCGGGCGCATGTGCAACGCCCAACTCCTTCGATAATTTGAACGCCACCATGGGCTCCATGACGCAGTTCGTGTGGTTTTCCCAAGACCCTGGCAACGAACAAATCCTCCTCGGAGGCACGCAGGACAACGGTTCTCCTGCTCGCACCACCGCCATCCCCGCATGGCCGGAAGTTAACCTCGGCGATGGCGGTTACAATGCCATTAATTCTTCGTCGCCAAACGAATGGTTCACCTCTCACACCGATATTTCCATCGAACGTTGCACCGTTGGCACCAACTGCACTCCCGCAACATTCACTCCAGTTGTCACCAGTTCAACTCTTTCAGGAGATGTCGGCCCGTTCTACACGCCATACATACTGGATCCCCAGGCGCCGTCAGACATGTTGGTCGGCACATGCCGCGTTTGGCGCGGACCCAGCAGTGGCGCCGCAGGGTGGACGGCGCTAAGCAATAATTTCAATACCGCCAATTCCACGTCGTGCGTGGCGAACGAACAAGCCCAGATCGGCGCATTAGCCGCGGGCGGGCCAGTAACTTCCAATGGTTCCCAGGTGATCTGGACGGGTACGTCGACCGGAGATATCTGGACCACATCAAACGCCGATGGTGGTCCGGGTACATGGAGCTATCGGTGGAGCACCCCTTATTCAACGCCGATCTCGTCGATCGCAGTGGACCCTAAAGACCCGTCGGGTGAGACGGTGTACTACACGACTCAGGGCTTTTACGGAAATCAGATCACGCTAGTCACCCCGAACGCAATCACCGTAGTCTCCGGTGACCTGCCCAACGTTCCGGTAAACTCGATCGCCTTCGATCCGGAATTCCAAAACATCATATATATCGGTACCGATATCGGCGTCTTCCAGAGCGTGAATGGAGGCACCAACTGGGTTGAGGTAGGTCCAGCTACGCTCCCGAGTGCTCCGGTCTCGCACTTGGAGGTATTTCACGCTGCAGGCGTCAAAGAATTGCGTGCCTCAACCTATGGCCGTGGCGTATGGGAAACCAGCATGCCCACCGGGTCGATTCCCATGGTTTCTTTCTCCAACAGCACCGTGAATTTCCCCGCCCAGGTCGTCGGCACCACAAGTTCTCCAATCACAGTTACACTCACGAATATTGGCAGCTCCGCTCTGAACGTGACCGGTTTCACTTTGACGGGCAGCGAATTTGTGCAAAGCAACAACTGCCCCGCAACGCTGGCGGTTGCGGCGAACTGCACCATCAGTGTTACGTTCACGCCCGCTTCTTCGGGGAATCACCTCGGCACAATCAGCATGGCCGATGACGCCTATGACAGTCCGCAAATTGTGCAACTCCAGGGCAATATCCCCGTGCCGGCACTGACATTCGCACCGGCGTCAGCAGATTTCTTCACCGGTTATGCCGTTGGGTCCGTATCTAACGCGCAACCCACAATCATTACTAGCTCCGGGACCGGGCCACTTACCATCACCAACATTTCAACGACCGGCGACTTCTTCGAAACAGATAACTGTGTCGGCATGTTGCCGATCAACCAGAATTGCGCAGTAAGTGTTTCCTTCCGGCCAACCGCGGTCGGTACGCGCACGGGAACGGTACTAATCACAGATAATGCTTCGGCCAGCCCACAATCAATCGCACTTTCGGGAATTGGCATTGCCGAGCTGGTGATGTCGCCCAGCTCCCCCATCCAGTTTCCAAACGTGTTGCTAGGTCAGTCCAGCAGTCCTCTGGCAGTTACACTGTCGAACTTCACATCCTCGGCGATCGGGATAAATCAGATTACTGTTACACCGTATCCGGAATTTTCGCAGACTAACACTTGTGGGACGTCGGTGGCCGCGCAGGCTACCTGCGTGGTTAACCTTACATTTACACCCCACGCCGCTGGCATTCGCTCTGGCAATATTTTGATTGTGGACACCAATGGCAATCAAGTGGGCACCGACTTAGGAGGCTCTGGCACTGGACTCGTGCTGAACAGCAGCACTTCTCCCACGGTCGTGAATGTTACCGCTGGGCAAACGGCGACCTTTACCGTTTTTCTTGGAGGTGTAGGTGGCTTTGCTGGCACTGTCTCTCTCAGTTGCACAGGAGGGCCCACCGGTAGCGCCTGCAGCGCGACGCCCGCTTCTATTCCGCTGACACTGGCAATCGACTCTGCTTCATTATTCGTTAACGTCACCACTCCATCGTCGGGCGCCACGCCTCCTGGGCGATTCCCGCCCATTCCATATGGAAATTATTTTGCGTGGAGGCTCACTCTATCTTTTCTGACGACGCTCGCGATGTTGCTTTGGTGGCTTCGCCGGCGATCTGGGGAGAAGCTGGTGATTCCTCGCGCTGCCGTCATCGCGCTTCTCATCGCAGTTCTACTACTGGCCGGCTCCTGTGGCGGCGGCAGCAGTTCCAACGGCGGCTCCGGTTCCACCGCAAACGGTGGCAGTTTCACCATCACCGTAACGGCAACCTCCGGGTCACTCTCCACTTCGACCCAGCTAACCCTGATTGTGAGGTAGCTGACCCGCAACTGCTCAGCCCTTCACAGCATTTTTCCTCACAGTTGTCATTCCGACCTCGTTCGCCCTTGCGAACGAGCGGAGGAATCTGCTTCTCCACTTCTCCTCGTAGGTCGTGGCTTCCAGCTTGCTGCCCTACCCCCGTGGGCCTGCCCGCCAAGGCGGGTCGTGACGTAGAACATCAAAAAAGCGCAGCCTAACCGGCTGCCCCTTTTTCCTTTCCTCACAGCTGTCATTCCGACGTCGCTCGCCCTTGAGAACGAGCGGAGAAATCTGCTTTTTCTCCTGTAGGTCGCGGTTTTAACCGCGACATTAACGTCGCCTTCAACTCCCAAAAAGCCTGCCTGTCTCCGGCCTGCCCGCCGAGCCGCGACTGAGAGCCCTGTCTGATCTTTTACTGCCACCGTGATTTTCAGTTTCTGGCGCGGAATTATCATGTAGCAGTGGGTACCGCGCCAACGCCGTCGCCGGTTAGCGACGCGCCGCCGAGTTCGACTTTGGAACGCTCAAAGCCCCAGGCTCGGCCATTTGAAAAATCGGAAGCGTAGCAGCACGGATTTAATTTCGCAACAGCCGTTTCACTTTCGGATTTTAAACGTCGAACATACATTTAGGGAAGAATGTGGAACGTACCAGCCGCTCCACGCAGGCACCATCCACCTCGGTTATGTTGACGGTGATTTCTTCCGGCAGCGGAAATCTGGGATTTCGAAATGAGAGGTAGTCTCCGAGAATGTCTTCGACTGAATACTCTACCATTCGCAGGCGACCTCAAGCGGCCTCGGCACCCGGTGTATTGTCCAGCACTGGGTCGTAGATCATCACCCAAATGTCGCCCGGTTTCTCTTCATCCAAGCACATCCACTCCAGAGCAGTGCCTCAGCGAATGAGGGTGCACGTCTTTCTGGAGGCCCGCTCGCTGGGCGGCTTCCTTGCAAGCGTTCCAGACCACCTTGGTGTCAATCGGCGTATCACCGGTATGCCGGCGGTTACCTGGAAACAGCCATGCGCTTGGCTTGCGCTTTAATCTGCGCCAGTGCTCCCGCAGTGTCTCGAGGAGTTTTGGGCTGAGCATCACATCCCGGTCTTTGCGTCCCTTGCCGCCCTGGACGTGAATCACCATGCGTTGGCTATCGATGTCGCTGACTTTCAGATGGGTTAGTTCAGCGCGTCGTACTCCGGTGGCGTAGAGCGTCATCAACAGAGTGCGATGATAAGGAGTCAGAGTTGCGTCGATGAGTCGCGCGACTTCTTCCCGGCTGAGGATCGAAGGAAGGTGAAATCCTTTTTTGGGATAGGGCGTCTCCGCGATGCTCCAGGCCTTCTTGAGTGTCTTGACGTAGAAAAAACGCAGAGCTGCCAATCGTTGCGTAACCGTGCCCGGCGACAACTTGCGCTTCTTGAAGAGCTCGGCCTGATATTCACGAATGTGTTCCGGACCCAAACAATCTGGAGAACGCTTGAATCGTCTTGAGAAATCTTCGACTGTGCGGATGTAACAGCGTGTGGTAGCCTCAGAATAATTACGACGCTCGAGTTCTTCGAGCATCATTTTGCGAAGTCGGGTCATGAGGACCTCCTTGTGACCCGACATTATCCCGATCACATCGAATCCGTTCTCCTACACGCACGCGAAGCGTCCGCCGCCGGACGGCTTCGTTCAAGTCGGCAAGTGTAGATCTATCGATCTATCCGGGGTGCTAGTTCACTTTGACATGTGGCGCGCCTATCTGAGAGGACCAGAGTTCCCCATAGACCGATAAATTGTTAGTATTGGCAATCTTTGCCAGTCGTGCTACAGTGAACTCGGAATCTACATCCATGGGGAGGGCCTCGGTCATGCCTACACGAAACGTCAATTTGACCGACGAGCTTGATCGTTTCGTCGCTAAAAAAGTTAAGACCGGTCGTTACGAAAACGCCAGCGAGGTCGTGCGCGCTGGGTTGCGGACTTTGGAGCGCGAGGAACAGCAGTACGAAGCGAAAATTGCCGCGCTGAAAGCGGCTATTGACGCTGGCGACGCCAGCGGTATCGCCGAGGGCAGCGTATTTGGGCGTGTCCGTAAGGCCCTTAAGCTTCCTGTGTCGCCGCGCTAACCGTGGCTGCGTTTCGTTTTTCGCGTCGTGCTGAGGCCGACTTGCTGAGCATCGGCGATTACACCCTTCGTACATGGGGCAAAGCCCAAGCCGCCCGTTACCTCGGGGACCTTGAGGTTTGTTGCCAGACGCTGTCCGACAGTCCGGCGTTAGGCCGACTCTGTGATGAGGTTCGCCCTGGCTTGCGTCGTCTGGAGCATGGCAAGCACGTCGTGTTTTACCGCCACGAGCGCGGTGGCATTCTAGTTTCTCGACCCCCGGCATCAGCGTATGCTGCCCGAACTTCACTCGACCGAGGATCAAGACGACGAGCCGTAGTATGCCGTCACTTCCCTAGCGCTCGAAAAACTTTGTCCGAGGTTGGGACAAAAGGAGTTCTGGGTTTGTTACTCATGTTACTTTTTTTAGCACTTTCGATGTCCATAGGAGAGACTGGAGGGCTTGCTGAGACGGATAAGACTGCTGAGAAAAACTCGGCCTTAAGCGACAGAAAATGCAGGTATTACGAGTGAAGTGATAGAAACAAACGGAGTTGCGAAAACCGCGTCAATATAATCCCCCCCTCTCCGCCACAGCTAAAATCGCCAATAAAAATGCGGCGATTTGCGCCTTGCTACTACTTTTCCCGACATACCATTTATTTAAATCGCCGCCTCAGTTATTTCCGATGGTCTTCAAAATTCGGCCGTGCCCGACGCTGAACTTCATGACCTAAAGAACGAGCACTTCGGAGCCTCGCGAACGTATCGCTCGGTCAAATGTGACAAGCTTCAAACCAGCCACGGTTGCGAATGCCAGAAGATAGGAATCCGCCCACACTTTCGGCGAAGAACTACTGAGCCTAGTCTGCCGACGGAATTCAGGCTCTATTGCCTCGGGTTCGGAGAGGTAAGCGACCCTGTCGTCCGCGCAAACCTTGTCCCATAGTTCCCATGCTTCAGGCATTTTTCTCACGTCGTTTCCCATCACGACTGCCGACGTGAGAAGCCGAAGTACTGTCAACTGCGTGAATCGGCAGAAAAAGAACTTCTCTTCTGGGGACCTCTCAAGCCACTCCCGCGCCCTTTCGGAATGAATATGCGACCCCACAGCAGTGCCAGCCAAACATTAGCGTCAAGGAAATTCAATGTGTTCATAGATCTGTTCGTTGGTCAAATCGACTTTCGGCCCGATCCTACGTGATGAGGGGAAACTTGACCCTCTTGGAACGAGGACGCTTGCCCTCGATGAGAGTCACCCGCACGCCCAAAAGGATTAATTCGCGGATCGAACGTCCTTGCGCGGCAGCTTGCTCCTTAAGCTTGCGGTAAAGGGACGCGGGGATATCGACGGTCGTCCGGATGGCTTGCTCTTTCATACACCGATTCTCCCACGAATGCCATAAATATGGAACACTACTTTTAATAACCAACGGATGGCTTGAATCCTATATTATATATTAGTATCTATAATTGTATAGTAATAAATGTAGCAATCAATCGAGCAGAACTTCTTCGTGGTCTTGTGGAACTGTGTAAACGACCGCGGCTAGAGGCAAAGATCAACTGGTTCGCTTTCAAGGGCCAACACACCGAAGACGCATTCATGTACCCGGCGGAGAGGCTCTTGTAGGACAAATCGCTCAAGAGCTTCAATTCCGAGAGCAAACTCGCGCAAGTGTCCAGAGAGCGCTTGGCTGGCGGAAAGCACGGGTAGTGCTTACCAGCAAAGACCAAAATTATCAGACCAAAGTCGACGGTATCGTTAAAATTCTAACGGAGCTGAAGGATGACGAAGCCTTCTTTTCGATCGACGAATTCGGCCCGTTCGCAGTGAAGAAAAAGAGGAGCGGCCAAGCGGGTGGGTCAAAGAAACCTATACGGTGCCTCAATGGGAGGAGTCGAAGGGTTCCTTGATCATTACTGCTGCTTTTGGGGACTATCGCGCAACCAAATCACGCACTTCTACTCAGACAAGGACACTCAGGAGATGATCAAGATGACGGATCTGCTGCTGACCCGATATTGCAACTGTAAGACCATCTATCTGTCGTGGGACGCAGCGTCGTGGCACATTTCCAAGGATCTCTTCGAGCACATTGAACGGAGGAATAATGAAGGACTGGCGGAAGGATATCCGATTGTAAGGGCCGCCCCGTTGCCCGCCGGTGCCCAATTCCTCAACGTGATCGAATCCGTGTTCAGCGGAATGGCGCGGGGAATCATACATAACAGTGATTATCATTCCGTTGAAGCAACGAAGGACGCGATCGACCGTTACTACGCTGAGCGGAACGAGCACTTTCGAGTACACCCCAAAAGAGCAGGGCGTAAGATTTGGGGACAGGAACGGGTCCAAAGTGAATTTCACGAGGGTAATAATTGCAAAGATCCCCTCTACCATTGGTGAGCGGTCATGCGTGACCGACTGAGACGTACCAAGAGTGGCAGGCGCTAGTCTCCCAAAGAAATTCATGCTGAGACCTGCGGGCAACAAACACTGCGTTACAGCGCGAATAAATGCATTTACGTTTGGTGCTACTATATGCAAGTATAGCTGCATATGGTACACCGGCGTTTCTGGCTGAAACTGCTCGGCCGCGCGTGGAAGGAGCGATCCCTCGTCTGGCTCGCTGGCGTGCGGCGGGGAGGAAAAACCTGCCTTTGTCAGGATCTACCTGAAGTTGAATATTTCGACTGCGAACTGCCTCGCGTTCGCCGCATGATGCTTGACCCCGAGAGCTTTCTCGACGGTCTACGTGGCAAGCGCATCGTGTTGGATGAAATCCACAGACTGCAGAACCCGTCAGAATTGCTCAAGATTGCAGCTGACTATCATTCGCGCACACACATTGTGGCAACCGGTTCTTCGACTCTGGGCGCCTCGAAGAAATTCAGAGACACGTTGGCGGGACGGAAGAAGGACCTCTGGCTGGCGCCGATGTGCCTTCTCGACATGGACGACGCAAACCAGACGGACCTCAAGTACCGCTTTCTGCGGGGCGGACTTCCTCCCTTCTTTCTGCCTGAGAAACATCCGGAACGCGACTTTCAAGAATGGATGGACGCTTATTGGGCTAAGGATATCCAGGAACTCTTTCGTCTAGAGCGGCGAGATTCGTTCCAGCGATTCACCGAGCTCGTCATGGCACAAAGCGGCGGCATCTTTGAAGCAACTCAATTCGCCCGCCCCTGCGAAGTAAGCCGGCCAACCATCGCAAACTACCTCCGCGTTCTTGAGGCGACATTCGTCGCGCATGTGGTTCGGCCATTCAGTACTCGTCGGCCCACGGAAATAGTCGCCGCGCCCAAAGTCTATGGCTTCGACACCGGTTTCATTTGTTACTACCGTGGCTGGCAGGACTTGCGGGATGATGACCTTGGGACGCTATGGGAGCATTTCGTACTGAATGAAATCATGGCTCGCTCGCAGACCCGCGAAGTGTTCTATTGGCGAGACAAGCGCGGGCACGAGGTGGACTTTGTGATTGCGACCCACCGAAAGAGACCAGTAGCCATCGAGTGCAAATGGTCGGCAAACAATTTCGACCCCACAAATGTCGTTGCATTCCGGCACCAACATCCGGAAGGCGACAACATCGTCCTCGCTCACGATGTGGAGCGTACCTTCACCCGCAATTATGGAGACCTGAGAGTGCGCTTTGACGGCATTCGGTCCTTCGCCGATTCGATTTCTTCGTAGGCAAACCGAAGCACCATGGTTCAGTGCAGGACCTTGGAAAGGCAGTGCAATGTTGGATCGTTGGATTACCTCAGGCAGATTGAAATCGCGTTGAGTCCTGGTAGACCCAACAGGGGAATCCAGGTTTGTTACTCGTGTTACTTTTTTTGGGCACTTTCGATATCCATAGGAGAGACTGGAAGGCACTGCTGAGACGGATGAGACTGCTGAGACTCGGCCATAAACGGAAGAAAACGCGGGTTTTACGAATGAAGTGACAGAAAACAATGAAGTTGTGAAAAAAGGCGCAATATAATCCCCCCCTCTCCGCCATAGCAAAAACACGCAGTGTTTATGCGGGTTTTTGTGCCTTGCTACTACTTTTTTGATGGTTACTAGTCTTACGAGTCATAAATAGCTTGTATAAATAAAGAAGAGGGGTTATCGTCGACCATGTCGAATCCACGAGGACGTCCTACCAAGCGAGAACTCGTTGTCAGTGTTCGCCGGGGTGGTGATATAGAAGCTGCCCTCATTAGCCCCGTCGATGGATTTATCTTCAAGCTGGTAGTCGGGCGGGGCGGCGTCACCGACGTCCTCGGCGATCCAGACCGATCGGATCGGCACGCCGAGATCGACACCCTCGACGGCCCACACGCAGACGATCTTCGGCGTATCGGTGTAGAACTCCGTCCAAGGGCCGATGATCTGGTAGTCGTCCGTCCTGTCCGTACCCATTTCCGCCCTCGCAACCCGGGGCTCAGAGGAAGCTGGAATTGCCTGCGCGGCAGGCGTGGATCTTGAGGAAACGGGCTGCGATGCCGCAGTATCGTTCAAAATGATTTGTGATTGCGGGACACCAGCGTGCAATCGATATGCGCCAATGGAGCAGGCCAGCACAAACGCCGCCCAGATCACCGTCGCGAACACGCGCAGTGCCTTGCCAGCATTTGCCCGAACGACGACCGTGCCCGCGACGTCCTTCCCTGCGAGCAGCGTTCGTTTTCAATGGTGCGGCAGCCTGCGCCGCCATCATTACTTCACAGTGTCGTTTATCGTCATGGTCGTGGGCGGCTAGACCAAAGAACGAGAGCGAACTGGGATTGAGACCCTGCCCAAGAAGCCGACCATTCGTGACTCACTTGCTACCAATTTAGGGTGATTTGAGGCTGTTGGATCGTCCACGAATTCTGGCAATTAGTGGAAAATTAAAATGAACCGCTCACCTCCCTCTCAACAACGGAGGCTTCAATCCCCCGCTCTTTCCTCCATTATCCTATAGGTATTATTATTTTATAGTAATATACGGAGATGCGCTTTTGAGTGAACCTGCTCGTCACGGCCGGGTCGTTATTTATATGGATCCCCCGCTTACCGTCGTCACTCATACGTGATTGCCGTCAACTCAGGGGGTACGTAGGTCCTGACTTCGGCTGACCTAACCCTCGATTCTAACAATCTGACCAGGTTGAATGGATTCAATGTAGGCGAGGCAAGCGCGTACGAGCGGCAAGAGGTCCTTCAGACGGTTTGATTTCGTGCGAAAAATGATAATTGCGACGTTTCGGCCGGTTAAATTTTGCTGGTATTCGATACCTTGATCGACCGTAAGGAAAACGTCGAATTTGGCCGTCTCCGCCGCTACAAGGAGCTCGCCATTTTTCAGTCCGGCCAGCCCGGCGTAACGAACTGTTTGGCAATCGTGCTCGGGCAAAGAGTTCCGGAATCGTTCATCGATACATTCGTCGATCAGAACGCGCATTTATGGACGTGCGAGCAAAAGCTGTTTTGCTTCTTCGAGCGCAGCGACGGCCGATTCGCGCGAGACGGTAGGAAATCCCTTTAGAAAGTCTTCGAGTGTTTCTCCGCCTTCCAGGTAGTCGAACAACACTTGGACAGGCACTCGCGTTCCGCGAAACACAGGAGTTCCGCCAAGGATATCCGGATTTTTGACGATGACTTCCACCGGATGATTGTACCACTCGGGGGTAAAGGCGGTAGTCGCCTCGCGCTTTAGGCTGTTCAACGGAGAACAGCAAACTGCTCTAGGGATTAGTGCCGGTCTTCGCCCTTGCTAAAAAAGATTGATTTTTTGCAGCTCACCGCCTCGCGTTTTGACTCTACTTGCTACTAACTAATTTCGACTGATTTGAGGGTATTGGATCCCCCGTGGAATCTGGCGTTTGGAGAAAATGAAAAATGCGCGTTGAAAACAAGAGACATACCAACGCTCACCAACCGCTCACCTCCCTCTCACCAACGGAGGCTTCAATCCCCCCCTCTCCGCCAGATTTATTTATTCCCCATGTCTTCATGTACTTCGATCAAGTGATACTGACGGGCTACTGTCCGGGCTAATAATTTCGTTTGGGTGCGTTCGTAGCCCGATTTATTAGCCCGCGGGGTTAAGTCGTGTGTTTTGTCGCGCGCGCTGAGAGCACGAAACTCTAAGCCGCTCGAGGAGATGGCCCGTAACGGCAGCATTCTACGCAAGGCCCCGGTGACGCAGTTCCTCGCAACGGGCTGGTGGGGCAAAGAGCGATGGAGGATTCTCGCTGAAACGCGACGAACCTTCACTTTTAACACCAGCATCCAGCTCCACCGACTAACCCAAATGAGTCAGTCTGTAAAACTGACACTCGTGGCCGGCGCTCAGGGAAAAACAGAAGTGATGTCTTCGTCGGGTGCCTCGGCCGCGAATACCGAAGTAACCGCGTCTCGCTGAGGAGGAGCAGTGGCATTCGTGTATGCTGCAGCCGCCTGGTGATGTTGGCGGCGAGGCATAGGAGCCGTCCGCATCCAAGCCGGAATTTTCCGAAATCGGTTTCAGCGGCTGGCGCCCGACTCCTTAAAGGGGCTCCGGACCTCCGCTGGCTTTGAGTAGCCACTGGCGTATGAACGTTTGGTTTTTTAACGATACTTGCTCAAACGCAAGTCCCATCCCCATATTTGGATGGGCATATATGACCTTGGCATTAGCCTCGAAGCATTCTGAATCGGCGAAGATTTTGATCGCCACTTCACTACCAATAGGAAGAGCATTCAGCATATCTACGTAGCAGCCATTGAGACTAAGTTCGGAGACCCGGCAACTAAAGTTTCCCCCAGATTCCGTGTGAGCGATTTCCGCAATGGCGATGACAGGGATTCGTGGACTACGACGGGTTTTCTGATTCATTTAGTATTCCTATTCGGCGAAATTCAAGTCGGCGGCCTGTTTGTCGCAGAAACGACGTTCTAAATACTCTGCCTTATTATGAATCTTTTGCGAAGGCGTCCAGTAAGTGAACCTCACCATTTTAGGGCTGCTTATGAATCATTTTGGGCGGCTGGCTGCTGATTCGCTCCGCTTCTGCGACCAATCGGCTCATTTCGCGGAGCAGCGTTCTTCTGCGGTCTGCGTCTGTCACGGTCTTTAGTTCTGACGCAATTTGCTCAAGCTTCTGTTGTACTTCAGCGAAACCATCGTTGGGCATGTGTGAACAGAATCTATCGAATATAATCGCGGCAGGCAACGTACAAAAGGGTCACGTCGGTCTATGAAAAAATCCGAGCTACTTCGCGCACTTCAAACGGAAATTCAGAAGCACAACTTATCCACGTTTATGAGCGAGAAACACAAAATCGTACAGACGGGACGTTCGACCTGTCAAAAGCATTTTGGAACAGTTGAGCAGTTCAAGCGGCATCTGGCCGAAGACGTGCTTCCGCCGCTACTCGACAGACTATCTGCGGAAACAAAATGAAATTTTGGTAGGGGCTGGTTATCAGGCCAGCGGCTCCCAGACCGAACTGTCGACGTGGTTTTTGCGGCGCTTGAGCGCCAGGCAGCCAGACCAAGGCCCACCAAAGCTATGGTGTCTGGCTCTGGCGTTGAAACTGGATTTGCCCACGTGCCCGGATCGGCATAGACAAATAGGCTCGCGTTCCCATCCGGTGTTCCTACATAATCCATAGAGTCGCTGTAGCTGCCATCAAAGTTCGAGAACATCTCTACACCGTTGCCTACGATGTCAAAGCTCCAGCGGAAGTAGTTATCGGCCGGATTGAAGACTGCGAATAGGTCCGTTTTGCCCAGCAAGCCGGCGGAATTGTTTTGGGTTAGCGTGTCTTTGCCAGCGCTGAAGCTGTAGCTCGTGACCACGCCGTTAGCGTCGAGCGTTACAAAGCCGTCGAGAGCGCAGCCGCAAGGATTGACGCCTATTGGGCCGGGATTGATGCCCAACTTGTAGTCCATGACGTTGCCGGTGTAAGTCCAGGTGCTATCCGCTGATGCGGTTCCGGCCAGTAGAACAAGTGCGAGTGCTGCGATCCAAGTTTTCATCGTTCTCTTTTTCTCCGTGTATCCCGCCCGACAAACGGGCTGCATGCCAATGCCCGCTAGCTGCTTAAAGTTCGCCCTAGACTTATGAATGGGTTAGCTAAAACTGTTCCGCGTCGGTGTAATGATTACGGTAATTAATTGCCCCTCTTGTACAAAAAACCGTACTATCTACTATTAATCATCGGACAGTGGGGATTCCGATGAAGCCGATCGGCATTCCGAACTGATCGTGATCACTGTTCCGGGGTGGATCCGATCAGTGGTCGGAGCGAAGCGACGCTGGCGGTTGCATTTTCCAGAAAGTGATCGGGATCGTCAAGCTTGTTGTTGTTGAAGCTGTGGGAAAGTGGGAATCGCGAAGCGATTTCCAAGGGCGTTGTTTGCCCGTCTTTTCCACAGCTTTTGGCCCGGCGATCGGTGTTCACTTTTTCTCCTTTCTCGCCGCGTTGCTTACGCATTGATTCGCCGCGCATCTCGATGCGATGAGCGTTGTGCCGCATCGTCCGACGAGAAAGAGAATCTCAGCCGTCTTCCGACCTATCGAAAGTAGCTAAGTGCTTTAATTGAGAAGAGCGGGCTCTCGGATGTGATTTGTGGAAAATACGTCGAAGGGCGGGGCGTGGATTTGTCAAGGCATTGTACGAGCACAATCTTGAAGGCGTAGTGACGAAACGTAAGACCGGAACTTATGCCACGGAAAGCGGCTGGCTGAAGATCAAGAATCCGAACTACGCGAGTCTGAACGAAGGCGCGAACTTCTTGAATCCTTCAAAGCAAAAGGAGCAACCCTCCACCCATTCCAAAGAAGCCGCCGCTTTGGGGCCGTGTCCGTGCCGAGAAAGACCAATGCTAAGTCACGTCGGCGTTCGGAACGGGGTTAACAGTGTGCATTACAGGACAGTTCTCAGTTCCGTTCACCAACGAGTGTCATGCTTCCCAAGAATATTCATGTACAAAGAGAGTTCGCGCGGCACGCTTGCTTACGGGCCTTTAGCGCAGAGGAAAAACGGACTAGGAGCTTGGTGCCATTGTGAAAAGTTATTCGTCGCAATATACGCTTGCGTGCAAAATGCTTCGGCTCAAGTTTGAAAAGATCGCCGAAGCCGACATCAGGTCCGCTTACGGCGAATTCGTTCAGTATCCAGAGGGCGGCGAGATTTCCGCCCAGGTCTACGCAGAGACGGTCCGCTGACTCGAATTCAATCGCTGGTGTTGACGCCCCTTAAGAATGGCGTAATAAATAAGGCAGGCCGGTACATCAATTCAAGCCTTTGGAAGATGGCCGTCCGCGAGCACGCCGGGCCTCAGACCTTATGGCGAAGTGTTGTTCCGTGGCCAGTAAGCCTCACGTTACGCGCTAAACGGAACTGGCGACAGGAGTCTTCACGTTTTGAAGTTTTGGAACGAGCTTGCGGCCTACGGTTCGGGATCAGACTTGGATTCGGGAGGAACTCTCAGATAAGACACCCCATGCCTAAAAAGCCCCACACCCCTCACGGGTACCGAACATACGATTCGAGCGGGCACAAATATGGCTTTGGTGCCCGGCCTAAACGGAACAGCGATTTCGATCCGCGATCCTTCAGCGTATTGAGTTCGGCTGCGAAAACTTACACCACCTCCTGATAGGTCCTCGCATACAGCCTCCTCGTCGTACCCTCGCTGACGAACGCAAGCTAAGAGCCTCGATTTCATGCGCGGGCTTGCTCGTGCTGGCAAAAATTCTGTTTTGGGTGCAGGTTCGAGCTGTGACATCGGCATCCATTGTTTCCGACGGAGCTTCAATCCAGATTGACGGCGCGGAACACTGAATGCAGGCGCGCGCAACGCATCTATATACCTCAAGCCCTCAGTTCCACCGGCTTTAAAGCACAACTTCGCGATGACGACAAACGCTGCATTCCATTAGCAGTCTGCCTAAAGCATCTTCAGTTTCAGGAGGGGGAAATTCTACGATCAGAAATCCGAGCCGGTCACAAGTAGATGGAACGAGTATAAATAACCCGCTGAGTCACAATCAATTTCATGTCCGATCCGTACGTTTGTCGATTTCCATTCGTTGTTATACTGCCGACGTCGGAGTGTGATCTCGTACCCTGAGAAGAGTTTTTCCGTAAGACGCAGGAGCCCTACTTTTAAACCCACTAGTTGGGCATGTGCGATGAACTCGACCGAGACGCCGTCACTTCGTGAAAATAATACTTCTACGATCATTCGGAAACTCGCGGTTATTCACTCAGAGCGTGATTTGAGCGCCAGGTGCGGGAAAAAGATCGGCAGGACCATATCAGCTGGCCATCGTAGCTTGGGCGGCAGATGTATTCAAACTATTTTTAGTTTCGTGTGATGGGCGACCGAACGAGGATTATTGCAGTTGGATTTTAAGAATAAGCCGAAAGTATGTTAAAAGTCAAGATTATTGATTTGTTCAATGCGGTTTGCCAGCGGAATTTAGAAGGCGTGGTGGCGAAGCGCAAAACAGGCACGTATTCGACGGTTAGTGGGTGGCTAAAAATCAAAAAATCCCTGGTACACCCAGTCGGAGCTGTGAAGCATGAAGTTTGGGTCTACGGCTAAAATCTTCGAATCAACAAAATGACGTAGGCCGCCGTTCTGCTGGTTTTCGCTTTCAAAGAATTGGGATAACTCGGACTCGCCGTGGTTCTGAAACAACAGTCCCAAATTTAGATAGCGGATTGAGAATTAGTCCAGTATCGAAGCTCTTGTGTCTTCATCGTCCTTCTCTTAGTACAAAATTAAGCAAAAATTCACGACACTGCACGGGGCTTTCCTTCTAGATTGTGGGCTCCCCCCATCCGAAGTCTCCGGACTTGGTTCCGTTTCGTCACACACCATAGGGTCGGGTCGGCTCGGTTCTTAGGAACCTCCGGTGCTAAGGGCGGTCGGGCTGTAGTTTCGTGGAAAACACTGAGGAGATGAAAACGGTGAAATTACTGGCCTTGGGGATGGCGCTGTTAACGCCGATTATGGACAAGCAGAACTTTGGCGGAGGGGGGTTACCGCCGCAGCATTTCGTAAGCTGCAATTACTCGCAGGTGATTGGGAAGGAAAAGATGAGCAGGGAAACATGGTGAAAAGCAATTTCAAGCTCATCGTGTCTGGGACCGCTGTCATGGAAACGTTAAACCATTCAGGGATGGACGAGATGGTTACGTTTTATACGGTGGATAGGGACAAAATCGCATTGCTGCATTTTTGTCCCACGAACAATCAGCCGCGCATGCCACGCCAAGCGAAGGGGACATTAAAGAACTGGCATCTTCCTTTGAGGGCGCAGGAAACCTTCCGAGCACGGAAATTGGTCATGAGCACAAGCTGGTCCTTGAGTTTCAGAACCAGGACCACATTGTTGAGCGCTGGACATGGCGAGCCAAGGGCAAGGACACGGAGATGGTTTGCCACTTGGATAGGAAGGCCGGAAGTTAGCAAGGAAAGCCGAGAAAACATGATCGTTTCGTCTTGAGGGTGAGGCAGAACTGCGGAGGGAGCATGGAAACAACACCGGTCCAGATCGTACAGGGAACCGTGAAGTGGTTCAACAACGCCAAAGGATACGGTTTCATCGGACGGGACGACGGCGGTTTGGATGTTCTTCGTTCATTACTCGGGGATTATCGAGCAAGGAGTAGCGCACGCTAAATGAGGCGACAGGGTCGAGTTCGAAATCGGCGGTGGAACAAAGGAGCCGCAAGCTGCGAATGTTAGATGGGGGGGTAGAGGGTGTCCTAGCGAATTAAGGAGGGCCTGAAATGATTTTGGAAGTAAGTGAGCTGCGAGAACGCAAAAACGGATCCTTTCCGACACCTTATTTGCGGTTCAAGGGCTTTCACCTGAACTTGCAGAGCGAGGTGCTCACGAAGGGTGGAGTTCGAGTACGAGTGGGCGGGAAAATGTATCAGGTTCTGATCGCATTGCTCGAAAACCCTGGTCAACCTGTGACACGCGACGCGCTGCGGGCGCGGTTATGGCCAGGAAAGACCCTCTCGGAGTGCGAGGCTAACATAAATACCACGGTAAATAAATTGCGACATCTACTTGGAGACGACAGGGATGCAGCGAGGCTGATCAATACGGTGCCACGGTTAGGATACGCATTCGCGGGAAAGGTAGAGTATGTTGACGCGCCCGAGACCATAGCACCAAGGAGCGAACGGAGCCCGGCGGAAAACGTGCGGGATTCCGTGCTGCGGACCGCAGGCCGGGAAGTATGCTTCGCAGCGGGAGTCATCGTGCTGACAGTAGCAGGGATGTTGCTGGGTGCTGCCATTACTTTGTATTTCCACCGGCCGCTGTAAATGCTGGTTCGCTACTGAGACGCTCGGCAAATTGAAACCAGAATCTGTCGCGAGCAAACACCCCGTCGTTGGGTTTGTCTCTGAGCCACTTTGCCGTTTCCTGTCGACACGATATGGCAGTCTTTTTAAGGAGTTGAAGATCTGCGCACATCAAAATGTCGGACAATGCTGGTCAGATTCGGGGGGATTTGTGAATAACCTATCGATGGCAAGGCTTGTTGGCTGGAACGTTGCACTAATTACCGTACTTTGCAGTTTGACGTTTGCCGCTGCTGCTGGAGAACAAAGTACCGAGCCTCCGTATCTCGTGGAGACGCTTGCGACAGGCCTAAAATTCCCGTGGAGTCTGGCGTTTCTGCCCAACGGTGACGCGCTTCTGACCGAAAAATTCGGCGAGCTGCGCATACTTCGAAAAGGCGGTCTGGATCCTGTCGCCGGTTACCGGGGGACCACAAAATATTTTGCAGGAAGGCGACAGCGGGCTGCTTGATGTGGTTCTCGATCCTGCTTTCGAGACAAACCAGACGGTTTTTATCGCATTTAACGAAGGTACCCAAGAGCAGAATCACCTGGCCGTTTTTCGGGCGAAATTTGACGGCGCTACCTTGAGCGGCGGAAAAGTGATATTCCGCAGCAGTCCGGAAAAGGCGGGCCCGCAGCATTCCGGCGGTCGAATGGTTTTTTTGCCGGATGGGACATTTCTGGTGACCGTCTCTGACGGTTTCACTTATCGCGATGCGGCGCAGGATTTGGGCAGCGATCTCGGGAAGGTCTTGAGACTGGATCGCGATGGACAAGTTCCTCGTGACAATCCCTTCGTTGGAAAGGAAGGTGCGCGGCCAGAAATATTTACGTATGGGCATCGCAATGCGCTTGGACTTTTAGTCGATCCGCGCAACGGCGACATCTGGTTGCATGAAAATGGGCCCAAGGGCGGCGATGAAATGAACCTGCTGAAGCCCGGCCTGAGCTACGGCTGGCCTAAAACTACCTTTGGAGTTGATTACTCAGCAGAGTTGGTTTCGAAACTGCAAAGAGCGCCGGGTATCACCGATCCTGTTGTTGTGTGGGTGCCGTCGATCGCGCCGTCGGGATTCACACTCTATCTTGAAAAAAATTTCCACAATGGACGGGGGATTTTTTTGTGGGTGCGCTTGCGGAGAAATCGATTCGCCGGGTGAAGATCCGGAATGGGAATTGGACAGAGCAACAGATACTGCTCCGGGAATTAGATACGCGTATTCGCGACGTGCGGACGGGGCCCGATAGAAACATTTATGCGCTTACCGACACGGTTAACGGTCAAGTCTTGCGACTCAGCCCACGCTGAACATTGAGCGTTGGGTCATCTTTAGATAGTGGGCCCGCGAACCGGAAAATGGAGGCATGAGAATTAGTATTCTGGTTTGTCTTCGGCGTTCCAAGAAACAACAAACTGCACTCCGAGAATTGCGATCATTTCTAATTGCAATCGGCGACGATTGTTAGTGGGCGGACGGTCCACGAACTGGTTTGTCGGGTTTTTGTGGGATGATGTTGATAATTCCAGTTCCTACGCGTACCGGGAAGCAACTGAATTGAGGACAAAATAATTGGTGTTTTTAACAGGGGGCCACGGGACCGTGGCGACCAGCCTGGCTAGGTCTCGCCGGTTGACGTGAGCATGCGTAACTACAGCTTCCAGAGTGCCTATTGATGTGGGGACGTAGCAGGCGATAGCATACAATTTTGCGAATGAAGACGATTTCATCACCAATGCTGACTTGAACCTGGAAACCCCACCAATTGCGAGGACGATTTCTTTTCGACCGCCAGCGCGGCCCACTGCCTAATCCATCTCAGCCTCAGGCGCAATTTAACGGCACAGTGGCCTCGGACTCTCGCAAAATAATTCCCACCCCCCCCAAAGGAAATTCCCATCATACGTTCGTGTAATGCCCTTCTCGGAGATGAAATGCGTATTGAATTTAAGAAATGCTTTCGTTTCAGACCATTCATAGCGGGTTTCAATCCGTTGAAACCACATCGCCAAACACTGTGACGTCCTCGAAGTTGGCCACCCGAAATTTAGAGGCAACAAGCTGAATGAGCTTAGAAGAAAATCTTCAAAGCCAGTTGCAGGACTCGCGGATTGCTCGAGAAGACCGCGCTCGGGTTGTTGAAAGACGGATTCGAGGGCTCCAGCATGTTCCGTTGAAAGGTTATGAAGCCGGGATTTGGAATAGGCGCAACGTCGTTGAGGAATCCGCCTACATACTGCGCGTGGTTTAGGACATTGGTCGCGGAAGCACGGAATTCAATTTTGAACCGCTCCGTGATGGTGAAGCGTTTCAGGGCGGTCAGATCGATGTCATTGATGGGCTTCAATTGCAATGTGTTGCGGCCCACCGTGGCCAAAGCGCCGTAGCCCGCCTCGATATATTGGGCATTGGGATTGTTTGCCAAATACCCCACAACTCCCGCAGGATTATTGAGAGCATCCGTTAGATTGGTGGGGCACACCGGTACCGCGTCCGTGCATAGCGGGGTGACGCCAGTGCCTGTTCCTTTGACGCCACTTGCGTTTAGAATTGTGCGATCTCCGGCCGAGTCGCCGTTCAGGTTGGAATCGACGCCACTCTGGGCGGTGACCCACTGTCCGGATTGGTAGGTGTAGATCGGCGCGATTTCCCAACCACCTACGGTGTTCCTCATGAATGCATTGCCATTCTTGAAGAATGGCTCGTCGTACACAAGAGACAACGTGAAGCGATGACGGTGGTCGAGAATCGAATTAGCGCGGTCCGCGGAAAGATCGAGGCCGTTTTGTGCGCGACGCGGCGACAGAACCGTGGCGAAGACCTCCGCCGTGGCGTCGTCGATCAGATGGCTGTAGGTGTAGGCGCCGATCATTTGCACGCCGTGACTGAACCGTTTATTGAGCTGAGCCGCGAGCCCGTGATACGTCGAAGATGACCATGGCTGATACGACGTGATGTTGGACACAAAACCCGCATCACCGTAGGCCGGAACGCTTGCGCTCGTTGCCTCAATTGCTGCCAGGTCAACCGCTGATGCATCCAGAGTAGCCTGACTTGGTGCCGTAGTGTAAGTGGGCAAGAAAAAGTCGGAAGTCACCTTGGGTTGCTTGTTCAATTGAATTTGTGCCGGCAAATGAATGCCGCGCGTTCCCACGTAACGGACTTCCGCGGTGAAATCGGACCAAAATGTGTGTTGAATGCCTAGAGTCCAGTCGATCGACTTCGGCAATTTCTGATCCACGGGAACGAAGGCTGCTGTTGCGGCCCGTTGAGCGGCGACAGTTGGGAAAGTCCTGAGGCCGCCTGGACTCGGGGGAATGCCGCCGCTTGCAAGAAACGTCGTTGGACAAGTGTCGTTGCCGACCGGCTTGCAGTCGATCGTTGACGAAAGCTGTGGCGGCAGGGATAGGATCCCGAGGTTATCGAATAAGACGTCATAGGCAATACCTGCGCCGGCACGGATGGATGTGTGTCCGTCCGTACCGGGCGAATAGGCGAATCCCACGCGCGGGCCCCAATTGTTCTTCGCAGCTTGCGGCGCAGCGAAGTCGATGAGTCCCGGGACGCTGGCGGCCGAGTTAAGCACCTGCGATCTTTGCGTAAATGGGATGGTCGTGTATTCGTAGCGCAGGCCGAGATTGAGAGTCAGGTTTCGGCGAATACGCCAGTTGTCATTTACGTACCAGTAGATTGCGGACTGGTCGGCATAATAGACCGGATCTCCGTTGCTGCGCTCGGCGAGCGAATCCGGGACGGCATCCTGCAGGAAAGAAAGCGTCTCAGTGTATTCGTAGTCGCCGCGAACACGTTGCGTGAAGGTCTGGGGAGAAATGTACTTGCGGCCCTCAATGCCGAACTTCAACGTGTGGGAACTCTTCGTCCACGTAAGAGCCTCCGCCAACTGGTAGGTGTTCACGATGGTGCCCGAAGGCGAGCTCGGGTCCGGGCCAATCTGCAATTGTCCTAAATCATTGAGTTGCAGGTTAGGAAAACTGTCCAAGCCAGGGAAAGAGAAATTGCCCCCACTAATGATCTGCGCGTATCGATTGTATCCGAGACGCACCTCGTTCGTGAGCGTTGGAGAAAATGTGTGGTACTCGTTGAGAGTCACCAGGTGGAATTTATTGGGTTGCGGCAGGAAAAACGCCGGCAGGGCGGGGCTATTGTCAATCCCGACCTGACTGTTGTAAATGTAGCGGCCGCGGATTTGGTCTTTGCTGGAAATGTCATAGTCCATGCTGGTGGTGATGAACTTGTAGTTTGTAAAGTTGGGGGCCACAACGGCGAGCCCAGCAGCCGGAAGGGTCGTTCCGCCGACCCAATTTATCGGCGCGCAACCGCTGCTAGCGTTGGTGCCTGGCGCCACATATTTCTCGAAGATCGCTACGTTCGTCGCGGACAGCCCAGGAGTTGCATTGATGACGGCAAAGCTGGCGGCAGTCGGCGAGCACACCGCGCCCGCTCCACCAGCCTGGCCGAACGGTTCATATTCGGCGTTCACGAAAAAGAACAATTTATTCTTCAGGACGGGACCACCGATCTGGCCGCCGAACCGGTTATTGTCGAATCGTGGATTCGAAGTGAAGCCCTGAATGGCGTTCAGACTGTCGAAGGCGTCATAATTTCGGTTCGCATTGTAGACGTACGCCAAACCGTGAAACGAATTCGTCCCGCTCTTGACGACCGTATTGAATTGGCCGCCGGAAGAGTGGCCGAATTCCGGCGAAAATTGGTTCTGCAGGAGCGAAAATTCCGCTACCGCGTCGTTCGGCACCATAACCAGCGGTCCGGTGACGGACTTGTTGTTGTTGTCCACACCTTCAATCGTGAAGTTATTGTTGCGCGGACGTTGGCCGCCCACGGATGGACCCGTTCCAACTCCGACACCCCCGGCGGTCGCCACCCCAGCGCTGAGCAGGGAGAGGTTCAGAACACCGCTGCCGGTGCCGCCAGTGCTCGCAATGGCAGAATCCGCGATGTCTTTCGCCTCAAATGTTGATTGCAACTGGGCCGTCGTGGTATCCAGGACTGCTACAGCTCCCGAAACTTCCACCGTGGTAGCTGCCCCCTTCACTTCCAGGGTAATCAGTAGCGTGCTGGTCTTGTTCAGGTCGATCCTAAACCCGTTGATCGTCATGGTGGCAAAGTTTGCCGTCGACGCCGAGATGTCGTAGGTACCTACTGGTAAATTGTTGAAACGATATTCACCGGTTTCACCTGCCTTGGTCTCGTACTTCGCGCCGGTGTCCTCTTTGGTCGCTTCGACCGTGGCGTCCGGCACAACCGCGCCCGTCTTGTCGAAAACCGTCCCCACCAAGTCTCCGCTAATAATCTGCGCGGCCAGCGGATCCGTCATCCAGCCTATCGTTAAAATTACAAGTACGAAGATTAGCGCAATCTTTCCATATTCTTGTCTCACTGAAGCCCTCCACCGAGAAATCTCGCTGAGAATGTTTGCAGATGCTCAAGACGAAACCTGTTCGGGTAAGGGCAATCTCCACGCCAACTGCGTGAATATCTTCACTAAAATCTTACAAAAATCATCCAAACACCTAGCGGTTGGTGCATGGCGACATACCGATGTACCCTAAACGCCGGAGATGGGGCTTAGCACTTAGATACGTCAGACCTTTCCAGTTCTACCCTCGGGGTTTTCGTAATTCGGAACTTGATCCTGAATCTCATATATTCGGCCCTGATCCTAGTGACATACCTGTGTGTCCGACACCGAGCTCGCCAACTTTCTTTCTCTAGTTCCACGAAGACGGAACACTCAAAAGAGGCGAACATGCCGCCAAAAAGTTTGTATGATTTCGCCATTGTCTCGGTAACCAGCCTCAAGAGAATGGATTCTCAACTCGTGGTCTGTTCACTACAAACGGAAGGGCGCCACCTTGGGTTTGCCATAGGGGCAGTTTATAAGTGCGAGCAATACTACTAATGCTTTATCGCGCCGGACAGACCCGGCATCCGCGGGAAACCGTAAATCTTCATAAAACGCCACTAGTTCTCGGAGGTCCGGAAAGAAGGGATCAGGGCGATTGCTACGTGTCCCGTAATGGGAAAACCTCTTTTGACGATCATCTGCTTAAAGCGATCGTCATTGTGGAGGGACTCAAAAAACGGATCGTCCGCCAAATATAGCAATTCGAACGATCGTTCCTCAAATGCCTTTTCCAGCATCACGAAGGCTGCTTCCGCATCGCCAAGAGCCGCATAAATCTTTCCAAGGGCGTAGGGGGAAACATATGTGTTCTTGGAGCGCGCCAGTAGTTCATTCAGGATTCGCCGTGCGTCTTCGCTTCGTCCGGAGACCGCGTAATTCGCGGCGATCGCCGCCGACATCATGCTCACGTTGCCCGATAGCCTCAGAGCTTCCTGATGCTCAGACACCGCCTCCGCATATTGATGCCTTCCGGAGTACGCTTCGCCTAGAAAGTAGTGCGCAGGTCCAAAGCTTGGATCAAGTTTAATCACTTTGCTACATTCCGAAACGGCATCCTCAAATTGGTGCGCATGCACCTGGACGTAGCACACTAACGAGTTTGTAATCATCGAAGAGGATCGAGTTGCTGCGCTGTCCGAATTTCTCTCAGTGCATCGGAATATCGCCCCGCGTGTGTCAAGTACTCCGCGTACAATTTGTGACCGAGAGCTGAGCTCGGATTGAGTGAGCGCGCGCCGGTATTCCTGTTCCGCTCCGGACCAATCCCAATCGTATTCATGTAAAGCCTCACCAGATACGACGTGCGCATCCGCCAGACCCCCACCAATGGCGAGAGCCTTTTGACTCGCCAGCTTTGCGTTTGGGTACGCGTCGCGAGGCCTTAGGAATGTCCAACTCGCCGCCGTTTCATAGGAATAGGCCAACCCGACATAGGCCTGAGCAAAACCCGGGTCTTCATTGCTTGCCGCTCGAAAATAGCGAATGCCCCGCTCCAGACCTTCTTGTGTTCTATTGTTGATTTCAAAAAGTCCTCTCAAGTAATTGTCATAGGCTTCCGCATTAACACTTCGCGGAGCCCAGAGTGAATTCATTGGCGGGGGCAAACTTCGAGTGACAGCGACTGCACGATCTTATTTGCCACTTCGCGCTGCACGGAGAGAAGGTCCTGCGTTTCTCGTTCATATGTCTCTGCCCAAAGACTGCCCTGTCCGTGAACCTTGTAGAGCTGGGCCGTGATGCGGACACGCTCACCCTGCCGCCGCAAGCTCCCTTCCAAAATGTAGTCAACACTCTGTTCCCTTCCGAGTTGCTCCAACGTTCGGTGCGTACCCTTGTACTGCATGGCCGTGCTGGGTGCAATTACGCTCAGCCGTGCAGGAGAGCTTTGCCCGACTTGAGTGATCATTTCTTCTGTCAACCCATCACTCAGATAATCCTGGCCGTGATCACCGCTAAGATTTTCAAATGGAACTACAAGGATGCTAATTTTGTGCGACGCACCAGCCGCTGGAGCAGAGAGTCTCAGCCACCCGAAATACAACAACCCTCCCACAATGGCGGCGACGCAAACGAGCGTCGCAAGAATCCAAGCCGGACGCCTCCCCAATACGACCGCCGTAGGCGCTGCTCTGGCGGGGTTCTCCGTTGACGGAAATTCGGGCTCCGAGTCGCTGACTACTGAGGCCGCGCTGCTACTTTCTGCGAGGGATGTCACGGGAGCGATGAATCTGTACCCGCGGCGCGGTATTGTTTCAATGAACAGCGGCCTGTCGGGCGAGTCGCTCAACACCTGCCGCAGTTTCGCAAGAGTGACGCTAACGTTTCCTTCGAAATCGACGAATGTCTCCGCTCCCCAAAGACGTTGTCTCACCGCGTCGCGACTCACAATTTTTCCCTGATGTTCGACGAGAAGATTCAACAACTGGAAAGGTTTATCGGACAGACGGACACGCAAACCATCGTGACGGAGAACGCCCAACACGGTATCGAGCTCGAACGTGCCAAATCGGAAGATCGCCGAAGGATCCAATTACCTCGTTTTCGAACTTATTTTCATGCTACCGGGTGGTTGAAACCTAGCTATTCGCATCGCAACCTACTAAGCGGATCACCGCGGGAAGCTAGATAAGCAGGCAGGTAACAAGCCAAAAATCCGACCAGTCCGTGAGATAGGCAAACCGCTGCAAATGTCTCCTTATCTCCGCCATATCGACGATGCCAAATACCATCTCTTAGCATCACCACTGCAGTTGATTCCCCACCTTTCTCTTCCGGAAAGTTCGCCAATCTCATAATTATTCTTTCAAATACTGTTGAGCGCCGTTTAGTTGGCTTGCAGCAATCTCCCAATGGCTGACGCGATTCGATCCCCGCTGTGCACCTCGTCTTCCACCTCGAGGTGTCCCGCTTTGGTCAATTCGTAATACTTGGCCTTGCGATGTTTTCCGACTCTCCCCAACTAGAAATTAGCCATCCCTCTTCCTCCATCCGTTGCAACGCGGGAAACAGCGAGCCGGGTTTAACCTCAAATGTCCCTTTTGTGAAGTGACCGATTGTTCGCGCTGAATTGATTCGTCAGCAGAGTAAATTCCGCCACTGAATCCTGAATCACCGGCTGAGCAGGACCGTTCACTCCTTGATTGTTGTTGTTGGCCCCGTTGATCGTGAAGCTGTTAAATCGCAGCCGCAAACCACCAATTGCGCCTCCCGATCCGCCCGATGCGCCGCCAGGTTGGGTGGTGCTGTTGGGCATGAGCGTGGCATATTCCAGAACCGAGCCCCCAGGCACGGTAATAGGTATTTCATTAACCACTCGCCCGTCGAGGCTGGAGCCTAACTCCGAGGAAGTCGTCTTGATCAAGTCGCCCGCCGAGTTTACCTCCACGACTACGCTTGCTTCGCCCAGTTCTAACTTCACAGTGACATCGGCCACCTGACTCGCTGCCACCCGCACACCTTTGCCGATGTGTTTCTTGAATCCTTCTTTTTCCACCGTGACGGTGTAGGAACCAATCAATAAATTCGGGAATTCATAAGTGCCATCGCTCGATGCGTTGGTCGACTGCGAACATTCGTCCCTTCGTTGGTAACGGTGACCTGGCATCGGTAACGGCAGCACCGGAGACGTCCGAAACCACCACGCGCAACGTGCCATCCAGTCTTTGGGCGACGGCGCTGGACCCAAGTCCAAGCGTCAGAAGCAGAGATTCGACTAAAAATAGGGCAGTAGAGCCAAGCCAACCAGTCGCATTCGATGTGCGGATTCGCGTTTGAGACTATCAGAATTTCATAAACACTCCTCGGTCGGCTTGGCAGGTCAACTACTTCATCCCTGTTGACCTGACCTGTCACTCGGCGTAATTAAACCGTGACGAAGACATTGCATCTGCAGAGCCAATTTGGCGTCCGAGTTAAGTTGTTCCGTAAGCGACGATTAAGGAATTAAGTGAACCTAACGAGGAATAAACAATCGATACTTGTAAATGTTTTTAGATGATTCATTTGGGTTCTCATAGATTAGCGCCCAGCACGGATGCATTGAATGAGTGAGGAGATTGCGATGTCTTGGCCCGACCGTCAGGCCCGCGTTTCAAAATCGTGGCCGTTTTGCTGGGCTTGACTAGTAACCTCGGTGGACAAACAGAACCACAGCAGCCCCGAATAACATGGCGCCAATAAACAATGAGATCGCTCCGGCTGTAAACCACCTGGACGCCTCGATAGCGCCGAAAAAACTTCTTGCTGTAGGAAACACTGCGCCTGCGGACAATCCGGCGGCCGAAGCACCTTTTTCTCGCGAGACAAATGGCAGTTGTTCCTCAAATTCCGCCTTGGCGATAAATGTGTATCCCCGGCGCGGAATGGTTTCCACATAAAAAGGGCGGTCATGCGAGTCGCCAAGAGCATGGCGCAACTTATTCACCGTGGTGTTGACGTTGGCGTCGTAATTGATCTGTGTGTCGCCGGGCCATAGACGTGCCCGGAGAGTCTCACGCGTGATTATCTGACCGGGATGCTCCACCAGGATAAGCAGTGCCTCAATAACTTTGCTCTGAGCTTTTACGCGTGCCCCATCTTTGAACAACTCCCGTCGTTCGACATCCAGATGAAATGATCCAAAATGGAGATACTTTAAAGCTTGCGAACCGGCAAGTGGTATTACAGGTATATCCTTAGATTGCTGTGACGTAGCGGAGCTGTATGAGTCCACAGTTCACCCCTACCGAAGATCAGAAAATCGAGTTCTTGACACCTTGTAGCCCACGTTATACTTATATGTATATACAAGTCAAGTTTTAAAGGTGCGCTTCATGACCGATATACTCGCCAATTTGGACTTAAACGGAACTGGTTATTGCGCCAGTCTGAATTTCCGCAGAACCTCCCGAATCGTCACTCGCATGTACGACACCGCCATGCAAGAGTCCGGGGTTCGTTCTACTCAATTCGCTATCCTGGTGGGTATCGCTAAACTTCAGCCCGTCGCCATGGGCACGCTCGCGAAAGTACTTATGCTCGATAGCAGTACCCTCACGCGCAGTCTCCGGCGGTTGCAAAAGAAAGAATGATTGAGATCTCCAAGCGTGCTGCAATGCGCCAGCGCTTTCTGAAATTGACCCTCTCGGGCCAGAAAGCATTGCAGCGGAGTCTCCCTCTGTGGCGAGCAGCGCACGCACGATTTGTCGCCGCAGTAGGCGCCGATTATTGGCTCGAGTCAAAGAAACGAACTTGAAACGATCGCAAAATCCCCGATTATGACGGACCTCTCACGAGATTAGGCCGTGGAAATCGATCTAAGCGACCTCCAGCCAACCGGAAAACCTTCGCGAAAAATGTCAGCAAGGGCACTCGAAGAACAAAACGGGGGTTTGGTGCTTGCACCTGATTAATGACAAAGACGCCGGTAGAACCAAAACGAAAGGTATTGGTGCAAGCCAATAAGCCCTGTTACCGATTCTGCGCTTAACCTTTCGTACCAGCCAAACAGTGAACCAAACAAGCCCGAAGGTGAGCAGTCTGAGTAGCGCAAAAAACCAAACTATTAACTGTTCGCCGTGAAAAAAGAACGTAGAAATGAGCATGGAGAAGCACAAGCCAAAGCTAGGCTCCTGTGTAGTTCTGATATGGAATGACCTGTCAAGAATTTGAGCCGGGCTCCGGTCTATGTATGCCAAGCCATCTCCATCTGTTTGGATCTGCTGGCCACACCGAACTTGCTATTCCCCGAGAGGAATTAGAGCAACTCAAACGAGAGCCCGAGCAACGCTCTCGAAGCGCTTCCCATGGGGGAGCTCGCTTTCTTAATTTGGGATGTACCGCTTCTAGATTCTGCCTGCTCACCGATTTCGATTACGCCGCCAGCGGTCTCTCCGATCCGTTACTTCCGACCACGGTACTAACTGAGCTGCCCGTACGCTTTTCCCTGATAAAAAAAAACGCTTACCCGACAACTGAAGTCCTGGTACGTCAAATGTCCGGTAACGAGTCAAACCATTCTGTGTTTCGCTATTGGGGTTTATGTGCAGGTGTTTTCGGTACTTGCCCAGGAGGAACGTGGTCTGATTTCTCCGTCTCGACGGAAACGACGCTGAAAGTGCCGTTGGCGTCGCGCGTTTGAATTGTTTTTGTCTGCTGCGTGCCGGAGGCCGTGTAGCGCACGGTATATTTTGTTTTTGCGCTTACCTGCATACGGTTTGCTCGGATCGCCCGGAGTGGGCTGCTCGGTTATCTTGCGAGCCAATCCCCTGTCTGGACGGGTAGTCGCACGCTGGTTCAGATGCAGCCTGCCATCGCCAGCTACTCCAGGAACATCCATAGAATACGTTTCGACGGTGTCGCTTTTTGCTCCTGGCGGCGGTTTCTGTCTCCTTGCCAACGGTGCGTGAAACTTCTGAAAATCTGCCGTTTATATCGGGGGCGAAACGCGTTCCTCGCTGGTTCGATTCTTGCCGTCTTCGTTGATGGTGTTTTCTTTTATTTCGCCCACTGCCCAATTGCCGTTGCCGTCCGGCAGCAGCGTTGTCTTCTTCACCTCGACGCTGTGGTCAGCGCTGCGCTTTTGCAACTCCTGTGTCCGCAGAGACGGAGCAAAGCCGCCGTTGCCGTCCGCAAGGTATACCGTAGTTTTCGTCTCCTGCGCGTCCGGGCTTGTCTTTCTCGTATCCGCGACTGCACGTTGCACAACCTGAAGATTTCCGTTCACATCAGACTTCGAGGTCGTGCGTACCACTTGAGTATCGCCGCTTGTTGAGCTTTGCGCTTCCTCGTCCACTACCTGCACCAGATACCTTTGTCCATTGCCATCCCACCTATAGGCGCGCACCACCGTACGGGTCGTCGTGGCATTTACCTCGATAGTTTCCTTCTCGGTATCAGAATCGGGCTGGTACTGGCCATCGGGCCCGAGCACCTCCACCCTCGGTTTTATCCACACTCCGGTTGCCGGACTTGGCGTGGCTCTCCGTCGTCCGCGACGGATTGGTGTTCTCCATGGAACTTTGCGTGGTCGAGGTCCAGGATTCGTTGGTGTTGTTCGGCTGAGCATCTTGCGCCTTCGCGCAGACCGCTCAGCCGACAGACAAAATTACAGAAATCATCGACGTGAGCAAAAGTCTGCTCGCGGACATGGCGACCCCATTTTCATGCTGGGACGGTGCCATGTTGTTGCGCACTCCTTTGCGGACCTCTTCTTGTGTCGTCGTGACTCCTTGCTCTGAAAGGATTCTTGCTAGAGGCGCGTAAGTCCTGGTCTATTTCCACCCTCGTGAGGGTTTAGGCTGGGCGCATGCCCTGACGGTTGATCAGATTCAACCGAGAACCACACCCGGCACTCCGCACGCGCGGATGTTATCGCGCTGGCACACGGGCGACACCTGTCAGATTTAACAGTAGCGGTCTCCATTCCATCAAAGGTGAGCCTGTCATGATGAGTTATTTTCCTCAGTTGCCGCGCCGACTTTCACCGTCAGCATCACCTTAACGACTGTTGGGCCACCCGGTCCGGGTTATCAAGTTATGCCCTGGGCTTAAAATGATGGTGGTGCGAGGCGATTTCACGGCTGCATCGCAAAATTCCAGCACGCCATAAAGCTCGATCCGCTTCGCCATGGCTTACGCCTGCTCGGACAACCTATAACAACCTCGGAGAAAAACCTCGCGGCTGAGAGCACAAGGAAAAGCTTCGAACTGCGGGACGCGTGAGCGAGAAAAGAGAAATATTATATCGAGTCCATTACTATCATTTCGTCACCGGCAACCTGGAGGAAGCTCGCAAAGTCTATGAACTGTGGGCGCTGGCCTATCCACGAGAATTGGTGCCGCCCGCCAACGTGGGAGTGGTCTACCAGAGCCTAGGACGATATGGCACAGCGCTTGAGGCATTCCGCGAAGCCTTGCGACTCGCCCCGGAAGATGCTGTGACCTACGGCAACCTCGTAATTTCCTATATCTGCCTGAACCGATTGCAGGAGGCTCAGACCACCGCCGAAGAAGCTCAGGCAAAGAACTTCGATTCCGCCGATCCGCACCTTTATCAATATGAGATGGGTTTTTTGAAAAAGGATCCATTGCAGCTGGCGCAGCAGGTAAAGTGGGCAAAGGGCAAGCCGGGCCAGGAGAGCCTGCTGCAGTACTTCGAAGCCAATTCGGCCGCCTATTCCGGCCAGCTTAAAAAGTCTCAAGAAGTCTTCCGGCAGGCGGGGGCGTCAGCCGAGCGTGCTGGAGAGAAGGATAGGGCGGCGGGCGCTAAAGCCACTGCGGCTCTGTCCGAAGCGCTCTTCGGGAATGTAACTGAGGCCCTAAAACGCGCCACGGCTGCAACAGCGCAATCGATCGGAAAAGATGGTAAATATGCCGCGGCGCTGGCTTTGGCATTGGCTGGCGACTCTTCCGCGTCTCAAGGGATTGTGGAGGATTTGGCCAAGCGTTTTCCCGAGGATACGATTGTGCAATTCAACTACCTGCCAACGATTCGCGCCCAACTCGCTCTCAAACGAAACGACGATGCCAAGGCCGTCGAGGAGTTGGAGGCCGCTGCGCCGTACGAACTGGGGCTCGCCGGCGGCACCACGTTTTCAACCAACTTATATCCTGTTTATGTTCGAGGGGAGGTGTATCTCGCCGCGCATCAAGGCGGCCAAGCCGCAACCGAGTTTCAGAAGATTCTCGATTATCGCGGTGTTGTGTTGAACGAACCTATCGGCGCGCTGTCGCATCTCGGTCTCGCCCGCGCCTATGCATTGCAGGGTGATACTGTAAAAGCGCGGGCCGCGTACCAGGGTTTTCTTACACTCTGGAAAGACGCCGACCCGGAAATCCCCATCCTCGTAGCGGCCAAAGCGGAGTATGCGAAGCTGCAACGGCTTCAGGAAAATTCGACCGCGCTTTATCATCGGCTCCTACATTCACACGAGAAACTGCAGATCAGTCCTGAGACTAGTCTCTTAGCGTTCGAAGGAGTCGAGCGGCAGCGTCCGTAATTACATTTCGCGGATACGCCTGTGGCTAAAAGCCCGTTGTTATTTGGCTTCTTGGCCTGTTCTGCTCTGAACTTCGCCCAGCGCGCTTTAGTAGCTTTCGAAATCCTCGCCCTAACCGCTTACGCGTGAACCCATTATAATTAACAAGTGCTTCAGTCCGTGATTCCCGCCGGCCGCCGGCAAGCTGTCCGGCCCCGACAGCCCATTTGGACATCTTGTGGCGGAATTGAAAGCGATGCCATCGCAGGTGGCTCTGCCGTGGCTTCGGCGCAGGGCCTTGAACATGTGAGGATTGTAACGCACCGATTAGTGATGTCCTGCCGCGCGCGGCGCCTTGGCCTTCAATGAAACCTTGACTTCTTCAAAATTAGGAAGTAAAAGAAACAAATCGAAAGTACTCGAAACCTGCTCCGAGGAGAGGTCCTATGAAGGCTGCGCCGCTTAGGGTGTGTTTGCGCATGTCCGCGACAGGGGTAAAGCGTTTCACAAATTGCCCTGCAAAAGCGTATCTGAAATCAATGGAAAAAGATTTTGCGACGGGGTCTCAATCGGATCCAAAAGAATTTGTTGCAAGCATCGATACCCGTGCGGATCTATCGGTCGAAGCAGCTCCTTCCGTGGCAGCGAACATCGCTTCCGTGCATGGCCAGGTGCATGTGTTTGTGGCCAATTTTTCCGGCCTGGTGCCCCGCAAGATTGCGGTTCCCACGGTTCAAAGAGGCGTGAAGATATCCATGCCGGCTGGGAAAGACAAAATACTGCGCGTGCTTCCATTTTTTGGGCGAAGTTCATACGGTGCAGGGGCCGGCCTTCGAACGAGGGGTTGTCGCGTGGATTGAGGACGCAGAACTGGCGCATCGACTTGCTGCGTGTGCTCAGAGATAAAGGAAACAATGCAGATTTCGATTGGCAAACGAAGAGGTCTCGAAGCAGTTTCCGATCATCGCGGAGTAATCGCGGCGCTGGCGATCGACCAGCGCAGCGCGTTGCGAAAACTCTTTTCGGCCGCTATGGGTCTGGAAGCCGGCCAGGTTCCGCGCGAAATTCTGGAGGACTACAAGGAAGCAGTAAGCCGCGTGCTGACTCCCTATGCCAGTGCGATCTTGCTTGATCCCGAGTTTGGTCTGCGAGCGGCCACATTGCGAGCGAAAAAAGCCGGGCTGCTCCTGGCCTATGAACAAAGTGGCTATGACAAATCTGTTCCAGGACGCCTTCCCCGTGTTCTCGATGGTTGGTCCGCAAGAAAACTAGTCGCAGCCGGCGCGAATGGTGTCAAAACGCTGGTGTATTATTCGCCGTTCAGCACGCCGAAAATAAATCGTGTGAAATACGATTGGGTGGAGCGAATCGGCGCCGAATGTGTTGCGGCGGATGTTCCCTATTTTCTAGAGTTGGTCGCCTATCACGATGAAATAGACGAAAAGAGTCGCGAGTTTGCAATTCTTAAGCCTGAGATTGTGACCCAAGGCATCCAGGAATTTTCCAAACCGCAATATGGTGTCGATATTTTAAAAGTCGGCGTGCCGGTGAACATGACGTTTGTCGGCGAAGCTGCAGGGCCACAGGCAGATGCGGTGTACACGCGCGAGCAATCCAAAGAACTGTTTCGTCGCGCTGACGCGGCGGCCAGCAAGCCTTTCATTTATTTATCTGAGGGCGTGAGCAACGAAATGTTCAGCGAAACCCTGGAACTTGCCGCCGAGGCTGGAGCGAATTTTTCTGGCGTTCTGTGCGGACGTTCCTCCTGGAAGGATGGCGTCCCGATTTTTGCGGAAAAAGGGCTCAGCGCGCTGGAAGATTGGTTGGCCACCGCAGGGGTGAATAACATTCAGCGAGTGAATTCGATTCTGGCATCCGCCAAACCGTGGTTTCGATTCCCTGAGAGCACTTCGGATACCGCGGTGCCCGGTTAGCGGACATGTCGAACACGGCCTCAAGCACGTTTTGGTGTGTGAGCTTGAATCCATCGATCGATAAGCGTATGCGGCTGGCGCAACTGGCTCCCGGAAGCGTGAATCGAGTACGCGACGTGCATGCGCATCCCGGAGGAAAGGCTGCACATGTCGCCATGTCATTGCGGGCATTGGGCGCGAACCCCTTGTGGCTGGGCTTCGCAGGCGGGAGCACCGGAGACGAACTGCTTCGCGGTTTGGAAGATCTGAGCATACAGACTCAAGCTGTAAGGGTGGGCCACAACACGCGTGTGAACTTGGAAATCATTTCTGACGATGGATGCGTGACGGAAATACTGGAACCTGGCGCTCCTGTTGCCGAAAAATACTGGGGAGTATTTTTTGAAACGTATGCAACATTGCTTTTTCAAGAAAAGAGAAGCGGCATCGTACTCGCGTCAGGCAGTTTGCCGCGCGACGCCGCCACGAATGCCTACGCCGAGATAATCGACGTGGCGCATCGTTGCGGGCACAAAATATTCCTGGACACGAGCGGAGAGCCTATGCGCCTGGCGTTAAACGCCGGACCAGATTTTGTGAAGCCCAACCGTGAAGAGGCGGAATGGCTCATTGGCGAAGAAATCCGCGACTGCCGATCCGCGAAATCTGCCGTGCATCGGCTAATTGAACTTGGAGCCAGGAGCGCGGCTGTTAGCCTCGGTCATCAGGGCTTGGTCTGGCAGTCCGCCGCACGCCAAGACTTCTATTACGCTCAGCCCCCGAGCCTCTCCGTCAAATCTAGCGTTGGCTCCGGGGACGCCGCCATGGCTGGATTCGCTTATGCGGCGGCGCGTGAATTTGATGTGGAGAAAACTTTGCGGCTAGCGACCGCTTGTGGAGCGGCGAATTGCCGTGCCGACGCGCCGGGGCAACTGCGAGAGACGGATGTGCGTGCTTTTGAACCACAAGTGCGTATCGAGAGGTTAATGTAATGACGTGGCACAAGGAATGAAAAAGTGCAGAGTATCAAGCGATGAAGACGAGCCTATACGATGCTGAATGAAGAACGCCGACGCGGAATTCTGGAGCTATTGCAGAGTGATGGACGCGTTCTGGTGCGGGACCTGTCGGACCGCTTTTGCACCTCGCTCATTACCATTCGCAAGGACCTGGAATTTTTGCACCATCAGGGACAACTGGAACGCACTCATGGAGGCGCGCTTCCGCTTCGCACCGGTACACTGCAGGATCGTACGCTGCAGGAGAAGGAGCGCCTTCATCGTCACGATAAATTACGAATCGCATCAGCAGCCGTGCGCATGATTCAGGAGGGTCAGGTCATTATCCTGGATTCAGGAACCACCACCACCGCTATTGCTCGGGCTTGTAAGCAATTTCGCAGTCTCACGGTAATCACCAACGGCACAAACATTGCCGAAGAATTGGCGGGCACCTCTGTTGAAGTCATCCTCACCGGGGGAACGCTGCGAAAAAATTCGTTCTCGCTGGTAGGCCCGCTGGCGGAAGAATCACTGCGACAGCTTAGCGCCGACATGCTTTTTCTGGCCGTGGATGGCTTCGACACGAGCTATGGTTTAACCACGCCCAATCTATTGGAAGCACGTGTGAATCGCGTCATGGCCAAAACGGCTCGACGCACTATTGTTGTTTGCGATTCAAGCAAGTTCGGGCGGCGCAGTTTATCTCTAATCCTGCCGGTATCCGCCGTGCACGAAACGATTACCGACAAGAAAATCGGTAAGGCGCATCTGAAAAGTTTGCGTGAAGCAAATATTGAAGTGACGCTGGTCTAGCTCGGGCCTGCGCATTTATTGCAATGATTTCCAAGGATACCACCGGCATGGAAACCACCAGTAGCAAAGCGCAAGAATCGGCGACGCTGCAGGAGATCTTAACGCAACCGCAGGCCTGGAAAGCATCCTTGTCCGATTTCAAGGGCAGCCGCATGCTACAAACGATTTTGGAGCAGACTTCTTCTCGAACGGAATGGTTGTTCGTGGGCTGCGGCACGAGCTTTTATCTTGCTGAAGCCGCGGCCGCTTCCTGGACCATTCTTAGCGGACAAAGAGCCCGGGCCTTGCCCGCGTCCGAGATTTTGTTATTTTCGGACCTTAATCTGCAGCCGCATCGGGAATTGCAGGCCGTGGTAATCTCGCGCTCCGGCAGCACTTCGGAAGCCGTGCGCGCCGCTTCCTTGCTCAGACGGAAACATAACATTGCCACCCTGGGTGTAACCTGCTCTCCGAACTCGCCACTGAGTCCGCGTGCGAGCTGACCATTCAACTTTCGTCGGCGCATGAGAAAAGCATCGTAATGACGCGCTCGTTCACCTCCATGCTTTTGGTATTGCAATATCTGGCGGGTTTCAAAAAAAGCGCCGAAGGTTTCTGCGCGTCACTGGAAAAGCTGGCTGGAAGTCTTGAGACCTCGTTGCTGTCGTTTTCCGACCGCGTAAACTCTTTCACAAAAGATCGCACCTTTGTGGACTACATATTCCTGGCGCAAGGGCCCTTCCTGGGCATTGCTCACGAAGCCGCGTTGAAGGTTGCGGAGATGTCGTGCTCGTTCAGCCAGTCTTATCACACACTGGAATTTCGCCACGGTCCAAAAGCGATTGTCGGCCCCGAGACATGCCTGACTTTCTTTATCAGTGAGAGCGGACAACATGCCGAGTGCGAAATGCTTGCCGAAATGAAGGAGATCGGCGGGGTGGTTGTCATCGTGTGCAATCGCGCCAACAAAAGGATCACCGCGTCGAGCGACCTTGTATTCGAAATGGGTTTGGACGTGCCGGAAATTGCCACGCTGGCCGCTTCCATTGTTCCCGGGCAACTGCTGGGGTGTTACACCGGACTGAAGAAAGGTCTCAACCCCGATGCACCCAAGAATCTAAGTCGTGTTGTACTTCTTGATTAGCGATGACTATCACGAGGCATGTCCTTGGCCACATTTGATGTCTCGGTGGTGGGAGAACTCAACCTCGATATAATCTTGTCCGGTCTTCCGCCAAATCTGCAACTCGATCGTGAACAGTTGGCGGACGATTTGAAAGTCACTTTGGGAAGTTCTTCCGCGATTTTTGCCCATAATCTTGCTTTACTGGGCAACCAGGTCGGCTTCAGCTCCGCGGTCGGTAGCGATTCACTCGGAGTAATCTGCCTGGAGCGCCTGGGCGAAAGCGGTGTGGATCTTTCCAGGGTTCGCCGGTTTCCTGGACGGCAGACCGGCCTTACCGTAATTCTTCCGGCCGCTTTACAACGCTACATCCTTACTTATCCGGGCACCATGTCGGAGATGCGCTATGAGGATTTGGATTTAGACTCTGTCTGCGCGGCGAAGCATTTTCATTTGTCCTCTTATTTTCTTCAGCGCGCCTTGCGCCCTCGGATGACTGAGCTTTTCCGGCACGCGAAGGCCGCCGGACTTACCACCTCGTTAGATACCAACGACGATCCTGACGATAAATGGGGCGAGGATCTTTATCCAGTTCTGAGAATATGTGGACGTATTGCTTCCCAATGAACGGGAAGCCTGCAAAATTTCACGAACGCACGACGTACACAGCGCGGCGGAATTCTTGGCTGCGAGGGCCCCGCTGGTGGTGATTAAACGTGGAGCGCAAGGCGTCATCGCTCGACAAGGCCGTGCTACTTTTTCTGACGCGCCGAAGACGGATACCTTTGTGGATGCCGTGGGAGCTGGAGACAGCTTCGACGCTGGATTTATCCATCAATTTATTCGTGGCGCAAAGATAGAAGATTGTCTCAAATTCGGAAATGTTGCCGGAGCACTTTCCGTGATGCGCGCCGGCGGAACAGAAGCGTTTCGCGACGCGGCTCTTCGCGAGTCCTTTTTGCGAACAAACTGGGAGCAGGCAAAGCAGTGAGCTTTAGCGGATCCTCGAATCGTAGCTACCTCAGAAACGTGAGAGTTATTTACCGCTTGCAGCCGCATTGCCCTGCGGCGTGGCCTGAAGCAACAAGCTGCCGGTGAAGTCCACATCAATTCGCACGGTCGGACCGCTAACGATTCCGTAGTCCTTATTATTTACGTAGTCCACGATCTTGTAGGTTGCTGATTGCAGCCCGCGTAACTCTACAGGACCTTTCCATTCCTGCTTGGTTGGCGACTTGGCGGAACGAGCCGCGCTATAAAACGCGTAAAACATATTTCCACCTTTTTCGATGGCATAACCTTCCGGCACGTCATAGCCGTAAACATACAAATCCAGGAAATTCCCTTTAGACAACATTTTGTCGTTGTACAAACTTATCCACTTTTTCCAATGCGGTTCTTTGCCCGGATTGAGAAATACATTTTTTAACTTTGGCCCGTAATCCGGCCACGTGAATTTTGTTCCCAGCACGCCGCCGGTGCCGAGCGTCGAAGCAAAATCGGTCCCAACATCCTGCTCGTTGTCGCCCACGCCGGAAATTTGCGTCAATTCCACGTGATCGCCATACACCGCTGCGCGCGGCCCCAGCAGCGCCTTGTACATTTTCATGCGACGGCGCACCTGCACGGAACCAACTGGATCAGCCGTCACCGCCTGATCCATGTAGCGAAACCACGCCAGGCTTGGCGGCGTTCCGCACGGGCAGCTTTGCGTCACGCTGTCTGGTTTAAGCGCACGAGTCGTCTCGAAAATAATTTTGTACACTTCCCCCATCGCATACACAGAGTCCATCGGCGACTTGTGATGATGTGCCGGGTTATAGCAAGGCGGCGTGGCGTAGATATTGTCCAGCTTGTGACCATCGAAATCCCAATCGTGAATGAATCGTTCGGTCAGTTGTTTATAGTAGGCCTGAACCTCCGGCAGCGCCGGACACAGGGTCGCGAGATTGCGCGTCATGCGCGCGGGTTTTCCGTCTTTATTCAGGATGAGCCAATCGGGATGTTCTTTCACCACATCCGAGACGATGTACCGGTGTCCGCCGTATCCGAACTTTCCATCTTCGACCGCTAACGGCAGCCACCAGAGCTGCACCTCAATATTCTTCGCGTGAAAATCGCTCACCATTTGTTTGATCGAATTAGCCGGGAAAGTGTCCGGCCGCGGCTGCCAATCACCATAATTGTTGAACCATCGATCATCGAGCGTTGCCCAATGAATCCCGAGCTCCTGCAACTTCGGGACGGTCGCCAGCATTTGTGCGGGCGTCACATCCGACTCGTAGCCCCAGCCGCACCAGCTCACCGCATAGTTCTCATTATTATTCGTAGGCCGCGGCAGACCCTCGCGCTCCACGGCGTTGGACCACATGCTCAGTGGCTCGTAGTAATCGCCCTTATAGACCGCCACGAACGTTCGAGGCGTCGAATAACTTTCGCCAGGCTTCAGCGTGGTGTTGGCGGGGAGATTTACCGCCGCGGCCACGCGTCGGTCCCAGGTAGTGCTCACCGGAATCGCTAGAACCAACGGAAGCGTTTCGATATGGCCAATCGCTTCGCCCATAATCCGCGTCCAAAATGCCACGACGGGAATGCCGCCACCCACGCGGCCCAGATCATCTTTAGTTTCCACCGGCGCGCCGAACGGATTTTGTTGATCGAATTTTGCCGGTATCGGCATGACGTCGTCTTTGCCCCACTTCAAGCTGGAACCAAAGAACGACCACATTTCGTGGGGGTCCACGCTAGCATCCACGAGTGAAGCATTTAAGCGGTGACGCTGCAGCGAGAAGTTTTCGAGCGCAATATCTCTGGAGCTGTCATTTCGCAAAGAAGCGGAGAGCAGCGCCAATGCAGGAAAGTCGTCGTAAACCTCCAGCGTCAGGGTTTCGGAGAGGCCGCTCGCCTCACTCGTTCCGCGAACTTCAATGCGTTTGCCGAGTCGCCCCAATTTCCCCTGAGCGTCCACAATTCGCGCGCTGTTCAAATTAAAAACGATGTTGTTGACCTGTTTGCCTGCCGCGGTGAGTTGTTGGCCGGGCTCATTGCCGGGATCGTCCATGGTGACGTAACGGCCTTCCCTCATTAAGTTGCTTTTTAAATAGCCTGAGGAACTCAAGACAAATTCTGCTGCCGGAGTCTGGACGTGAATGCCGTCCGGCTCAGTTCGAACCACAATCGCAGAGTTCTGCGCGCGCGCCGGAGCGGCCTTGGAGGCCATTTTATTTTCCTTCTGGCAGCCCGCGGTGTTTAAAAGCAGCAGGGCCGCCGCGAAGAGCCCGGCAAGCAAGCAGAGGCGCGTAGCGCAGACCTGCCGGGCTTGCCAGCGCGCGCGGCGCGTCACTGCCTTACTCCGGCAGTCCCTTTAAATTGTGCGAAAAGTCGCTCAGCATTTTTGTGGTAAACCTTTTCCAGAACGGCGTCGGGCAACTCCATCCCGTAAATCTCCCAACGGCCCTGTCCCGGATAGCCCCAGTAGTCGAAATATTCATCACCCGTTTCCAGCCATCGGAAATAATTGGCGTACATATTGGGATCCGGTTCGCTATCCGTCCCGAACATGATGCGATCCTGAAAATCCATAAAGAATTGCCGGGCGCGGCGGGGTTGCCTTCCAAGCTCTGCCTCACGCGCGCCAAATTCCACCAACATATTGGGATACTGTTTTAGCCACGCGGAAACGACGTCCAGATTTTCCGGCCAATTGGCCACGTGCAAAGCCACAAAAGTGGTGTGCGGATGTTTGGCGAAGACGTGATTTCGTTCCTCCAGCAATTTGTCCTTGGTGGGAAACTTAGGGCCGTAAAAACTCCAGGACGGATTGTGCATCAACTCTTCATAGCGCTCGTTGTGATTGTCGATGGGAGCGAAGAAAGCTTCCGGATCGGTGGAATGTATCGCTACCGGTATGCCAAGTTTGCCGCATTCTTCCCAGACGGGGTCCAGTCGTTCGTCGTCGATAGGCACTGGTTCGCCGCTCTTGTCGCGCACTCCCAAGCCCAGGTCCTTAAGAACTTTCAAGCCGCGTGCGCCGCGTTGTACGGCGTCATCCAACTGCCGCACCATCTTGGCACTAAAATCGGGGTCGTCAATCTTGCTCCAATCCATCTGTGCGTACACCATGAAGCGGCCTGGATATGGCTTCACCATGGTGTCCAACACACTCTGGAGTTTGTCGCCCCACATGCCCGTCAGGATCACGATGGTTTGGATGTTGGCGTTGTCCATCGTTTTAATCAATTCCGCGGGCGCGATTCTCTCGCCATTGATTCCTTGCGCGTCGTTCACGTGATTATGCATGTCGATAACCGGAAATCGGGCCCGTGGGACATTGTGCACCGGCAAATGCACCATGGGATGCGGGTCAAAATCCTTCAACAGGAGCGTCATGCGCTTGGCAGCTTCGGGATCTTCCTTGTAGACGATATCCTGGCCTGCCGCCGAGGAAATAACGGCCGCAGAGAACAGACACACTGCTAATGTTTTGAGGATCATTTTGCTCGCCATCCCAAAGGGTCGTGGCATTCGAACGCAGCGACGAGTCATTGTATCCGTGAAGAGAACAAAACGAAACAAAAAGTAGCTAAGCGAAAGCATGCCACCTTTTTCGTCCGTTCGCTCTCTACATAGATGCACTCTGAATACGCATGACGTTCAACTGATCATGTATCTGCCGGTACTTTTGCTTACTGAGACGCAAACGAACATCGGCATTTCCTAAAATGGCGGGCCTTAAGGTCGTCACGGGGAAAATGCCGTGGCTTCACGTAATTACATCGATCGCTGCGAGCGCCGGACACCACATAATGCCGAGAGCGTAGAGGCCCGGGCCGCCCTAGGCATGGTCCGAGCGGGCCCGCCATTCGGAAAGTAAGTCTTGAACACTTTATGCATGCCATCGTAGTCGTCGATTTTGGTCAAATAAACGGTCAGTTGCAGAATGCTGTCCATGGCTCCGCCGCGGCTTCCACTAAGGTCTTCACGTTTTCCACGACTTTTTTGGTGTGGGTGTCGATGTCCATGGGAAAGTCACTCTTTGGATCGTGAGAATGCGCGCCTCGCCCGGCGATATAAATCACACCGTTATGGATGATCAATGGGGTCATGAACCCACCGCCGATCGCGGGCTTGCCGTCATAGTCCAGTTTTCTGGACGGTCGATGATGATTGGGTTTTGGTTTGCGAAGCGGAAAGTGCGCTGGCCACTCCCGCACCGGCAAACAGCGAGACTATCCAGGTACCAAAATTCCTGCGACTGCTGAGCGTAGTAGACATTGCCTTTCCCTTCTGAATAAAAATGGATTTGAAATTCTCGTTTCTATCGCAATGCAAAACTGAACACGTTGCTTCCGGCGGCGATGGAAACGTATTGGTTTCCGTTCACCGCATAACTCATCGGTGAAGCGTGCATTTCTTGTCCGGTATTGAAATGCCACAAAGGCTCGCCGGTCCGCGCATCCACCGCCTCGAAGGATTCGCTGTCGTCACCAAAAAACACCAAGCCGCCGGCGGTCGTCATGGTGCCTCCGCTGGACTGCCCGTTTCCGACCTGCGGATATTTCCACGCCGGTTTTTCGCCGCCTAGTTCAAAGGCTAGAAGGTTTTTCTTACCACGGTCGCCGGGACTACGCCGCGCACCCGTCGAATAGTAAGTCTGACCCAGGTTGAATTTTTGGGCGCTGAAAAGATAAACCTCACAATTCTCCGAAGCCAGAAAATAAAAAAGGTTGGTCTGGGGATTGAAGGAAGGAGAATACCAATTGGTTGCGCCGCTGAATCCTGGGCACGTGCGCGTGCCGTTGGCGGTGGGCGCAACGTCGGTTCGAATCGGGCGTCCGTTAGCGTCTATCCCTTTGGCCCAGTTCAGTTTTTCTACGAACGGTACCGCCGAGAGAAACTTGCCGTCGGTTCGATCAAGCACATACAGAAATCCGTTGCGATTTGCTTCCACTAATAATTTACGCGGTTGGTTTTTCCACGTTGCGTCGAGCAACACCGGAGTTTCGGTGGCATCGTAATCGAAAAGATCATGTGGAGTGAATTGAAAATACCACTTCAATTTCCCAGTATCTGCATCGAGGGCCAGAACGCAGTCGGTATAGAGATCGTCGCCGGGCCGTGGGCCGCCATCGAAATCGGGAGCCGGGTTGCTGGTGCCCCAGTATAAGGTGTTCGATTCGCTATCGAAAGTGCCCGGCATCCAGGTGGTACCGCCGCCGTGAAGGTAGGAGTCGCCCGGCCAGCTCTCCCAGCCGCGTTCACCCGGTCCAGGTATGGTCCAAAATTTCCACACTAATTTTCCGGTTTCAGCATCGTACGCGGAAATAAATCCGCGCACTCCGTCATCTCCGCCCGACGTGCCTACAATTACCTTGCCATTCACAACCAGGGGCGCGCTGGTGGCCCCGTAATTCCGATTGCCATCCGTATAGGCTACGTCCCAACGCAAATTTCCGGAACGCCCGTCGAGACAAAGCAAATGAGCATTGTCGGTTTCCATATATACCGAATTACCCCACACTCCCACGCCACGGTTGTGGTGCTGTGAAGCATCGTCGATCAACCCTTCCGTAATCGGCCAAGCATGATGCCAAACCTGTCGTCCGGTTTGGGCATCCAGCGCGTAAGCGTCGTTAGCTGAGGTTACGAACATTAAACCGTTCACGACCACGGACGTGACTTCCAGCGAATCCGAATTAGGCGCATGAAAGACCCACTGCGCGCGCAGTGAGCCAACATTCTTCGCGTTGATCTGGTCCAGACTGCTGAATCGCCGGCCGGAATAATCGCCGTTGTAGGACAACCAGTCTTTACCGGTCGGTTGCGCTGCAAGTGCCTCTGCGCTGACATTGAGGTCCACAATCACAGATGATTTTTGTTTCTTGGCCTCGGCTTCCTGACCGCCAGAAGCCATCGGCGTCAGCAACAAGATTCCAATTGAAATTTCCCAGTAGAAAATATTTCGCCTGCGATGATTCAATGCCAGACTCGTTTCCCCACTTTGCGAACACCGTCGTAGTGCCAAAGTTTGTTGCTCCCGAATGTAAGCCTCGATCGATTCGAATTGTGCGGTAGACCAGCGGCATCGATCAGGCAGTGGACTACAACCGGCCGAATTTCTTGACCGCTTCGGTGATGGATTTCAATTTTTCGATGTAAGCGTACATGGAGTGCTCATTGAAATCCATCTTTTCGGCCACCGCCAAGACATCGCCGGCGACCCCGCGCGGCACCACCACCACGCCGTCGGCCACCACAATGTCTCCCGCGTTGACTTCCACCCCGTCACAATGCACCGTGGTGTTCGCGCTGCCGAAGCCATAGTGGCGAATTGACGTTGACGGCACGATGCCCAGGCATATCGCGGAATACCGATCTTGTTGAGGTAGGCAACATCCCGCACTCCGCCATCAATCACCGCGCCGGAAAAATTCCGTGCGCGCATCGCTGTGCCCATCAATCCACCCATACCTGCGACATCCACCCCATCTTCTACAGACATCACATAAACCGAATCGGCATTCCCAGAATCAATGGCGGTCAACATTCCCTTCAACGCGTTAGGATTGTCATTAGATTCTTTTTTCAATGCCACGGTAACTGCAAATCCGGGAATTGGCCGGGAAAATGGGCTGCATGCGATGCGACATATACATTTTTTCCCCTGTGACTTGTTCCAGGGCTCGGACACCGAGGCGGCTTCCACGTGCCGAAAACCGTCCAGAAGTTCGGCAGCACCCTTGGCGGCACCATTTTGCTGTGGCGTTGTGGCGTGAATTGTCAGGGCCACGGCGGCGATACCGCGCCACCACTAACGTGATGATCATTCGCGGCCCTAATAACTTAAGCCGTCGCGAATAGAGCGCTTGTTCATGAAGATCTCCCTTTTGCAGGCGCACTCTACCACCATCGGCACGCCGGAAAAAGTTTCGTTGTGACTGAATGCTGCTAACGAGTTGCTGTCGGTTACCAGATGGATTGACAGTGCAAACTCCAATGGGTTAGAAAGACGGTCGTGCGAAGAATGAATTTCGATTGGTGGGCTTGTGGCTTAACGGTTCGAAGTTCTCAGCGGCATTCAATATGCGGGTTTCGGCGCTGGCCACGAAGCGAGTTGCTGGCTTGTGCGGCGGCGATGCTTTTTGTCGCCGGTAGCATTCGCGGTCAGAGCAGCGCAACCGGTGCGAAGTCGGCGCCGGCTGATAATGGGGCACCGCCGAGGCGGCCAAACTTTTTGCTTCCACCTGTGCAGGCTGTCACGGTTTAGACGGACGCGGCGGCGAACGTGGACCGAATATTGCTTCCCGACAAGTGCAAGCTCATTCCGACGTCGAGCTGCAGCGCACCGTCCACAATGGCATCTCAGAAACCGGAATGCCCAACTTTGCATTTCTAGGCGATGCAAAGATTGAAGCGCTGGTCCGTTACCTGCGGGTTCTGCAAGGGAATAGCACACCGATGCCGATGCCCGGGGATCCGCAGCACGGGCAAACGCTATTCTTTGCTAGCGCAAAATGCGCAAATTGCCACATGGTCAGCGGGCAAGGCGGTTTCCTGGCTTCTGATCTTTCTAGTTATGCGGCAGGTTCTTCGCCCCCGGACATCCGGCGTGCCATCGTCAGTCCTGGCCGTGAAGACCTTGATGATCACAACGGTGGCGAAGTTTCCGTTACATTTCTCGATGGCACCTGGCAGGAAGGAGTCGTGCGCAACGAAGATAACTTCTCATTGCAATTGCAGTCTTTCAACGGCGCATTTTATCTGATCCAGAAAGCGAACCTCGCCGCGATTAAACCCTCGGCCCAACCGCTCATGCCTGATAACTACGGCAAGACGCTTAGTGCCTCGGAACTGAACGACATCGTGAGTTACCTGATGCAAATTGCCGAAAAACAAGGGCCTAAAATCCCGGCAAAAGAAAAACACCATCACGACTAGTTGTTGAGATTTTCTTTAGAGAAGCGGCGCGCGACTTTAACACCGGTCAAAACCCCGCTCCAGGAGCTGCCTTGAAACCACATTTGCTGCCCGCCGCCGCACTGTTTCTTTGTGTTACTTTATCGCTCAGTTCGAACGCGCAAAATCCGCCGCGCGCGTTCGAACTGAAAGCTAGTTCACCAGAGTTTTGGAAGTTGGTTCCCAAGCAGGCCAAACTGGAAGTGGTCGCAAAAGGCTTTGGCTTCACGGAGGGACCGGTGTGGGATCCGGCCGGCTTTCTGTATGTCAGTGACGAACAACAAAACAAAATCTTCAAAGTTTCGTTAGATGGTAAGAAAACCGAACTGGTCGCATTGGGCGATCCGGACGGCAGCACCTACGACCGGCAACATCGCTTGATTGATTGTGCCAGCGTGTTACGGGCGATCATCCGTGTCAGCCCCGACGGCAAATTTGAAGTCCTAGCCGATCGCTTCGAAGAGAAAAAATTCAACAGTCCCAATGATGTAATGCTGGGTCCCGATGACGCCCTGTATTTTACTGACCCGACCCTCGACCTGCCCGCGGGGCAAAAACAAGAATTATCTTTTCAAGGCGTTTTTCGTCTGGATCGGCAACGAAGAGTTACGCTGCTCACCAGGGAGCTGTCGCAACCCAACGGTCTGGCTTTTCCTCCCGATGGAAAAAAGTTTTACGTCGATGATAGCCAGCAGCGCAACATTCGGGTGTACGACTTTCACTCCGACGGCACCATTTCTGGTGGGCAGATTTTTGGCGAGGAACCCGGCGGGAAGGCGACGGAGTTCCCGATGCCATCAAGATCGACCGGCAAGGAGACCTGTATGTTACCGGCCCAGGCGGCATCTGGATCTGGGATTCGCAAGGTCACCATCTCGGAACCATTGTGATGCCCGAACAGCCGGCCAATCTGGAATGGGGAGGCTCGCAGCTCACAACTCTTTACATCACCGCCACCACATCAGTTTATAAGCTGGAGATGTCAGCGCCCGGTTTTGTTCCGTATCTCGATAAAGCAAAAAAACCCTTTAAATAACCCCCCCCGGACGCGCTCTACGGGCGCGGCGCGTTTCTTAGTTCCGGTGAAATGGCGAAAGCCTTTTCGAACTCCGCTTGCGAATCCTGTTCCTTATTCTCCTGATGCAACGCTAACGCCAAGTTAAAATGGCCTGCCGCATAGTTAGTCTTGAGTCGAACCGATTCGCGGAATTCCCGAACGGCGCCGTGAACGTCGCCAGCCTGCAAAAGCGCCAAGCCAAGATTGTTGTGCGCTTCCGCCATATTTGGATCGCGGCGGAGCACTTCGCGGAAAACGTTGACGGCACCAGCCGCATCGTTCTCTTGGCTCAGTACTAATCCCAGCTGGATTCGGGCATCCGTGTACTTGGGATCGAGACCAATCGCTTGATTCAGCTCCCTGGTGGCTTCGTCGAGCCGTCCTGACTCCGAAAGCGCCAAGCCAAGATTGTAATGTCCCTCCGCCAAATCAGGATCGGACATGACCGCCTGTTGGAATTCTTGAATAGCCCGGTCGTGATCGTTATGCCGCCAATACAGTAATCCGAGACTGGAGTGTGCCCGAGCGTAATCCGGTTTCAGCTCGATGGCCTTTTCATAAGCTTGCACCGCATTGCGGAAGTCGCCGGTGCGCTCCAGAGCGACGCCCACATAGTAGTGGCCGGTTGGCAGCTCCGGGACTCTGTTCGACGGCGCTCTGAAACTGCTCAAGCGCCTCAGCAAACTGCTCTTTCTTCAAAGCCTCGACGCCCTGCAGGATAAGCAATTTTGCGCGGGTCAGGTGCGCCCGAAATTCCTGCAATCCTTTCAAATCCTCCATTTCTTTTTGTGCAGGACCTGCCTGGCCCTGGGCCCGAAGAGCGATGCCCAGGCTGTAGTGAGCTTTCTCCATATCCGGCTTCAAAGCAACTGCCGCGCGGAACGCCGCGATAGCCCCAACCAAATCGCCTCCGGATTTCAGCTCCATGCCCAGGTTGTATTGCGTCTCCGGGTCTTGGGGATCCAGCTCGGCAGCTTTGCGAAACTCCGCGAGGGCGGCATTGTGGTTGCCTTGACGGCGCAAGCTTATGCCCAGCATGGAGTGGGCCGGGGCATATGCCGGATTGATGCTGATGGCGGTGCGAAATTGCGCACCAGCAGCGTCCAGATTCCCGAGCTGTCCTTCCGCGAGTCCCAACTCGAAGTGCGCCTGGGCCGACGGCTTACTCGCCAGGGCCCGCCTCAACGCCGCCTCGCCCTGCAAAAAATCGCTCTGCTCTGCATAAATGCGCGCCAGCAAGCGATGCGCCGGCGCATTTGCAGGGTTAAGTTTTACGGCGGTGTGCAGTTCCTTCAACGCGGAGGGCTGATCGTGGAGATCGTAATACGTTGCTCCCAACCCGTAACGCGCGTCCGACCAGTTCGGTTTGAGCCGCAGCGCGGTCTCAAACTCCTCTATCGCGGGCTTTGCGTCGCCTTTGTACTTCAACGTGAGCGCCAGGTTGTAATGGGTATCCGGGTCGTCAGGCGCTAGCGCTAGTGCTTTGCGATAAAAAACAATCGCTTCATCCCAGGATTTTAGCCGGGAGAGTTCAATGGCTTGCCGTCGATAGCCTTCAGCAGTCTGTGCAAAGGCTGGCGCTGAAAATAGCAACCCAAGCGCCAGCAAAAATAGGACGGCCTTGGGAGATGGAAGCACAAACTTTGACACCACTTCGGCCATCAGAAAGTTTTATCACGTGGCCGCGAAAAAGCGCGAATCGCGCAGGCCGCTCCGGGTCTACGGAAATACCGCACCGCGCTTCCGCCTGACAAATCGGCTCGCACATCACCAACCTGCCGCTTCATCACCAGTAGAACTTGGCGCTGACCTGCCCAATACGCGGATCGCGCGCGTTGGTGACGATTCCAAAGTTTGACTGGCTGATGTCCCCGCCAGGATTCATAAATTGCGCGTGGTTGAATATGTTGAAAAATTCGATACGGAGGTCAAAAGCAAAGTTCTCTTTAATTTGGGTCCGCTTCAAGAACCCAAAATCGGTGTTGTTGAATCCGGGGCCGTGGAAGAAGCGCCGGTCGGCCGTACCAAAAGTGCCCGGATCGCTGTTAACGGCAAACGCACTCGGAAGGAAGTAACATCCCGTTCCGGGCTGGGTGGGGTCGACAGAATTCGGACAACCGGCATAAGCTTTGCGCGGATCCACAACCACCACGGGGCCCACAACATTTGGCATATCCGTGGCCGAACTGCCCGCGAGCGAAGCATCGCCCTGACTTTGGTTCAATTGTACGGGAAAGCCGGTAGCGAACCGTGTGATCCCCTGCATCTGCCAGCCTTGCGTCAGGCGCTTAGGTGCATTGTGAAAAGCCCGGTCGAACGGAATGGCCCAAACGTAACTGACCACAAAATTATGTCTGATGTCGCTGGAAGACAGCCCGCGGCTCAACTTAGGATTTTCGAAATTCACCAAGTCGTTGAAAGCCGAAGAATCGTCCAGGCCTTTGGCAAAGGTATACGCCGCCAAGAACGTAAAGTCGTTTGCTTTGCGCTCTACCGTGATTTGCGCGGCGTTGTAGATCGAATTGGCGCTCGTAAGAGTATTGGTGTTGGAGGAGCCGTAGCACACCTGCGCCCCGCCGGGGCAGAAATTTGGATTCAAGATCTGCTGCCTGGTGCTGTAAACGCAGCCCGGGAGAGGCGTCGGACCAAGCGTCTGACATGGAACGGTAGCCGTCGGAAGCTGGAAAACGTCGTTCTCATTACCAGGTCCGCATCCGGCGGTTCCCGCGGTCACATCCATTGCGCCTTGCGCAGTGAGTTGCTGGCAGAGAGCGGCGGAACCGGGGTTCGCGTCCCGCTGTGTGATGAGGCGGTGCCCCTGGTCCCGACGTAAGCCAGCGTCAGCACCGTTGATTTGCCTAGCTCGCGCTGGATCGAGAGATTGAAGTGCTCCGCGTAAGGCAACTTGTTGTGAATGTCGTAGCCCGGGAAAAAGTTGAAGGGCTCGTAAACCGAGAAGTCCAGCGTCTTGTTCGATAGGGAGCCAGGAACCGGCGCGGTGAACGGAAAACGCTGTCCCAAGGACTGTCCGGTGGCTCGAACCACGAACGGTTGGTCAAACATGACCGATACGGGCGAGGTCCAATAAAGGCCGAACGGCGCATCCGCCACCTCGTAAAACAGGTTCAGGTCCTCGACCGACGTGTAATAAAGACCATAGGCTGCGCGGATGCTGGATTTACCCGGGCCGCCAAATATCTTGCCCAAGACGCCGTCCGAAAATCCCGGTGAATACGCCAAACCCAATCGTGGGCCGAGGTTGTTGTATTTCGTGGGGGCGAGCGTCTTGGGAATACCTAGGTCGCCCGGGAATACCAGGCCTGCGGGAGAGAGCGGGAACACTGTGGACTGTTCCCCAGGATTGAAGGTCTGAATCTTCCCTTGCGTGTCGTACCAGGGCATGCTCACTTCCCAGCGTAACCCCAGATTCAGTGTGAGATTTGATTTCACCTTCCAGGAGTCCTGGGCAAAGGCACCACCATAGCGGGTACGCGAATCAAGGAACTGTTCGGCGGCCTGGGTGTAAGGTGCGTTGGTAGTCGAGGTCGCGCCCAGGAGGAAGTCCGCAAAATCGGCTCCCGTCACCGTGCCATCAAATGTGAATCCCCCATTAGGGTTGGCAAAGTTGCGTTCGTTCACTTGCAGGTACCGGAATTCCCCTCCAAACTTCCACGTATGTTTGCCCTGGCTCTTCGAAAATACGTCGCTCACCATATAGGTGGTATTGGGTTGGAACGTATTAAGCGTGGGCACGCCAATGTTTAAGCCGAGGTTGCTAAAGGTCGTCTGAGGCACATACTGGGTGTATCCGGCCAGCGGGACAATGCCAAGGGTGCCCGCGCCCGTTACGAAACCAAGCGACGACAGGCTCGCGAAACTCCCAGCCGGATTGTCCTTGTGCAGTGCGGTCCGGAAGAAGCTTATTCGCGCTTCGTTCACTGCCGTCGCTCCTAGAGTCTTGGTGTTGCTCATCACGAACTCTTGCGCCCGCGCAGGCGTGCTCGTCGGAAAGCCCGGCACAGTGGCGAAGCTCCCGGTCGCCTGATTAACGTTGGCACTGCTAACGTTCGAATTATCAAAATGGTAATACCATGACCAGGTTCCGGTCTTCTGGTTGATGAAATCCACGCGCTCCCCGATTTTGTCGTCGTTGGGGATATTTCTCTGGCTGTTATCTGAATAGTTCTGCGAATCTCCCGGAAGAGTCGGAGCGGGAATAAACGGGAGGATTTTGCTGGCCGGTGCTGACCAGGCCGCCTGCGGTATCACGCCACCAGGAAAAACACACCCTGCTACTGGATCGGTGTTGGCGCAGCCGGGGAAGCTGTACGCCTCGCCCTGCGCCACGGGGTAGCCCAAACGCTGCGAAAGCACTTGCGCCCAGTAAGGGCCATCGATCGCACCGGTCAGGAGCGCGGGGTCAAAGTTGCCTAGACGCTGGGCTGCCGTCGGTACCGTAACAAGGCCGGTTTCCGCACCTTGCACTTGCCTCGTACCTTGATAGTCCGAGAACCAGAAAAGTTTGTTTTTCCAGAAGGGCCCGCCCGCCGCATAGCCAAATTGATTGCGTCGCAATTCGGATTTGGAAGGCGCAAAATAATTGGTAGCATCCAGTTTGTCGTTGCGCAAGAACTCGAAGGCGTCCCCGTGAAAGCCATTGGTGCCTGATTTGGTGATGGCGTTGACCACCGCGCCGCTGAATTTTCCGTACTCCGCGTCAAAGCTGTTGGTGATCAGGCGGAATTCCTCGATGGAGTCCAGGTTGGGAACCAAACCAGCGCCGAGGTTGCGTCCCTCGCTGACGTCTCCGCCGTTCACCAAATATGCGTTGGCCGTTTCTCGCTGGCCATTTACGGAGATGTTGCCCGAATTCAAAATGCCGGATACCGGACGGTCCTGTTGGATCGTTGCGGCGCTGGTCGGCGCGACGCCAGCCTGCAGGCCCAGAAGGTCGATGAAGCTGCGGCCGTTCAGCGGCAGCGCGAGCATCTTCTTGGAGTCAATAACGTCGCCCAGTTGCGTGCTTTCGGTCTGCACCTGCACGGCGTTGGCCGCGATTTCTACCTTTTCAGAGACACTGCCTACTTTGAGCGTTTACATCGTAGTGCAGCTGGTCATTTACGTTTACTTCGATACCCGTCTCGCTGAACGTCTCGAACCCGGCGGCCGTGGCCGTGAGCGTGTACTTCCCAGCCGGGAGGGCCAAAATGCGGAAGGCGCCGTCGGCACCCGAAACGGTTTCCTGCGTCAAATTGGTTTGCACATTCGTGGCTACGATCTTTGCGCCGCTAACCACAGCTCCGCTGCTGTCGCGCACCACGCCCAGGACGGCGCCAGTGACATCCGCCCGGGCAATGCCCACGCTGAACCATGCCAGGAAGATTACAAGAATTGTACAAACGCAATTAAAACGATTTAACATTGGCCCCCCGAATTCGTGCAAGTTGCGCGTACCATGTCACAAACAAATTAAAATAAGCAAGCCGAAAGATATTTCTCGTCCGTATTCTCGGCGAAATTGGTCATTCCTTTACCGCCGTGGAATCCACCGCTACTTTGCCCAACGCACCGCGATCCAATCCGTTGAGGCTCCACGAGGTGCAACGAAACTGCGCCGCCTGATTGGCACCCTTCATCTCCGCGTGCAATTTAACTAAATCTTTGGGTCCACCTGTTCGAGCGCACGCGTGCCTAGCGCGACTCCCCGCGCGTCGTAGAGGTGCGCAACCAGTTTTCCGGAGAAAAAATCGCCAAACACGCCACTGAGCGCGATCTCTTGGCCTGCTGTGTTTTGCTGCGCACCTAAGGGTTTAAGGATCACACCTGCATCGCTAACGCCTTGAAAACTGGCGCTGGCCCTACTGGGAAACCACTGGGTGTCGAAATGATAAGACTCGCCTGGATGAGCCGCACCATCGGCGAGTTCACTTCCGCTTCCATGTGAATTGCCGGAGGGTCTTCTTCGCCAGCGCCAAACGTAGTGGTGCCGTCGGGATGCTGATGCAGTTGGGCGCCGTTAGTCCAAAATATAACCGAAGCCTTACCTGGATATGGCCGCGTGTCGTCGTAGCGAAATCGTTCGACCATCGCGTAGCCGCTTTCGCCATCGACCACCGCCAACCAGCCTGCTTTAGAGTCCACCCCAGTTCTGCCGCCAGCGGCATGTAATGTACGGCGAAAAGCCCGTTGGAGCGTACCTGTGCACGGAGTTTCCGCCGGGCAAATTTGACATGATATTGATTCGGATAGCTGCTCGATGAACCTGTGGGGGTAAAGCCCCAGATATTTTCATTGTGATGGGTGCGATCTTTCGTGCCCGCAGTATCGTATTGCGAGACCGACTGCATCGACCATTCGATCGGATGGCCGCTGGTATTTTTCATCGCTGCGTGAAAGGTAATGAGTGGAGAATCCACGCCGAGACTGACAGTGCACATAAACTGCAATCCAGTTTGTGGGTCGGCTGGGCCGGTCAAGGAATACCGCAGCGCTGACCTTGGGAAAGAATCTGAAAGTCATAAGGGGCGTCGTCCAGCAAATCCGAATTACCGACCCAGTGTTGCTCGTCCTCATTTCCTTCGGGCAGGACCCGCAGCTCCCGCCATAATTGAACCATTCGGTACTCGATGGCGGCAGGTATTTGCCAGCGAACCGCGGGTTTACGGAACAAAGGGTGCCCGTCGAAGATTACTTGCATCAAGCGGCCACCGTTTTGCGGCACAAAAATTAACTTCACCCACGCATTGGAAACCTGTTGCGC
>CAVPKZ010000131.1:0-19671 GCA_963705755.1 uncultured Acidobacteriota bacterium | reverse complement strand
TCCCACATATAAAGATGTCTGTACCGACGAAACCGGGCACGCCGAAGTCGTGCAAGTCACCTTTGACCCCGCTAGAGTGTCCTTCGAAGAGCTCCTCAATGTTTTCTGGACGGCTCACGACCCCACGCAGGTAAACCGCCAGGGCCCGGACTTCGGCGCTCAATACCGCACCGCGATTTTTTTCCATTCGCCAGAGCAGGAAGCCGCCGCGAAAAAATCCATGGCCGCCATCGCGGCAAGCGGAAAATTTAAGCGTCCCATCGCCACTGAAATTACCGCTGCAGGCCCGTTCTATCGCGCTGAAGAATACCACCAGAAATATTTGCAAAAGCGGGGCGCGCCGTCCTGTCATTTTTAACCGGGGCGTCCACAAATAACACTCGCAGTGAAATTCCGTGGGGTTAGCGAGCGCATGGAAACCAATCCAGAACCGATTAAAGAAATACTCGACGAACTATTTTCATTGCTCGAGTCCCTAGAAACCCAAAGCCTGGCTATAACGCAATTCTTGAAAGACCAAGGAATAGCCACCGATGAAAAGCTGGCCCCATTTCTAGACCGGGCTGGAAATGCCAGCAGCGTTAAATGGCGCGCGGCTCGTGCCAGAATGCAATATCTGCTTTCTCCCGTTGCGAAAAAGACGGACGACCAAGCGAAAGACAAAAACAACGATTCGGAAAAGCCTCAGGCAGAAAAGCAAGCAACAGAAAAGCAACCCACAGAAAAACCGCCAACTGAGCAAAACAAACCCGCAAGCCCGGACGCCACTAAAGATACCGCTCAAAATACCGGTGTAAATACCAGCAAAAATCCAAAGGCTGCGCCCCAAAACCTGCTGCCAAAGAAGACGACAAAAAGTCCGATAGTCGCGAAAAATCAAATCGCAAGTAACTGTTCTGATTCCTCTTAGCCCCGCGCTTGCAATCCTCGAAACGCCGTAAAACCGCCCTCAGGGACTTCTTGTTTTCGATTTGGTGGAATTGTTTACCTCAATTTCATCTGACCAGCCCCATCGATCCGCTAACTCACCAAAAAAAGGCTCCGTATCGCAAAAATTTCATGAAACTATCCCGCCCCCTTTCTCGTTCGTCTAAGAGAATATCCAAGCGTGGAGGTTCACTCGTTATGTGGAGTTTCTTACAGGACCTACGCTTCGCCGTCCGCCAATTCCGCAAAGCACCGGGCTTTGTCCTCACTGCCGTTCTGTCTCTAATGCTCGGCATCGCCGCCACCACCGCCATCTTCAGCGTTGTCTACGGCGTCCTCCTCGACCCTTACCCCTATAAGAATAACCACCGCATGGTTCACATCGAGCTCAACGACAAAGATGGTCGCGGGCCGCTGCTCTTCACCAATGGCGCCGGCTTTTCCACCGTCCGCAATGCCTCTTCCGTCGCAGATGTTTTCTTTCAACAGGGGGCGCGGCAAAATCTCACGGGCGATCAGATTCCCGTCTCCGTCAACGTCGGCCTTTATTCCGCCAATTTGTTCGAGTTTATGGGCGTCCCTCCGCTCCTCGGCCGCGAATTCTTCACTTCCGACGCGCCCGGCGGTAATCCCGCGCCCGTTGCCGTCCTTAGCTATCTTTTCTGGCAACGCCAGTTCGGTGGCAGCCGCGACGTGATCAATAAATCGATCGAGCTCGATCACAAGCTTTACACCGTCATTGGCCGAGTGGTGCCGCTCCGCGTTTCACCTGGGGCGACTCCGACGTCTACTTACCCGCCGCGCCAACGGGCTCCCCGCACGATTATTGGCTTTCCTTCGTCCGCCTCAAGCCGGGGGTTAAATTCCCCGGCCGCCGCGTCGGAATTCCAGGTCATCGCCGACGAATTCGCAAAAAACAACAGGCATACCCGCAAAACCGTCGCGTCACCATCGTTACCCTCAACGAACAAATCCTCGGCAAATTCGCTGGTACGCTAGGTTTGCTCTTTGGCGCGGTTCTTACGCTCCTCCTCATCGGTTGCGCCAACGTAGACGTCCTTCTTCTTGCACGCGGTACCGCCCGCCAGCATGAGTTCGCTGTGCGTGCTTCTGTCGGCGCTGGCCCCAAACGCCTGGTACGACAACTCCTTACCGAGTCAGTTGTATCTCCGTCACCGGAGCCTTGCTCGGAGTCGTTGCCGCCTATAAAGGTGTGACCTGGATCGTCGCCGCGCTGCCCATTTTTTCATTTCCGCACGAAGCTGCCATCCACGTCAACGCCCCCGTGCTCATTTTCAGCGCGAGTGTTGCGATCCTCACAGGCATTCTATTCGGCATCTCGCCTGCCTGGCAGCTTTCGACTCCTCAAGTCGGTGCGCTGGTTCAAGCCGGGGAGCTCCAAACATACCGGCGGCGCCGGCCAGCCGCAAAAGCCATCGCATCCTTATCGCTGGACAGCTAGCCCTCACCCTACTGCTGATCGCTTCCGCCGGTGCAGCGCTCAAGGCTTTCGAGGCGCGTCTCCATACGCCCTCTCGGCTACGATCCGAAAAATGTTCTGTCGCTCAACGTCGGCTTCCCCAAAGGTGCCAATCCGACCTGGGAAGGCCGCCTGAACGCTCAGGAAGCCGTGCGCAGAGTCATCGCGGAAGTTCCCGGCGTCGAAGACGCCAGCATCTCCACCACCTGGTTTCCCGGCTTAGGTGGCTTCAAAGGCAAAGTCGAAATCCAGAGCCGGCGCAGTTGGCCGACGCGCAAGCGATGCTCTGCGCCGTCAGCTCCCATGAATTTTCCACACTGCACATACCCGTCATGTCTGGTCGTACTTTTGACGAATCCGAGACTTTGCGCGCCGCGCACTTCGCCGTCGTCAATCAAGCCTTCGTCAAAGAATTTCTGCCGGACACGAACCCATCGGCCAAGCCGTGCGTAGTCCGATGCTTAAAACCGAACTTCCCGAATTATTACTGGCGCAAAAACCGGATGACTGGTTCCAAATCATCGGTGTCGTAGGTGACGCGCGCAACGACGGGCTGAATCGTCCCGTGAAGCCCGCCTTTTTCTTCCCCTACAGTTTCCTTTTTGCCCACCGACGTTTCGCTATTGATCAAGACCACCACAAATCCCGACACTATGTTGAACTCCTTCAAGGAACGCTTGCGCCAATACAATCCCGAGCTGGTCACCGGCCGCCTGAACCGCACTTTGCTGTGGTGGCTTGATACCCAAGGCTGGGGCCAGGACCGCTTCATCGCCACGCTCTTTGCGATGTTTGCAATATTCGCTTTGGCGCTCGCCGCCACAGGACTCTACAGCGTTGTTTCCTTCGCGGTCTCGCAGCGCACTCAGGAAGTAGGCATTCGCATGGCTCTTGGCGCGCCGCGCACTAGCATCGTGCGCTTGGTCCTCGCCTCCACGTCCATGACCCTCGGCATCGGCCTGGCTCTCGGATTAATCCTCAGCATCGCCCTGCATCGCGTGTTTTCGTCTTGGTCCGGAGGCAATTCCCGCGATCCCCTTACCTTGATGGCGTCCTCTTTGATTCTCGTTTTCGTAGCGCTCATCGCCTGCCTCGTCCCGGCATGGCGCGCCGCCACCATCGACCCCATGCGCGCCCTGCGCACGGAATGACCTACGCAATCTCGTTTGGTTGGCAGGGGATTAGTCACCGAGTCGCCCCGTTAATCGACCGGCTTGGCGGGCTTCTTGTTTTCTCGGGCGCGAACGGCGGAAGGCGATGCACATACCACGCCGGTCGACTCGCGAACCATCAGCTCTGGTTCAACCACAATTTGTTCGCGGTAACCCTCTGTGCCATGCAAGCGATTCAGCACGCATTGCGCCGCTATCCTTCCCATGTTGATTAACGGCTGACGTATGGTGGTGAGTCGCGGATTGTGGAAGCTCGCGGAGCGAATGTCGTCGAAACCGATGACAGAAACGTCGCCGGGCACGTTCACGCCCAAGTCCTGTAGTGCGCGGATCGCGCCAATGGCTGAAATGTCGTTGAAGCACACCACCGCGCTGAAATATTTGCCGGTGGAAAGCAGCCGCTGAATCGCTGGATAACCCAATTCCGGCGAAGTTGTGTCGCGATCAAGCTGCAGCGTCAGGTCTGGGTCAACCTTGATTTTGATCTCTCGCGCCGCTTGCACCAAGTGCTGCCAACGTTCATCGGAATCAGAACTGAACGGCTGGCCACGCATGAAGGCTATTTCGCGATGACCCAGCGAGTACAAGTGGCTCAGCGTAAGTTCTGCGGCGAAGCGATGATCCAGCAAGACGTTTGTGACCCCGCTGATAGGTCGATGCCCAGCAACGGCAACCACTGGGATCGAATAAGAATGCTCTAGCGCGGTGTCTATGGTGATCAGAGCTTCAGCGCCACGATTGATGAGCATTTGACCGTATTCTTCAACCAGATTTTTGCGATGACGATGATGGGCCGTGAAATAAAAATACCCGGCCTCGATCAGGTGGTCCCCAATGCCGCTCATCACCTGGGTGTGATAACCGTCTCCAAGTTCTGGAACCAGGATGCCGATCGTGAGCGTGCGACGATTGCGGAGCGAACGCGCCAGCAGGCTTGGCTGATAATTGAGTTCTTTAGCGGCGGCTTTGATGCGATCGCGAGTGGCCTGGGGAATGTTCCTGCCGGGAACATCATTGAGCACCACGGAAACCGTCGCAGGATTCAAGCCCAAATGCTGGGCCAGCTTTTTCAAACTGGTCGGTTTATTACTCGACGCTCCCATTAGGTTTGTGTTGGTCGCCGTCCCCGGCGAGCCAGACGCGGCTGTCGTGGAGCCTTCCGAATTTTCCCCTTTTCGCATGCTAGCGCAAATGAGGACGCTTCACCAGAAACGTCACCACTGCAAGGTGGTCACGGAATCTTCTTCTAAAGGCAAATCCAGGACGTGATTTCCCGCCATCAGCGGGACGCTCTGTTTCGCTCCTGTGTTGCTCACCACCAGAACATGACTACCATCCGGATTCTCGCAGGCCACGTGATGAACTCCAATCACGTCTCCATAAGAGGCAATCACTCGTGCGTTCCTTTCAATCGCTTTTGAAAAATGCGTGAATGCCCAGTATTGCCCGCTGCGTGTAAGTTCTCCTGTTTTGGAATCGATGGTCACCAACCCGCCACACTTGAAAGGGCCGATGTTTGGCTTGCCTGCCTCATCTAAAACAAAATTCCAGCCCACAACGCATTCACCCCAATTTCTCAGCACTCCGATCATCGTCTCTGACCATTTCGTCCAGTCCGTTGCGTACTCCCCGCCGATGGTCGGTCCGCCTTCCGTCCACAACATATTCTTGGTGGGAAATGCCTCGTGCACCTGACTCATGGCGTCGGGCGTTCCCATGTAGCCATGCCACGCCACTCCGTCTACATACTTGTTCACCAGGGGATCGCCCAGTTCGTCGATCGCACGTCCCCAGAGATTGTAATTGTGGTCAAGAATCCAGATTTTCGTCTGCAACGATGCCCGCTCGAGTGCCGGGCCCAGATAATTTTTCACGAAATCAATTTCGTACTCCTGGCCCCACAGCGAGGCAGGCATTCGTCCGTCCTGGTCGGTATCCACCTCATTTTGGACGGTCACTGCGGCGATTTTCACACCCTCGGCGGCATAGTCGCGCAAAAAGCGCACAAAATAATCAGCATAGGGTGCAAAATATTTTTTGCGCATCGAACCACCCAGCATGCTGCCGTTGGCTTTCATCCACCCAGGCGGGCTCCACGGCGTGCCAAAGAGGAATAGATCCGGGTTGGCCTTGGCAGCGTCACGCAAAGTCGGCAATATGTATTCGCGATCATGCCCAATGCTAAAACGTTGTAGCTCCGGATCGGGTTCGGGGCTTTCGTCGAAGCTGTAAGCTGTTGTCGAGTAATCACTCGCGCCCATGCAAACACGCGCAACCGACAAGCGCAAACCTGAAGGCGAAAAAAATTCCGCCAGCAGCGCGGCCCGCGCGCGTGCAGCCATACGATGCAGCAAATAGCAGGACGCATCCGTGAGCGCCGCCCCGAATCCGAGAATCGGTTGCAGCCGCAGTGCAGGATCGAGTTGAATGCCAGCGGAGAAGGAAGGACTAGCCGAACGCCAGGCTAAAGACGATATGGGCTCAAATTTACGGTCCCTCGAAGTCACCCAACCCTGTAATTGCGGTTGAGCCGCAAGGAGCGGCACTCCCGAGACCGCACAGGCAGATGCCGCGGAAACACCCAAACGAATGAATTCTCGTCGGTTTTTTCGCATAAATTTTCAGTCCCTCGCGACCTGAATATCGAGCTGCCCTACCCAAAAGTTAGACAAACGATTGCACAAACGTCCCTCAGTCGAGAGCGCCTTACTCACCTGACATCCATTCCCTGACCGCTAGCGGCGGTATCCTGTTCCGGAATCGCTTAAGTCCATAAGACAATCGTGTTGTCTGCGTACACTATCAAATTTTTATCTTGACCGCATTATTATAATGAATGTATTATCCCGCCAAAGTGACGTGGTCCGTGTTCTGTCGAGAGCAAACGATTGTTTACAGTCTTCGTTTGAAACAAGCGGTGCCTTTTCACCGGTTCGGGCTGCGCAAGTGGGTTAGCTAGGGGTACGCTGTTACATCTAAAGCGAATTCGTGGAGGTTCCTCGATATGAACGTTTTGCTTCGTTGCGCGCTGGTACTTTCTGTAGCTTTTCTGGGCGCTCGCTCTTCCGTGGCCCAGAGCACAAATTCTGGAGATATTCGCGGCACGGTCATGGATACGTCTGGCGCCGCAGTTCCGGGTGTAGACGTTACGCTTACTAACGTCGACACCGGTGAAGTCCAACACTTCACCACAAATGACAGCGGCATCTACGATACGGCTTCGACCAGAGCAGGAAATTACAACATAACATTCACGAAGCAGGGCTTTAAACAGCTGACCCGTGGCCCGTTTAAGCTCGAGGTCTCCATCATTACTGAAGATGCCACCCTCGCCGTCGGCCAGGTCCAGGAAATCGTCACGGTAGAAGATACCGGTGAGGCGCCGTTGCTTCAGACGGAAAGTGGTCAACAAGGGACCATTATGGAAGGAAAGACGATAGAGGCTCTTCCCCAAATTGGTGCCGGGATCACCGGCAATGACTGGGCCAATTTCAATATATTCCTTCCTGGAGCATCCAGCGCGCCTTCGCAGCCCACTTCGGAAGGCAGCGGCGCATACAACGCGGGAGACGCCGTCTCTATTAACGGCAACCTCCCGAATTATGCGAATTTCCTCGCGGACGGCGCCACCGTGGTCCTACCTGTAAGCGGAAACGTGGACAACTCCGTATTCGAAAGCATCTCCGAAGTACAGGTCACCACATCTTCCTTCTCCGCCCAGTACGGCATCGGCGGCGCGGTATTCAATCAGATCAGCAAGAGCGGCAGTAACACTTTTCACGGGTCGGCGTATGAGTATTGGCAGAACGATGTACTCAATGCTTCCAACTTCTTCCCTGGGGGCAGTGGCCAACCCGTTAAACCCTCTATCCGCTATAACGAATGGGGCGGCTCCGTTGGCGGTCCGATCATAAAGAACAAACTGTTTTTCTTCTTTGTGCGGGACAAAATCACCAACAATGGCAGCGGCAACCAGCACACCAGCACTGTTCCTACCTTGGCGGAAAGGAGTGGGGATTTCAGCGGTCAACCGACCATTTACGACCCCACGACTGCCGGTGTGGGTGGTTTGCGAACGGCCTTTCCTGGGAACGTAATTCCGGCCAATAGAATTGACCCCGCAGCGCTAAAGGTTCTTGGCTTCTATCCATCACCCAACGCTGGCGGTCCGAACGCCACAGTTAACAATTACGTTTTCTTGTCGCCTTCCGTGAATCCCAATCTTCGCTACTTCGGCCGAATTGATTACGACCTCAGCAAAAATAATCGCGTGACATTCTCGATCACCGCGAAAAACAACCCGGGACAGAATTTTAATCAATGGGCATGTCCTATCAATTGTTTTTCCGGAGACATTGACGGCTACAACGCCCAATTGTCCGACACCTGGACCATCACTCCGACCTTGGTTAACGAAGTTCGCATGGGCTACACCAAGCAGGGTAACTGGTTTGTGCCACAAACCCTGGGATTCAACGCTGCCACTACGCTTGGATTGCAATATGCAAGGCCAATATTTTCCCAACCTTCAATCTCAACGGCAGCTGCTGCACATCGTTACAGCCAGGCACGAATGCCATTTACATCGAAAACCTTTATGACCCGTCAGACGTGGTTACGCTGATCAAAGGCAAGCACATTCTTCATTTCGGCGCGGAAGTGCTAATGGGAGAAGGCAACACCACCCCGTGGGGCAACGTAGACGCCGGGCAGTTTACCTTTACTGGCCAATATACGCAGCAAAATTGCGCCGCCGGATCTACCACCTGTACTCCTGGCGGCGCAAGCTTTGCAGACTTTCTCCTCGGGGACGTTGAGCACTGGCAGGCGACTAACCAGTCCGTAACTTACATGCGCATCAAAGATCCTCAGGTCTTTGTGCAGGATGATTTCAAGGTTAAGCCCAATCTGACCGTCAACCTGGGCCTGCGTTATGAAGCCACCACCGGCATGAGCGAACTGCACAACGCAATCGGAGGATTCGATCCCACTCTCACCAATGCTTTCGACGGCTCAAAGGGTTCCATGTGGTTTGGTGGTCAAGTTGGCCGAACCACGCTGCAACAACCCATTCACAATATCTTCCTACCGCGCATAGGCTTTTCATGGGCGCCGGGCATGTTCAAAAACACCACCGTCCGCGGCGGTTTTGGAATGTACGCCTATAACTTCAGCGAAGACACCTATGGTCAAGGGTTAGGTGCCGGTTCTGTTGGCACCAACACCGGCAACGCTACAGACGTGAATTCAGGAACAGGACCGAATCCGCTGATTTCCCTTTCCGCCTCGTCGGCAACGGCTGATCCCATTCTGAACTACGTCACCGGCTCACCCGCGGCCAGAAACCCGCTCACGTACGTTACTCCGGCCCACCCGCAGAACGTAACGTTTACTCCTTACTTTGTCCCAGTAGCCAGGATCAACGAGTGGACTTTCAGCGTGGAGCATGAGTTCTCGCGCGACTATGAAGCCTCCATTGCCTATGTGGGAAGTCATGGTTCCAACTTGCAGTTTCCGACGGACCTGAATCAAATTACCGATCGGGCCGTTCTCGCAGCAGGTCCGACTACCCAGGCTGAGCGCCCCTTCCCGCTGTTCGGCAATATCAGCGGGAATTCCTACAACGGCATCTCCAATTACAACGCTCTGCAGGTCGGAATGGTGAAGCGTTATTCCTACGGACTAACGTTCCAGGCCAACTACGTGTGGTCGCACTTCCTGGATGATCAGGATTCGGGAGGTTGGGGCAGCCGTGGTGGAGTCCAGAACTGGCAGATCGGGAATGATCCGGCGGCCAACTATGGAAATTCCAATTTCGATATCCGGCATGCCGTTAAGGCTATCGTAGCGTACGAACTGCCGTTTGGACACAATAAGAATTATCTCCACAACGGGGTCGTGAGCGATGCGCTCGTCGGAGGGTGGCGGCTGTCTAGCACCTTTATCACGCAGAGCGGGAATCCGTTCACGGTGATCGACACCAAAAACAACACCTACTCGCAATGCGGGAATGGATGCGTCGTGTATCCGAATGTTATCGGCAATCCATTCGCTAACGTTCCTGCAGGCTACTTCTTCAATCCCGCGGCCTTTGCTCAGCCAGCGAATGGGACATTTGGGAACGAGGGAAGAAACTCCTTGGTTGGCCCTCGCCTCACCGTCATGAACCTGTCCTTAGGTAAGCAGTTCCACTTCGGGGAGCGCTTCGGCCTGGAACTGCGAGCCGATTTCGTCAATGCCCTCAATCATCCAAGCTTCCAGGCTCCGCACAGCGACATCGGATCTGCATGCGTCGTTGCAGGTGGCGCAGCCATACCGTGCGGATCATCTAACTTCGGTATTATCGATGCATCGGCTCCTGGCTTCGGTCCGGAATCCACAACGGTATTGCCGTCGCTCCACGCAGCGGTCAGCTGAGTGCCCGCTTCACTTTCTAATTATTGCACTAGTCGAGGGGAGGGACGGCATTTTTCGCCGTCCCTTTGTTTTTTCAAACGCCCTCGTCTTAAAAACGACGACTGTCTGCCTTACACTTGCTTGATGACTATGAACGCAGTTCCCTTTTCACTTCTGGTCGTATCGCTGCTTTTCCCCTCGTCCGGCCACGCGCAATCTTCCGCGAACAGTCAGCAACTGATCCAGGCTCATAGCCGCAAAGCTCAGGAAGCACTCAGTCATAACAGACCCGATCTGGCCATACCGGAATTCCGAGCCATCCTGGCCCTTGCGCCGAATAACGTCGACGCACGCGGCAATTTGGGCGTTCTGCTGTTTTTTCAAGGCGCCTATTCGGAGGCCGTTCCAGAACTGCGTGCCGCATTGAAGCTGCAGCCGGGCATTTGGAAAATTCAAGCACTGTTAGGAATGGCCGAGAAACGCACCGGCGATGCGGAAGCCGCACGCAACGACTTGGAGAAGTCCTTTCCCAATTTGAAAGAGAAAAAGATACGCATCGATGCCGGTCTGGAGCTAACCGAGCTATACGCTAAAAATGGCGAGTTGGATAAGGCCGCCGCCGCCGTGAGCACTCTGCGCGCCCTCGATCCCGCCAATGGAGCGATTGTCTACAGCGCGTATCGCCTCTATTCCGACCTTGCGGACGAAGCCAGGCTGAGTCTGATCGTTGTGGCCCCAAAATCCGCCCAGGTACACCAGATGATGGCTCACGAATTGGCTCGCCAAGGCCAAACCAAGGAGGCCATTGAGAACTACAAAATCGCGCTACAGATTGACCCCAAGCTGCCCGGTCTCCATTTTGAGCTTGCCGAGTTAATGAACACTTCCGCAGCCGCAGGAGGGCCGGAGGAAGCAGAAAAAGAGTACAAGGCAGCCCTGGAAGTGAACCCCTTAGATGAAAAGTCTGAATGCCGGCTCGGAGATATTGCCGCGCAACGAGGAGCCCTCGACGAGGCGCAGCAGCACTATGCTCGCGCATTACAACTGCAACCAGATGACACCGACGCCAACGTCGGGCTTGCCAAAGTGATGATGTCCCTCGGCCAATTGGACAAGGCCGAGGCACTGCTCAAACATGCGACCGCAGTCGATCCCACCATCGCATTGGCTCATTTTCGACTCAGCACCATCTATCGCCAAACCGGAAAGCCCGAAGACGCCAAGCGCGAGTTGGCGGAATACCAAAGATATAAAGATATGAAGGAAAAATTGAAAACCATGTACCGTACCATGCGCCTGGAACCCTCGAAGTCTGAGCCTGACGATGCCGAATCCAACAACTGACCGCTCGTTGAAATCGACAGCAAGGCTGTTCGTCGCGGTTGTGAAACAGCTTCTGATACCGGCTGTCGCGCTCTTGGCGGCCACAACTGCGTCAGCGACCGGATCGTCCTACTATCCAAACCGGCTGCAAGATTCCAAAGCCGTCTATTTGGACAGCGCTGAGTTTTCCGTTCACGGTGATGGCCAGACTGACGACACTGACGCACTACAGTCCGCCATTAACAAAGTGCAGCACGACAGAAATCAAGGCATCGTATTCGTTCCCGCAGGCCGTTATCGCTTAAGCAGAACAATTTATGTCTGGCCGGGTATTCGCCTCATCGGTTTCGGCGCAACTCGCCCAACTTTTGTGCTGGCGCGAAACACTCCTGGCTTTCAGCAGGGCCCCTCCTACATGGTATTTTTCGCCGGCTCGCGTCCTGCTGGATTTCAGAATATCGGCGAATCGGAATTAAAAACCGCGACGCGTCCCCCAGACGCAAATCCAGGAACATTTTATTCCGCGATGAGCAACATCGATATAGAAATTCAGGACGGAAATCCCGGCGCCGCCGGGGTGCGCGCGCGATATGCCCAACATTGTTATTTGTCGCACATGGATTTTTATCTCGGTTCCGCTTTGGCAGGAATTCACGATGGCGGTAACGTAGCCATCGATCTGCACTTTCATGGCGGGCAATACGGAATATGGACCCGCAAGCCTTCGCCTGGCTGGCAATTCACCGTCATCGATTCCACCTTTGAAGGACAGACCCAAGCCGCCATTCGCGAGCATGAAGCCGGACTCACTCTAATTCGTCCCGGCTTCAAGAACGTTCCCACCGCCATTTCTATCGACGCCAACTACGCGGATGAGTTGTGGATCAAGACGGCCGCTTCGAAAACATAACCGGCCGCGCTTTAATCATCAGCAACGAAAACAGTCCCCGAACCGAAATTAACGCCGAAAATCTGGTGTTCCGCAATGTTCCGGTATTTGCTGAGTTTCGAGAAAGCGGCAAGAAACTCCGGGGGGCCCGGCGAGCAATTCGTAGTGAAAACTTTCTCGCATGGTTTTCATTTCGAGGACATCGCTGTGCTAAATGAAGTGCCGAATCCAATTCGAACTATCTTTGAAGCCGCTCCACTCGCCCACCTTCCTGCGCCAGTGCCATCAGACCTTCCAGATCTACCCGCAATGAAATCCTGGGTGAATGTTCGCGATCTCGGCGCACATGGCGATGCCAAAACGGACGACACCGATATTCTTCGCAAAGCCATCGCTGAGCATGCCGTTGTTTATTTTCCCTCAGGCCAATACCTGGTTTCGGACACGATCGCCCTTAAGCCGGACACCGTTTTGATCGGATTGCACCCGAGTACCACCCGACTGCTCCTCGCCGATGGCACTCCCGCATTCCAGGGAGTCGGAGATCCCAAGCCGCTGCTTGAAACTCCTTCTGGCGGAAAAAATATCGTTACCGGCATCGGGCTTTACACCAATGGAATAAACCCGCGCGCCGTTGGTGCGCTATGGAAGGCCGGAAGCGAATCCTTAATGAATGATGTGCGCTTCCTCGGGGGACACGGAACGATTGATCCCGATGCCTCGGCCGAAGAAAGCAGGAAAGTCTGGAGCCAGATTTACAACAACACCCACACCGCCGATTCAAATTTGAATCGGCGGTGGGATGGCCAGTATCCCAGTTTGTGGGTCACCGAGGGCGGAGGTGGAACGTTCGTAAATATCTGGACGCCCAGCACCTTCGCACAAGCAGGGCTTTACGTATCGCACACATCGACACCCGGCCGCATATACGAACTGTCCAGCGAACATCACGTGCGCAATGAAGCCGTCTTCGACGACGTTTCCAATTGGCAGGTCTTTGCGTTGCAGACAGAAGAAGAGCGCGGCGAGGGCGGCTTTGCTTTGCCGCTCGAAATTCGCGATTCGAAAAATCTCCTGATCGCGAACATGCATATCTACCGGGTCGTAAGCAGCTATCAACCCGCTCTCCATGCAATTCTTGTCTCTCGCTCTACGGACATCCGCTTACGCAACATCCACTGCTATAGCGACAGTAAGGCGTCGTTCGACAATGCCGTGTATGACCAAACCTCGGGCATCAATGTGCGGCAACGCGAATTTGCCTGGCTTGATATTTCTGGCAAGACCCCGGCCGCGAGCGGGAAATTAAAATCAACAGTGCTGGACGACCAAGCAGGTGTAAAAAAATTAGCTGGCGGCTTTTTCAATATTTCGGGCGCCGCCGTCGACAAAGCCGGAAATGTTTATTTCGTCGACGCGAAATGGCAAACCATCTACCGCTGGTCAGTCGCGGACAGGCAGCTCTCCAAAGTCAGAGATAATCCACTTGATCCCGTGCAGCTTGCCTTTGACCGCGCCGGAAATCTAACGGTCATCTCCTACGCGGGCAGCGGCACGGTATACAGCTTCGACCCCAACGCCGAATCCGCCGACATCACTCTTCTCAAAGCCCAGCCCGCTGTTGCGCGCCCCGGTCTCACCGCCATTCTTCCGGTGGATGTGTGGCGGAACGAAAACGATTTCGTGCAAGCCGTCTCCGTCAAAAAGCCGTACCAGTTTATCTCCCTTGATGGCACCACCTTCATTCCCGCCGGGAACGATTTTGTCAGTGGCGAACTTTATTACGGCTCCAAGATTCACGATGTGCTTCGCGCTTTTGGCATGGCCCCAGTGACGCCAGGGAAGAAGTTTTACATCACCAATGAAGAGGGACAAACAACGTATTCCGCCACCATCGATTCTTTTGGCAGCATCGAAGATCTCCAACTCTTTCAACACGTGGGCGGCGAAAGCGTGACCACTGATCAGGCTGGAAACGTCTACATTGCCGCGGGACAAATTTTTGTCTACGATCCCGCAGGAAAATATCTCGAAACGATCGAAGTCCCTGAACGGCCATCACAGCTTTTATTTGGCGGTCCTGACGGCAAAACGCTTTTCATTGCCGCGCGCAGCTCCCTATATGCCGTACAGACACGATATAGAGGAAATTAACACGCCGTTGTTCCCTTCCTCAGCGCGCACAAATCGCTCCACGCGTAAAATTTCCTTCGGGCTCTATCTTGCTGCCACTGTTCTGGTAGCTGCGCCGCTATTTGCAACCGTGTCATTTCTATCGGCTCAGGCCCCCGCAGCTGACGCTACGAAACCACAAATCCCCGCGCGGAAACAAAATACGGATAAATCTCCGCCCGCAACTCCGCCATTCCAACCCCCGCAACTACCCCAACTCGTCGATATCACCGCTTCTACCAAAATAAATTTCGACCATCTATCAAGCCCTGAACAAAAATACATCGTGGAGTCCATGAGCGGTGGCGTAGCTTTAATTGACTACGACCGTGATGGATGGCCTGACATTTTTTTTACCAACAGTCCCAGCGTGGCAATGGCGCAGGCAGGCAAGAAAGCCCGTAGCGCCCTGTTCCACAACAATCACGACGGAACCTTCACCGACGTCACCGACAAAGCCGGCGTCGGCTATCCGTGTTGGGCCATGGGCGCAGCCGTTGGAGACTACAACAATGATGGATGGCCCGACCTCATGGTCACCTGTTTTGACGGCGGCGTCGTGCTCTATCGCAACAACGGCGACGGAACGTTTACCGACGTTACAAAACAAGCGGGTCTCGACAAAGATAAAAAGTGGGCCACCGGCGCAGCCTTTGGCGATTATGACAAAGACGGTTGGGTCGACTTAATCGTCACCCACTATGCCGATATCTCTCTCCAAAACCTTCCCGCGTTCGGCTCGCTCAAGACTTGTAAGTACCGCGGAATTGACGTGCAGTGCGGCCCGCGCGGCCTCAAAGGCTCTCCGGACATTCTCTATCACAATAATCACGACGGAACCTTCACCGATGTTTCCCAGCAAGCAGGACTCGATTCGTCCACAAAATTTCTTGGCCTAACAGCCGTTTGGTCCGATCTTGACAACGACGGTCTGTTGGATCTTTTCATCGCCAACGATGGCCAACAAAATTTCCTTTATAAAAATGACGGGCATGGCCACTTCACTGATGTTGCTTTTACTGCCGGCGTCGCGGTCAGCCAGGATGGAAATGAGCAGGCCAATATGGGCGTGGCACTCGGTGATTACTTGCATGACGGCCGCTTCTCTATCGCCGTCAGTCATTTCAGCGACGAATACACCGCGCTATTTCACAATAATGGCGTCATGAATTTCTCGGATGTTTCCTACGCCTCAACCATCGCGCAAAGCACCATAAAATACGTCGGCTGGGGCGACGCGTTTTTCGATTTCGATAACGATGGCTGGCTGGACTTTCTGCAGGTAAATGGTCACGTCTACCCACAGGTCGACTCCATTGTCGGCGGCCCGAAGTACATGGAGCCCAAACTATTGTACTTCAATCAACGCAATGGCACCTTCAAGGACATCAGCAAGCTCGTCGGTCCTGCACTGGAAATTCCCCAGGTAAGCCGCGGCGTAGCCATCGGCGATCTCTTCAACGACGGCAAACTCGAGGTGGTCATCGAAAATCTTAAGGGGCAGCCCACCATACTTCGGCCCGAAGGCGGCCCAACGAATCACTGGGTCAGCTTCGAACTGGAAGGAACCCAGAGCAACCGCCTGGCTCTGAACGCGCGAGTCAAATGTTTTGCCGGAGACTTGGTGCAGGAAAGCGAAGTGCTCAGCGGCGGCAGCTATCTGTCCCAGAATGACTTGCGAATTCACTTTGGCCTGGGAACCAACACGCAAATCAGCAAGCTGGAGATTCTCGGCCTTCGGGAAGAAAAGAACTCCTCCTCGATCTCCGCGCCGACCATTTCTATAAAGCGAAGGAAGGAGAAGGAATTGCCCGCTAAGGATCAAGCGGTCTGCGGCTTTTACTATCGTCGTATTATCGCCCTATCGGCGCTTGCCGGTACCCATCCAACGTCCAGCCATCCTGCCCCTCATCGTGACGCAGAACGTAATAATTCCCGTCATCCGCTCGCACGCGAAAATACATCGCGCCCGGCGAATACCACTGATCGTCGATTTCCTCAACGTTGTATTCTCGATCGCGAATGGTAAAGCGCGTCGGACGTTCGTCAGCCCGATAGCCCGAATAGCGATGAACTCGAATCTCGCTCACGCTTCGCCCCGGAAAGCGCTTCATCATAACCGAATGCGAGTGTGTTTTTGAATATTGCGGTTGGAAAACAAATTCAATGCGCGCGAAGCTTGAATCACGATTCCATTATATGCAGCGTTACCTTAAATTGCCGGTCAGCTTGCCGCAACACTCGGGGCGGTCAGGCAAAGAAGAACGATCCCATCCGCCACCCAGAGCCTGCACCAGGGTGACGGCATCCACCATCCGGCGGCCGAGAATATTTACGGCAGTGAGTTCGTCCGAGAGCGCCGCACTCTCAGCGGTGGTCACTTCCAGGTAACTCGTGACGCCACCTGTGTAACGGCTATTGGCAAGTTCCAGGTACTTTTGCGCGGCGACCACTGCTCTTTCCTGAACCTGTGCTTCGTTCTCCAGAATACGCAACCCGGCCAGATTGTCCTCGACCTGTTGAAAGCCGGTCAGCACTGTTTCGCGATAGTTGGCGACGGTCTGCTCGTACGCCGCGATGGCTTGATCCATGTTGGCCGTGCGGCGGCCAGCATCAAAAATGGGAGCTATCGCGGAGCCGCCCGCCGACCACAGCACGCTCGGGCCAGAAATGAGCGTGGTGATTACACCACTCTCGAAACCACCGGTTGCGCCGAGACTGATGGTCGGATAATAAGCAGCCTTCGCCACACCGATTTGTGCATTAGCCGAGGCCATGCGCCTTTCTGCCGCTGCAATGTCTGGCCGCCGTTCAAGTAACTCAGAAGGAAGCCCAGCAGGAATCGGAGGCGGAGGCGTTGTAAGCGGAAGAGCGGCAAGTGTGAACTCGGCGGGAGGCTTTCCAATCAGAATTGCTACGGCGTGCTCATACTGCGCGCGTGCGACTCCAACATCAATCGCTTGCGCGCGGGTGGTCTCTAGTTGAGTCGTTGCCTGCTGGACTTCCAAATCGGAAGCAATGCCGCCTGCATACCGGTTCTGAATCAATTCAAGGGCTTGTTCGTACTGCGTGACGGTAGAGTTCAGCAGTTGCTCCTCGGCATCTAGAACGCGTGCCTGAAAATAAAACAGAGCAACCTGGGCGTGCGTGGAAAGGTTCACGGTGGCGAGTTCGGCAGCGCTCGCTTGTGCCTGCTCGCGATAAGACTCAACAGTGCGGCGTACACGTCCCCAGACATCGAGCTCGTAAGACAATTCAAAAGGAATTTGATAGTCGGTATAGGTGCGCCCATTGGTAGCAAAGCTTGGAGGGCGATTATTGGATATTCTGTTACGCGAAGCGTCCGCTCCCGCGGTGATCGTTGGGAAATAAGCCGCCCGGTTGTAGCGGAGCAATGCACGAGCTTGAGTATATTGGGCCTCAGCTGCCTTCAAGTTCTGGTTGGAGACATTGACCTGTGATTCGAGAGCGTTCAGTTGCGGGTCTTGAAACATTTCCCACCAGTTGCCACCGAGGTTCTGGTCGTTAGGCTGAGCCCGTTTCCAATTGCCAAGCTCCTTGTAAGCGGTAGGAACTTCCGCGGCAGGCCGCTTGTAGTTTGGTCCCACAGTGCATCCACCTATCTGAAACACGGCTATCGCTGGCACAACTAGCCAAGGTATTCGCCGGCGCTTCCCTACCAAGGCGCTGTATGGAGCACGCTTCACTTGGTATCTCCCGGCAATGTCGTCTGAACAATTTGGACCTGCTGTCCGGTAACGATGGAGTCAGGTGGGTTGATAATGATCTGATCTTCCGGCTTGAGGCCGGCGACGATCTCTATCTGGTTGCCGAAATCGTGCCCAGGAGTCACGGGAGTAAGCGTAACTTTGTCATCCTTCACGACGCCCACACGCAAACCTTCTGAGCGGAATATCAAGGTATTCACGGGAATGATGAATGTGGAACCCTGAGTGGGAATTTTGAAATGGACTTCTGCATAAGAACCGGTGAGCAGCGTATTTGTGGGATTGGCCACATCAATTTCAACCAACAGGGTACGAGTAGTCATGTTGATGGCGTCAGCGGTGCGTACCAGGTTTCCCTGAAACGTACGCCCAGGAAACTCAGCGAGCGCAAGATCTGCCGTCATGCCAACTTTAATCCCGCGGGAATATTCTTCCGGAACGTTTACGTAAACGCGCAACATGCCCGGTTGGACGATGTGAAAGAGATCGGTTTTTACACCGGTGCTGCTGCCAGAATTAATCAGGTCGCCGATATCGGTGTTGCGCGCGGTAATCACACCGTCGAATGGAGCGTAAACTTTTTCAAAAGATACCAGTGCGGATATTGATCTACTGCGGCCTGGTCTGCCTGGACGATGGCTTTGTTGGCATTGTAAGTACCAACAGCGTTGTCGGCATCCGGCCGAGCCACGGCATGCGTTTTCAACAGTCCCTGATATCGCGTTTTGGTGATAGTGGCGAGTTCCAGATTTGCCTGCGCAGTTCAGAGGTTGCTGCGCGCTTGCTGCAGCTGCTCGTCCACTTCCGGCGTTTCGATCACCGCAAGTAATTGCCCCTTCTTGACGTGCGCTCCAATGTCGAAATACCACTTCTTCAAATATCCGTTGGTGCGCGCATAAACCGGTGAAGTGATAAACGGCTGTACGTTTCCCGGAAGGATGATCTCCTCGGCGGGCGCAGTTTGTTTTGGCGCAACAACCGATACGGAGGTGAGGGCGACTTGATTCGTCTCCGCCTTCAGTTTTGCGCGCGCCCTGACCCGCGACAAGATGCCCGAGACCAACAGGACGGCGACCACTACCACCGCTATCGCCACACCCAACCATCGTCTCAACGGGTTCTGCTTTCTTCCCGCATCGTTCGGAAAATTAGTTTGCTCGCCGATTTGTTTTTTCTCTTCAGTTTGCTGCGACATAGTCACTCCACAAAAATTTTGTTTAGTGTTGCTACTCCGTTTGGGCTACCTGTTTGCGCGAACCCTGCAAAAGGCTGAAAAATGCTGGGACGAAAAACAGCGTGGAAACCGTAGCGAACAGAAGTCCACCTATGACCGCACGCCCAAGTGGGGCATTTTGTTCCCCACCGTCTCCCATTCCGAGGGCCATGGGCACCATGCCGATGATCATGGCCAAAGCGGTCATCAGAACAGGACGAAACCGCGTGAAACCGGCCTCTAGTGCGGCGCTGATGGAATCGCTGCCCTGCTCCATTTTTTCTGTCGCGAAGCTCACCACCAGGATGCTGTTGGAGGTTGCCACGCCCATGCACATGATCGCTCCCATGAGTGCGGGGACGCTGAGGGTC
>CAVPKZ010000130.1:0-33323 GCA_963705755.1 uncultured Acidobacteriota bacterium | reverse complement strand
ATGTGAGCGCCGGCTTGACCACGATTCGCGGTCCATCTTTCCGCTTGCAGGTATTCGGCGAATTGTTTGGGAACTACTCGATCATCGAAACTTACATTTTCGACGCTGCGCGCCAGCATTTCTGAGCGTTCATAGCCCAACAAACGACAGACGCCTTCGGTGCAATCGAGAAACTTCGCCAGGGATCGGCGAACACGAGAATTCCGCGTCCTCCACTTCCGGGTGACTATGGCTTAGCAAAAGAAAGCCTCCGGGCTTGGCTGCTTGCAGCGGGGTAGTTTACACGCATCGCGTGTTCCTCAAACAGAGCAAAGGTCGGCGTGCCACATCCAAAGAGCGGGCCGACAGAGAACCTTGGCGGAGGCATAGCAGGCAAGGGTTTTTACGCGATGATGGGAGTATAGTGACGTGGTGACCTGGCCTTAAAACCCAGCAGCTGGAGTCTAGGGTATTCGCGGTATTCCCAAGCGGGCGATAACTACTAAAGTTGACGAGAACCCAAGGGTAACAAAGAGCGGGGTGGTACATGCGCTGTCTGCTGGTCGACGATCACGAATCGGTTAGGATGGGCGTCACCGCAATTCTTTCCACGCGAGCAAATATCGAAGTCTGCGGAGAGGCTGCGAACGGTGAGGAAGCCGTTGAGAAAGCAAGGGAACTGAAACCCGATTTGATCATCATGGATGTGAACATGCCGGTTTTGGATGGCATCCACTCAGCCAAAGAGATCAGGGCGTTTCTGCCAGATGTGCCGATCCTCTTTTTCTCGATGCACGATGGTGTGTACCTGGTTCACGAAGCCAAAATGGCGGGCGGCCAAGGATTCGTGAATAAGAGTGACGCGCGTGCGACGCTACTAGACGCCGTGGATGCCCTGGTCAAGAAGCAGACTTATTTTCCTGATCACAGCGCGGCGACCCGCCGAACGGCGTAATTCCCGGCAATCTGTCTAACGACGAAAACAAGTAAATGGGCAGAAAGTTGGTTGAAGTGGCGCGCCCGGTGAGGGTCGAACTCACGACCTTCAGCTTCGGAGGCTGACGCTCTATCCATCTGAGCTACGGGCGCGCAGCGCGTAAGAAGATTGTATCAGGCTGAGTTATGCTCGAGCTAAGGTCATAAGGCGGTAAAAGAAGCAGATCTAACCTGAGTTGGCGCTAGCCCTTGGCTCGGCTCTTGATGTCTTTGGCCAGTTTTTCTATTTCTTCGGCCTTTTTCAGCATGGCGAGAGACAACACTTTGGCTGAATCGGTTTTATCTACTTCATCCTTCAGTTCGGTTGCCAACTGAAATAATTTGTCGACTTTTTTCTTGATTTCTTTTTCGTTTTCTTCCAAGGCGGCTTTACGCGAACCGGGCGGAAAAGGTGAGCTTTCCTCGTCCGACTTCCCATCAGCATTTCCCAGGGGCTTGGGGTCTTGTTGCGTGCGCGGATTGCCTTGCAGAAAAATCATCGGGGCGCACGTGATAGCGAGCCCGCAAAACCGGTGTAAGAATTTACGGCGCTCCTGGCCGGATGCGATCATCGCGAGCCTCCTTTAATGCGACGTGCGCGCAGGCAGAGCGCTTGACGCGTACGACTCGCCCACAGTTCCAATGTTATACTCGCCCTCCTGTAAAGTTTAATGCCCAATACTTTGACTTTCACCCCCTGGTCTGAATTCACGCTGCGAAACGGCCTGCACGTGCTGGGGATAATCGCGGTTGCGCTGATCCTGAACCGGTTGTTGCGGGTGGTCACGAATCTGGTCATCAAGCGAGCGGCCTCGCAAACGCGCGCGGCCCAGGCGCGGGAGCAACAAACGCGCACGTTGGCTGGAATACTGTTCAGCGCAGGAACCAAGGTGGTTTGGGGCATTGCGCTGCTCACGGCGATGCCGGAATTCGGCATCAACGTGACGCCGATAGCGACGCTTGCGGGGCTGGCCAGCCTGGCGATAGGTTTCGGCGCGCAGAACCTAGTTCGCGATATCATCACCGGTTTTTACATTGTGCTGGAAGATCAATACATTGTGGGAGATACGATCCAAGTGGCCGATATTATTGGCCGTGTTGAGCATGTAACGCTGCGGCGAACGGTAGTGCGGGACTCGCGAGGCGCGCTGGTGACGATAGCCAACGGAGATATTCGCACGGTAAGCAATCTGAGCCGGGACTGGTCGCAGGCTTTCGTGGATATTTCGCTTTCGCCGGAAGCTCCGTTGGAACAAACTTTGCGTTCATTGGAATCCGCAGCCGCGGAGCTACGCGCCGACCCGGGGTGGTCCAAGACATTGGTTGACGGACCGCGAATATTAGGGGTGCAAAGTTTTGACCGCAACGCAACAACCGTGAGATTGCAGGTGCGCACGCTGCCAAATCACCAGGATGAGATTTCTCGTGAGCTGCGGCGGCGCATTCATGTGGAACTTCAGCGGCAAGGTATACCGGTTTCGATTGTCCAGCGCTTTGAGTTCGCCGGAGCGATGCCAGCTCCGGAGCCAATAAAGGCGGGCGATCTTACAAATCAGTAAGGAGACAGGTATGAGCGAGATCAGTTATGACGAAGTAAATTTGATGCTGCGTCTTTATGACCTTAGGCGGGAGCCGCGTTTGCGCCAAGCACGGTCGTGGTTCGTGGAACATTTTCATCCTAAATCTCCCGAGGACATGATGCAGAAATATCCCCAGAGCAGCGAGGAGAATACTTATATCCGCATGGTCATAAGTTACTGGGAGATGGTGGCCTCGATTGTGAATCGCGGGTTGATCAACGACGAACTCTTTTTTGAGAGTAATGGTGAACTGTGGGTAGTGTGGGATCGCATGCGTGCGGTAGTTCCCACGTGGCGTTCGGCGTTCAAGAATCCGTACCTTTTTTCAAATATCGAGGACGCCTGCAAGCGGCTGGAAATATGGCGGGAGAAGCGATCTCCCGGGTCCACCGCGGCGATGCGGCAGATGATGTCGCAATTGCAGGGAAGCGCGAAAGTTAAGGACCTGTGAAATTCGCGCAGCGGGCAAGCGAGCGAGATACGTTCGATTAACGTGAAGATCGCGCGGGTACCGTCGACGCTTGGTGGTCCGCATCAGAGGAAATATCAGGCTTTGTAAAGCTAATGCGATTCCGGCCCGCGGCCTTGGCTGCATACATAGCCAAGTCTACATCGCGCAAGAGTTCTTCAACTGTTCGCACGCCCCAATTTTGCGTTTGGTGAGCCCCCATGCTCATGGTCACCAACAGCGGGCCTACGCTGGTTTGTACTGGTGTGTCCGACAAGGACTTGCGTATTTCTTCCGCGCGGCGCGGAGCAGAAACTGGATCGCAATTGTTCAGGATAATCAGGAACTCTTCGCCGCCATCGCCCGACGTAAGCATAAGAGCGCACCGACAAAAGAAGGCGCCTGGCGGCTTCCTGCAAAACTCGTCGCCTATTAGATGGCCGTGGGTGTCGTTGATGTTCTTAAAGTGATCCACATCACAGAGCAGAATCGCCGTGGGGACGCGTTCACGTTTGGAGCGCGAAATTTCGCGTCCAAGTAGATCGACAATCACACCGCGGTTGAATAGTGAGGTTAGAGAGTCATGCGTGGCTTTAAAGCGCATATTTTCCCGGGCCTCCACGAGTCTACCTTCCCGGCGAAGAATGCGTTGACCGGTACGTAGCCGGGCTTTTAGTTCCTCGCTGTCAAACGGCTTGGTCAAGTAATCGTCGGCGCCGGAACCCAAGCCGGTCAGGATGTCCGTTTTTAATCCTTTGGAGGTCAGCAAAATCATATAAACGTAGCCTTGATCTTTTTTCTTGCGAACCTCGCGGCAAACCGCCGGGCCATCTAATTCGGGCATCTCCCAATCGAGCAGCGCGAGGCGCGGGCCATCCTGCTTACAGAGTTGTTCAGCAGCGGCCAGCCGTTGGGCACAGCCAGGACGTCATAGCCCGCAAGCTGCAGAGTTTTTTCCAATAATCGCCGCGAAACAGGATCGTCATCGGCGATGGGAATTTTCATGGCTGAAATTCGACGGATTCCATTTGCAACAAGAGAGTTTGAGCTTCGCTCTGAAATCCGGTAAGGGCCTCGCTCATACCGGCGATTTTTCCTTGGCGTCCAAGGTTCTCCAGGTCAGCGGCCAAGGCGGCGGCGCGCGCGGCAGATAGATTGAGCAGCATTCCTTTCAAGATGTGCCTCTCGGCTTCGACTTGCTTGGGCAGTTCGTTGGCAACGGCATCACTCAAACGCTGGAGATGAGATGGAAATACCGATTTAAAAATGAGAAAAAGCTCGTTGACCAGTTCGTGGTCATTGTCCACGCGGATGAGCAGCTCCTTTATGTTGAGGACCGACGGCGTAAGAAGAGAAGCAATGAGTTGATTGTAAAAGTCACGTACGTGAGCGGCGGTGCGGGTCCAAAATTGACAAGCCCTCTAGGCCCAAATTGGGACACAACCGTCAGGGTACGTTAATTAAGCAGCAGGCTGGTTTTCTTTGTGAATCTCGAAGGTTAACGGCACGCGTTCGTGCAACAACCTTTCGGTAGCCGCAACGATGACTTCTTGGTGGAAGAGCCGCTGAAAAACCGATTCAGACAAAAGATTACTTATCGCCAGTAGCGACATGCCTTGATGATGAGCCATCCAGCAATAGACCAGTTCAGGGGAACGCGTGTTGGCGGCAGTGGCCTCTTTATAATCCGCCGATTCGTAAAATCCATAGGGCCCGAGCCATCCTGAAGCTTCCATCTTTCGCAAATTTTTCACTGCCGCAGCGGGATCAACGCTGAGGGCCAAGACGGCGGCGTACGGGGTTATGACCGTGCGATCTTCCACCTCTACCTTGAGAGCGAGAGGAGGAACACCGTAAGCGTGATAGTGATAATGACCGGAATCGTTTTTTGCGCTGCAGGCGCCTTCCGAGATTCCCCAGGGAATATTCATTGGCTCCACGAATTTTCTTTGGCACATCACGGCTCCGCGCATGCTGTTTTCCAGCAAGGTGGCCGGATAGGTCCTCATCCACAGGGTGGGCATCAGGTATTCGAACATCGTGCCGGTCCAGGACAACAGAACTTTGCGGCCGGAATATTGTGTGTGCCCTCGCCCCAGGCGGAACCAACTGGTTTGTGGAATGTCACCTTTGGCGATGGCGATGAATACCGCGCTGCGCGATTCCGAAGCCAAGAGATCGTAGCAACTGGCCAGCAATTGCTTTTTGTCTACGTCATAACCGACGGAAAGTAGATTGCGGCCCGAGTCATAGAGGAGCCGGAAATCCATTTGCTTGGCCATTTCTTCGGCCTGGCGAGCGAGCAAAAGCAATTCTTCGCGGAGGGTAGTGGCGCGAATGCTGCATTGTTGAACGGCGTGCTGCAAGGCTTTGATTTTTTCGTGCTTGGTCTCGTCTCCCGGATTTAAGACCAGGGATTGTTCCAATCTGGTGGATAGCCTCTGCGCGTAGCCGGGCAATTGCTCTAGATTCAGGCTACCAATCACTTTAGGGACGACCATGTCGTCGAAATAGGTTCTAAGGGAAGCAAATTCGGGGAGCAGCCAGGGAACCAAAGTCTCCAGCTGCTCGCGCGCGTCGAAGAAGCGAGCATTGGCCTCTTGAAGCCACCACGAATTTGAGTTCATGCCGTCGGGAGTAGCGGATAAAGTCTGCTCGACGATGCTTTGCAGGGACTGCTGCAACTTCGGTAACGCTTCAATCCACCGAGACAAGTCGTCGCGGAGAGGCGTTATTTCGGCGCGAAGTTTTTCAATGGCCGCGAGCGATTCTTCCGCGCCCTGGGCGGCAGACAGTTCTTCCGCCGCCAGCGCCAGATATTCCCGCAGACTGCGAAATAAGGACTCGGAGAGAAGTCCCTGATCAACACCGGCGTGACAGCCCTGTTTCAAGGACAGCAAGGAACAGACGAGATTTCCGCTGTCCACGCTGGAAACAAAAAATGGCGGCAACGCAGTGGAATCTCTCGTGTCATACCAGTTCAGAAAGTGGCCATTGAACCTGGGTAATTGATTTGCGTGCGCGAAAGTTCTGTTGGCTTCATCAAGGAAACGCTGCAGAGTGATGAATCCCAAATCGTATGCGGCATATTGTGAATTCAGTTGCAGTCCAAGATTAGTTGGAGAAATTCGATGAGCTACCCTGTAATTCTGGCCCTGCACGTTATCTGGAATGAGGAATTGATTTTCCCGCGACGAGAATGTACGGAAGAACGCCATGTTTTTAGCGCGACTTTGCGCAGGAAATTCTCGTCATCGACGGTGATCTCGCTGCGCCCGGAAGCCAAGGGGCGGTCCAGCCAGCGCGCGATCGGCTTGGAAAATAGCCACAAGGCCAGGATTGGCGAAGCCGCCAAAGAGCGCGGGCGAGGCAGCGAGCAATCCGCCAATAACGAGAGTCACGGCGGGATCCAATCGAGATATACATCGACGGAAGTTTTTCGTTTGGTCTCCATTTCGGATTGCGCGGCGGTTTCCCATTCGAGCAGGTTGCGGCGAGTAATGGTGAGGCGAACCACGGTGCGAAAAATGGCGTCCATGGTTACGAGAGTTTGGTGGGCCAGAAAAGTAAAAAAGATGAGGACGTTGACGTTGCCAGCCGTAAAATCGCCGAAAATTTGCTTCACATGCGCGAAAATGTCACCAGTGTATTCAAGCCTGAGCAGGGAGAGATCAACTGGGTGTAACGAGGGATCAGCAGCAGCGCCACAGTTGCGGCCGTCCAATAGGAAGCGGGTCCGGGCAAAAAAACCCAGGAAGCCAGCAGCAACACGAAGGTGGCAAACTCGGTGACGCTGCGGCGCAAATTGTCGAGAATCTTCCAGCGCGCAACAAATTTCAACGGATTCTTGATGACTTTCCCTCGGCATCCGGGACGCGAGGTAACAACCAGCGGAGAATCTGCCAGTCACCACGAATCCAGCGATGTTTGCGCCGGCTATGGGCGCGAAAATGCGAAGGGTAATCGTCGATGATCTCCACATCCGAGAGCAAAGCGGTGCGGGCATAAGAGCCCTCGATCAAGTCGTGGCTCAAGATGGCGTTCGAAGGAAAACGGCGTCCGAGTACTTTCCGGAAGACATCAACATCGTAAATGCCTTTGCCGGTAAAAATGCCCTCGCCAAATAAATCCTGGTAAACATCGGAAACCGCGCGGGTGTAGACATCCAAGCCGGTTTGGCCGGAGTAGATATATGCCAGGCGAGAGCGGTTGGCGGAATGGACGCTGATGCCGACGCGCGGCTGAAGCACGCCGTAACCTTGCTGAACGGTATTGGTGGCGGGATTAATTTCCGCACGATTCAGCGGATGAGCCGCCGCACCGACCAGGCGATGAGCAGTGTCGCGCGGTAGCTGGGTGTCGGAGTCCAGAGTGATGACATAACGCACGCTGCTCAGTACGGAAAGATCACCAATCTTCACGGGGAATTTATCGGTCTCGCCGCGCAGCAATTCGTTAAAGTCGAGCAGCTTCCCGCGCTTGCGCTCCCAGCCCATCCAGGTATTTTCCACTTCGTTGAAAACGCGGTGGCGATGGAAATGGTAAAAAGGCTGCACGCCCGTGTCGCTATACTTTTGATTGAGTTCTTCGATCAAGCGCGAGCATAGAGATACGTAGCGGTCTTTCGCATCAAATCGTTCGCGAGAGTCTGGTGGGTCGGTGAGTAAGGCAAAAAACAAATGCGGGTCGCGATTGCCAACGTAGCGAATTTCAAGGGTACGAACCAGGTCGCAGATTTGTTCTTCGTTGATTAGTAAGGTAGGGATGGCGACCATGGTGACGCAGTCGTCGGGAATGCCTTTGGAGAAATCAAGTTTGGGTAAGGCCTGCGCGGGAATCAGAAAGGTTACGAGCTGATTGATAATCTCCAAAGCCGCTTCACTGGCGGGGAATAGTAAAAGCAAGGTTGCGGCGATTAAGGGGACACCAGCGCGAATGCCGCTGACTACAAAAGCCATGATGGCGATGATCAAAACTTCCAGGCTGATGAAGTAAAGGAGTTCCGGAGCATCGTGGAACGTCTCCGTGACTTGTTTGAAGCCCTTGGCACGGTACTCGATTCTGTTTTGCAAGGCTTGGCGCCCGCGATCGACCAGGTAGTAGCCCACGTGACCGCGGCGATCCCGAGTGACGGGGATGGAGCGGAACTGAGTTTTAGCTTGCGCTGCAAGATCGACGGCCAACTGCGCGATGGTGAATTCATCGGCTTTCGAACCGCGAACAAATTCTTGAATGGCCGCGTGATAACTTCCACGGCTGTCGAGATCCATGCAGGGATAGGCTTTGACCGGATCACCGCGGAGGATAGCTTCTGTTTTGCTAAGGGCAAGAAAAACAGCCTTGAAATCGTTGTCGCTGAGCTTTCGAACGCTATCGATTAAAGAAGAAAACTCAGCTGTGTAACGGTCCGCCTGCGGGTCCTCAGTGTTTCGTGGCGGACTGGCTCGCGAAACCTCGGCGGTTAGCTCGGCGAAGCGCTCGATCAGCACCAGCTGCAACATCTGTTTAAGCAGCCAAATTTCCGCTACTTCGAAATAGGCACTCTCCTGCGCAGCTTCCATGAACTCAATGAAGGAGGGTTCGTCGTAAATAAAATGCGAAGCAACGAGGTAGGCCTTGGCGGCCAGGTAGGCTCTGGGAATTTCCTCGGGATGCGCTCCGGCGGTATGAACCTGGGGAAAGGTGGCTTTGGAACGCAGCGACGAGCGGATATCCAGAGAACTGGATCTCAACAGGCGCTGATTGTTCACGACCAACTGGCTGGCCACTGCGGGAACGCCGCGCTCGGCTGCCGCGCTCTTCCTGATGCTCAGCACCGCGCGAGAAGCGGCTTGGCGCCGGCTTTCGAGAGGCGGGCTGAAAGATCTGCGCGCGCTGACCGTCCAAGTTTTGGATTGGGCCCTTGCGACGTCGCGTAAGCACGCAACTTCAGCTTGCGCGGCACCGGCAGGCGCTCGATTATCCGGCGGTTCATTCCAGGCGGGCTGAGCCGCGGGGGAATCGTCGGTCTCTAATCTTCCGATAGGATCGTCAGTCATCTTTGTGCAGTCATCTTTTCAGCGGGCCTCGTATTTACAATTCGTTTCGCTAACGGTAGCTGGAGGCTTGCAGCTCAAACATTTCGGCATACCGGCCACCATGAGCCATCAGCTGCTCGTGCCGCCCTTGCTCGCCTATGACACCTTTCTCCAAAACAATGATGCGGTCGGCCATCTTCACCGTAGAAAAACGGTGGGAGATAAGCAGCGCCATTTTACCCTTGGTCAGCTCGGCAAACCGTTCAAACACTTCGTGCTCGGAACGCGCGTCTAGCGCCGCAGTAGGTTCATCGAGCACCAGGATTTGCGCGTCACGCAAATATGCTCGGGCAAGAGCGACTTTTTGCCACTCGCCACCAGACAAGTCGACGCCGGTTTCAAAACGCCTGCCTAACATCTGGTCATAGCCGTTAGGCAATTTTTGAATGACTCCTTCGGCGAGGCTCTTTTTCGCGGCCAATTCGACCTTTTCCAGGTTCTCATGCGCCCCGATTTGGCCGACGGCGATATTTTCCCAGGCGGTCATGTCATAGCGCATAAAATCCTGAAAAATCACGGCGATGTTACTGGCATAGTCGTCCAGATCGTACTCGCGCAGATCGACGCCATCGAGAAGAATCTGGCCAGCGGTTGGATCGTAAAGGCGGGTCAGCAGCTTGACGATGGTGGTTTTGCCTTCGCCATTTTCGCCAATCAGCGCAATGCGTTCGTCGGGTTTGAGAAACAGATTCAAATTACGAAGAATGGGCCGGTCGCTGCCTGGATAGGAGAAGGTAACCTCGCGAAATTCAATCCCCAGCTTGATGGGCCGCGGCGTTTTTATAGCGTTGGGCTTGGAAAAAACTGTCGGGCGAACAGCAAAAAATTGGAGCAAATCGGTCAAGAAGAGCGACTGGTCAGCGATACTCGAGAACGTCGAAAAAATCATCTGCAGGTTTGCGCTTGCTCCAGCGATCGCGCCAGTCAGGAAAACCAGGGTGGCGACGGTCATCTCACCCTGCACCGTTTCCAGAATGACGTAGGCGTATGCGCCGTAATAACCGACGGTGGTAAGCAGAGAGAGCAGCGAGCTGGCCAACAGACGGCGCTTCGCAAGCGCGACATTTTGCACAAAAATGTCGTCAGACAGCTTTTGAAATCTGTCGGTAAGGTACTTGCTCAAGCCGAATAGCTTTAGTTCTTTTGCGCTGTCCTTGCTGGCGCCCAGAAATCGCAAGTAATCGATCTGACGTTTTACGGGTGTCTGACGGAAGGCCTGCGCGTATCCCAGAAAGGCAAAGTGACTTTCCCCGAGAAAAGCCGGAATCACACAGGCGATCAACACCACTAAAAGCCACGGCGAGAAGAACAGGATGCTGGCGGCCAACGACGCGGTGGTGATGACCTGTTGGACCAGACGGCCGAGCTGCTGAACCATTCCGAGACGATCGGTGGCTTGCACGCGAGCGCGCTCAAGCTTGTCGTGAAACAGCGGGTCTTCGTAGGACGCGAGATCAAGCCGCGAAGCGTGGTACATGATGCGCACGCTGATGTGGCGGATGAATTTGTCAGCCAGCAGAGTGTCGCAGTAATCGACGCCGCGGTTCAATAGGGACGCAAGGCAAGCCAAGCTAAACTCTAGACCCACCAACCACCAGAAATGGGGCCGCAGCGGAGTGCCGGAGGCTACATCCACCGCCTTAATTATCAAACGCCCTACAGCCAATAGAGCCAGCGGGGATAGGGCCACGATGGCGCGAAGAATTAACCCCCAGGTGACAACCGCAGGACTTGAATCCCAGATTATTTTCAAAACGGGAGGGATGTTTTTCAGAGACTGGAGGCGAGTGCCCCAAGCCCGATGAAACTTCTGGCCTGTAGGGTCGGCCATTGTAGGCATGTTTAAGATACCGCCAGAATTTGTATCGGCAATTGAGCAAAGCGACGCGGTGAGAGACTTGCCGGGGTGATCATATCAGCAGGGCCGAACAGAGACAATCGCGCCAACTGATCTCATCCTATCCCTGGCGGGCAGAGTGAGCAATACGCGCAAATCCTTACTGTCTGGCTGAGAATCAGATTCTGGAACGAGTGGCCAAACCCAAGGTAGCGGCGCAGGCGAAAATTGCGGTGGAGATGATGCAAAAGCTGCGAGCTACGGTGGCCATGGCGTGGGTTCCAATTCCAAGGAGAACAGCGGAAAGAAGAGCTGCAAGAAGAGCGATTGCCAAGAAGACTTTCACAGCCAACCTCCTACATAATGGGACGGGGCGTAGCAGGTAAATGCAAACGACGCTCCAAAGGTTTATTCATATGTTTCTTATACTTACGGAGTACCTGTACTTTGGGGCATAGGAATTCTGGGAGGAAAAAAGTAAATCTTGCATAGTCAACCGCTTAGGAGACTGGGGTAATCCAGGCAATATCTAGGTTCGCGTGCGAAGCTGTCCCTTGACACAGGTTCCCAGTTGGAGAGCGGACGATGTTTGCGCGGGATTCTAGCGGAGCTTTTTGAGGTCGAAGGTAGCTTTGATGACTTTGCCTTGCGGAGTAACCACCTCCATGGTGGTCAGCTCGGAAGCCACATCGTTAACGTCGTACTCCAGCCACACGTTTTCCCCGGTTAGCACCGCGGGAGCATTGTTGGTAGCCGTGGAATGAATGGGCTGATTGCTGATCCGGCGAGATGGGATGGTCTTGCCGTTCTGCTTTAAGTTGAACTGGAAGTTTTGCCAGAAATTTTCCGGGCGTATGGCGCTTTTTTCTGGTGCTGTGGCGGGTGACGGAGTTGGCATCCTCCTTAGACTCCGCAGCTTTCGGGTAGGCCGAAGGCAGCATCAGGGTGACATTCACCTTGACAGTGTTTCCATGAGTTTTGTAGTCCTGGTTGGCCTGCTCCTCGGTATAGCGATCAGCCGACTTCTGGCGGCATACATCGACGATTTGGGCGAACGGAGTAAGCAGTTCGATCTGGGCGATGTGAACGTCGTTTTGCGGTTCGGTAATCTGGGTCAAATAGGGAGCCGGATGTCACCGGTTGATTTGTCGTTGCGTTGCCCGAGAATATAGGCCTCGTGGATGGCGTGCGCGTCGAGTTGCTTATCGTAGGCGTTGGCCGACGGACTCAAGGCGCAAAGGACTGCTGCTATGGTTGCGGGGATTCTTCTGTTCATGAAGCCGCCCGGACTGCATTCTGCATCTTAGATGGTTTGCACCGCGTGTCCGACGTTTTTTTTAATGGCACCCGCTCCACTTCCTTCGCACTCGACGAATGACCGTTCCGGGTTACAGGGAAGACCCTATGTTTTCCCACGGCGATACCAAGTATTCTTTTTTCGCGAATTCTGAACATAGCGAGCAGGTGACCAACTAGGACCATGGGCACCTGCTCCTCGTTTTTTTCAGGTGATTGCGGCAAGGCCGGCCGCAAACATTCAACCACCCGCGATTCACACTTAAACAAAGGCTTCAACTTTATGAGTAACTCGGATTCCATCCCGCCGCTAGGCGCTACTCCTTTTCCCGGGCAGGGCTGGCGGTTTGTCGTCTGGGCGCCCGCCGCCGAGGAATTGACTGTTCACATTGTGGGCGACGGCGGTCGTGTTGTGCCAATGCAAAAAAGTGATTCAGGGTATTTTGAAACTACGATTACGAGAGTGGAGCCTGGGACGCGATATTTTTACCGCTTTGAGGACGGGCGGGAGCTTCCGGATCCTGCCTCGCGATTTCAGCCCGAGGGTGTTCATGGGCCATCGCAAGTCATCGATCTGAAAGATTTCGAGTGGACGGACTCGCCCTGGCACGGGTTCGAACTGGACCGCAGCGTAATTTATGAACTGCATGTTGGCACGTACACTCCTGAAGGAACGTTTGAAGCACTGATTCCCCACTTAGCACGTTTGCATGACCTGGGGATCACCACGATTGAATTGATGCCGGTGGCGCAATTTCCTGGGAACCGCAACTGGGGCTACGACGGTGTGCAGCCGTTTGCGGCACAAAATTCCTACGGCGGTCCGCGCGGCCTTCAAAAATTTGCGGACGCAGCGCACGCACATGGCTTGGCCGTTGCTCTGGACGTCGTCTATAACCACCTGGGGCCGGAAGGCAACTACTTCAACGCATACGGGCCGTACTTCACGGACAAGTATCAGACGCCTTGGGGAAAGGCGATCAATTACGATGGGCCAGACAGCGACCCAGTCAGGCATTTCTTTATTGCGAACGCGCTGCACTGGCTGGAGGAGTATCACATCGATGTGTTGCGGCTTGACGCCGTGCATGGGATTTTTGATTTCGGCGCATGGCACTTTCTTGCGGAACTGCAAACAAGCGGTGAAAGCACTGGCGAGAACGCTTAGGCCGCGAACTTCACCTCATCGCGGAAAGCGACCTGAATGACTCGCATTTGCTTAAGCCGCCCGCGCAAGGTGGGTACGATTTAGCTTCGCAATGGAGCGACGATTTTCATCATTCGCTCCATTCCCTGCTCACCGGCGAACGCGCCGGATACTATTCGGACTTCGGCGACGTGCGATCATTTGGCTGTCACGATGCGAAATGGCTGGTGTTACGCCGGGCAGCATTCGAACTTCAGGCGGCGGAGACATGGCAATTCTGCAGCTGGATTGGCGCGTTCCAAATTTGTGGTTTGCATCCAGAATCACGATCAAATCGGCAATCGCGCCAGGGGCGAGCGGCTCAGCGAGTTAGTCGATTTTGAAGGCTTAAAGTTGGCCGCGGGCGTGACAGTGCTTGCGCCATTCATTCCACTGTTATTTATGGGGAGGAGTATGGTGAGACAGCTCCGTTTCAATATTTCACTAGCCATGACGATCCGAGTGTTGATTGAAGCGGTGCGAAAAGGGCGCCAGGACGAGTTCGCGGCATTCACGTGGGAAGGAGAAGTTCCAGACCCGCAGGATGAAACAACTTTCCGGAATTCGAAAGCTGGACCATGGATTGAAAAGCAAGGAACCCCACAGAACTCTGCAGGCGCTGTACCGGGAGTTACTCGCGAATCAGACGCGAATACTCTTTGGCCGGCTCAGGCAAAGTGGAGATTTTTGAGAATGGCAGCGCGATAACCATGGTCGGCGGGGAAGAGGCTTCGAAGAAGCTGGCGGCAATTTACGAATTTGGAAAAGAGCGAACATACCCTTGACGATATACATTTGCCCGCGGGCCGGTGGTCTGTGCGCTCAATTCCGCGGATCAAGAATGGCGCGGACCGGGAAATTCTTTAGCCCTAAGGAAATAAAGGCGGGGTATCCTCTTACGCTGTCCGCACAGTCGTTTGTGGTATTCGAACGAGTGAATTTAGTCACGGAGTAATCATGCGATACGTCTGTGTTCACGGTCATTTTTATCAACCGCCTCGTGAGAATCCTTCACTCGAAGCGATCGAGTTGCAAGATTCCGCTTATCCATACCATGACTGGAACGAACGCATTACCGCGGAATGTTATGCGCCCAATGCCACCTCGCGAATTCTGGACAACGAGCAACGCATCATCAAGCTGGTGAACAACTATTCGGAAGATGAGTTTTAATTTTGGCCCGACGTTGCTTTCCTGGCTCGAAGGCCAAAGCGCCGCGCGTCTATGCCGCGATTGCAAGAAGCCGACAAACTGAGTTCGCACAAATTCGGAGGCCATGGCTCCGCGGTGGCGCAAGCTATAACCACATGATTTTGCCGCTTGCGAACCGGCGCGACAAAGTTACCCAGGTTAAATGGGGCATTGCCGATTTTGAGCATCGCTTCAAGCGCAGGCCGGAGGGCATGTGGCTGCCGGAAACTGCGGCGAACACCGAAACGTTGGAAGTGCTGGCAGAGAACGGAATTTTGTACACCATCATGGCGCCACGCCAGGCGAAACGGGTGCGGCGCAAAGGCGGGCGAAGCTGGAAGGATGTGAGCGGCGACCGGATCGATCCCAGCCGCGCTTATCTTGTGAATTTGCCTTCGAAGAAAACGATCAGTGTTTTTTTCTATGATGGGCCTATTTCTCAAGGCGTGGCGTTCGAAGGATTGTTGAATGACGGGAAGCGCTTCGCGGATCGCTTGATCAGCGGCTTTTCAGACACGCGAAGCTGGCCACAGCTTTCGCACATCGCTACGGATGGGGAAAGTTATGGTCATCATCATCGCTTCGGCGAAATGGCGCTGACGTACGCGCTGCAACACATTGAAAACGACAGGCTGGCGGAGCTCACCAATTACGGACATTTTCTGGAACAGCTATCCGGCCGACCATTTTGTGGAAATTGTGGAGAACAGTTCGTGGAGTTGCGTGCATGGAGTGGAGCGATGGCGCTCAAATTGCGGCTGCAATTCTGGAGGCCATGGGGACTGGAATCAGCAATGGCGCGCACCGTTGCGCGCGGCGCTGGACTGGTTGCGGGATAGAGTGAATCCGCTGTTTGAAGAGAAAGCTTCGCCGCTATTAAAGAATCCGTGGGACGCGCGGGATCAATACATTCAGGTAATCCTCAATCGGTCTGACGCCAGTGTGGAAGCGTTTTTCAGCAAACATACGACTCATCCGTTGAGCTCTGAGGAACAAGTTGCGGCTTTAAAACTGTTGGAGATGCAAAGGCACGCCATGCTGATGTACACCAGCTGTGGCTGGTTCTTTGATGAACTGTCTGGACTGGAAACAGTGCAGGTAATTCATTATGCCGGGCGCGTGGTGGAAATGGCCAAGGCATTTACTAGGCGCGGAAGTCGAACCGGAATTTCTGGAACATTTACGCCAAGTGAAAAGTAATTTGCCGGAACACGGCGACGGCGCACAAATTTACGAGAAGTGGGTGAAGCCCGCCGCGGTAGACATTGAAAAGCTGGCAGGCCATTACGCCATCAGCTCGCTATTTGAGAATTATGGCGAGAAGACCGGCATCTATTGCTATGACGTGGACAGGGAGCAATATTCGCTGGAAGCCGAAGGGAAACTGCGGTTGGCAACGGGCCGGGCGCGCTTCAGTTCCGAAGTCACACGTGAATCGGCGACGATGAGTTTCGGGGTCTTGCACCTGGGGGATCACAACGTAACCGGCGGTGTGCGTCATTCCGATGAACCGCAACGCTACGAAGAATTGAAAGCCCGACTGATTGACTGTTTTTCCAAAGCGGACACCGCAGCGGTCATCCGCATACTGGATGAAGAGTTCCATGAACATTCGTACTCGCTCAGTTCGCTGTTCCGCGATGAACAGAGAAAAATTGTGGCCTTGCTTTTGAATGATTCACTAACCTCGGCGGCGGCGGCGTATCGAAATATTTACGAAAATCAGGCGCCGTTGATTCGTTTCTTAAATTCGCTGAACATTCCCGTTCCCGCGGCCTTTAAAGCCGCTGCGGATGTGGCAATTAACAGCCAACTGCGGCAATCCTTCGAACGCCCGGATCTGGACGCAGACAATATACAAAGTTATCTGAAAGAGGCAGCTACCAGCCGGGTGCCTTTGGATACCACCACACTGGAATTTACCATTCGCAAGCGGATTGAAGAGCAGGCAGCCCGGTTCGCGGAACATCCCGACGATATGGAAACTGTGCAACGATTTCGAAAGCTGCTGGAGCTGGCGCAGACGTTGCCGTTTCCCGTAACGCTATGGGAGGCGCAAAACATTTCTTACGCGCCTCTGATGAAAGCCATTGAGGAGCGGCGCTTGGGGGCAGAGAATAACGATCCGGAAGCGGCAACCTGGATGAAGGAATTGGCCGCACTTCGAGACAGACTACGTATTTTGGGCGCTTGACATCATGGTTTCTACCCGCATTCCGCTCGCGACTTACCGGTTGCAGTTCAACAAGAATTTTACGTTTAACGATGCGGTTGGAATTCTTGACTATCTGCGGGAACTTGGCATTACGGAAATTTATGCTTCGCCGATTCTTACCAGCCGTCGTGGCAGTGGTCATGGCTATGACGTTACCAATCCGAATCGCCTTGATCCGGATTTAGGAACTGAAAAGGATTTTGAAGTTTTCGTAAGTGAGTTGGAAAAACGCGGCATGGGATTGCTGCTGGATATCGTGCCCAACCATATGGCCGCCAGCAGCGAAAATCCCTGGTGGATGGACGTTTTCGAAAATGGGCCGGATTCGGCGTTCTCTTCTTACTTTGATATAGATTGGCATCCTCCCTCGCGAAATCTGGACAACAAGATTCTTTTACCGATACTCGGACGGCCGTTTGGCGAAGCGCTGGACAGTGGCGAGTTGAAACTTGATTTTCGCCACGGGCAATTCTCCATCGGATATTTCGAATCGTCATTTCCGTTGGCACCGCGACCTACCGGTCTGTTTTGCAACACCGCATTGCCAGCCTAAAAAACCTGCTGGATGAAAACTCGGCTTCTTATCACGAGTATCAAGGGATTGTGGCCGCACTTTCCTTGATCTCCGAGCGCGATACGACGCCGGCGGAGTCAGCTTCGGACAAGCGCGTGCGGTTCGAGTCCATACGCGAACGTTTGCGGCAACTGGCGGCGGGGAGCAAAGAGGTTACGCAATTTGTTCAGGAAAATCTTGCGGACTTTAACGGCAAGGAAGGTGATCCGGCCAGTTTCGCCAATCTGCAGCGGCTGCTTGGGGAACAATATTATGTTCTCGCATTCTGGCAGAACGTCAACGAAACCATCAATTACCGGCGTTTTTTCACGATTACCGATCTGGTGGGTATGCGCGTCGAGGATTCCTTGGTATTCGACGCCACGCACAGTTTGATTTTGAGGCTCATCTCGCGGGGCGCGGTTTCCGGATTGCGTCTATAGACCACATCGACGGATTGCGCGATCCGCTAGCGTACCTGAAACGATTGCAGGAACGTGTGGCGGCAGAAGATGGAGCCACGGCTAGCGAAGAAGCGTACGTGCTGGTGGAAAAAATTCTGGCGCGCAGTGAAAACCTGCCGGACGACTGGCCGGTGGCGGGCACCACGGGCTATGACTACCTGAATTTTGCCAATCGAATCTTGGTTGAGCCACAGGGCGCAAAAGAAATTGAGCGCATTTATTCACATTTTATCGGCCACCACCTGAAATTCAGCGAGGTGCTGTACCAGAAGAAAAAATTGGTAATGGGCACGATTTTGGGCGTGGAAATGCGGTCCCTAGGCAGGCAGCTCGGCGAATTAGCGGCACAAGCTCGCTATGCTCGTGATTTGCCGCGTCACGATTTGACCGAAGCGCTCATTGAAACGACCGCGTGCTTTGCGGTATATCGCACTTACATTCGAAACCTGGATCTGCCGCCGGAGGCAACCAGGGTCTTGGAAGAAGCGCTGGCTCAAGCACGTTTGCGCAAACCGAGTCTAAATCCGCAATGTTTTGATTTTCTGCGCGACGTGCTGTTGCTGCTGGCTCCGCCGCACGTTTTGCCGGATCACCGCGAAGCGCGTCTGAGTTTTGTTTTGCGCTGGCAGCAATCCACCGGGCCGATAGTGGCAAAGGGCCTGGAGGACACTACGCTTTACGTTTACCACCCATTGGTGTCGCTAAACGAAGTAGGTGGCGACCCCGCGCCCGATGCCATTTGCCCACGGGACTTTTTTGAATTTATCGCCGAGCGGCAAAACAGATGGCCGCATTCCATGAATGCCAGCTCCACCCACGATACGAAGAGAGCTGAGGACGTCCGCGCTCGGATAAGCGTTTTGTCTGAAATGCCGCAAGAGTGGCAGAAACGCCTGCACCTGTGGGCGGCGATGAATGAGAAATACAAGATCGCCGGGAATGGTGGGGCGATGGTTCCCGACCACAACGAGGAATATTTTTTGTACCAAACGCTGCTGGGTATGTGGCCGCTGGAGCAAAGCGAGCTCGGCGGGGTACTGGAAAGACTACAGTCGTACGCGGTGAAAGCGATTCGCGAGGCGATGGTGCATACCCGGTGGACACGGCCAAATCTGGTTCACGAAGAAGGATTGAAAAAGTTTATCGCCGCAATTCTTGACGAGAAACAAAACAATGAGTTTCTTATGGACTTTTTTAGCTTCCACCGCGATATTGCGTTTTACGGAATGCTGAACAGCCTCAGCCAGACGTTGCTGAAAATCACCGCGCCGGGAGTGCCTGATTTTTACCAGGGCTCGGAGTTATGGGATTTGCGGCTGGTAGATCCCGATAATCGCGGCACCGTTGATTTTGCGCGTCGGATCGAACTTTTAAAAAGCCTCAATCAAGACGCTACGCGAGAGACGGCTGGATTCGTTCGTGAATTGCTGAAGAACTGGACGGATGGGCGAATCAAACTTTATTTGATCGCGAAGGCTCTGCGATTCCGGCAGGAATTCAGCAAGCTCTTTACGGTTGGCAAGTTCGTGACGGCGGAAATATCCGGCGAGCGGTCGCAAAATGTCACGGCGTTCTTTCGGATTTTTCAAAATCAGCGAGTGTTGATTCTCGCTCCGAAATGGCTGGCCGGTTCAGGGATGGTGAAGAATTCAAATGAGCACGCGAGATTCTGGGGAAACACCTCAATAGTGTTGCCCGATGGGCCCTCGAGTTGGCAAAACATCCTTACCAGTGACTCCATCACGGCCCAGCGGAATCGAGACGCTGGATTAAGCGTAAGTGAAGCGTTAAAGGATTTCCCCGTGGCACTGCTTTTATCCGATCCAATCTAGCTCGCCAATCGCCGGCGGCCTTCGTGTTCTCTGCGACCTTCATGTTCTCGACGGGTCCTGGAAGATTTTCCCTTATTGGCAGCTTCGGACTGAAGAACGCTGCGCTTCAGAGCCTCCATCATGTCGATGACCGGTGCGCCGCGACCAGGATTTGGCTCTTCCACGAAGGTTCGACCCTTCTGTTTAGACTCGATGAGCGCTTGGAGATTTTCCTGGAAAGTGTCGTGATATTTGGACGGCTCAAAATCTTCCGCTAGGGTTTCCACCAGTTGTTCCGCTAATTTAATTTCCTGGGGCTGCAGGTGGATATTTTCGTCAATCTTGCCGTAGCCCTCGACGTGTCGAATCTCGTTTTCAAAAAACATGGTATGAACGGTGAGCCCATGGTCGCGGGGACGAATGGAAGCCGTAGATTCCCGTTGATGCATCGTCATGGTGGTAATGGCGACACGATTTTTATCCTCAAGCGCCTTCAATAACAAGGCATAGGCCGTCTCGCTATCTTTTTCCGGCAATGCAAAATACGAAGAGTCGAAATAAATCGGATCGATCCGCTCTTCTCTCGCGAAGGCTCCAATTTCCATGGTGCGTCCGGACCGCGGCATTATCTTTTTCAGCTCCTCATCTTCAATCAAGACATATTGGCTGTCGTCGTGTTCATACCCTTTAATCACTTCCGAGCGTTCCACATAGCGTTCGCACGTGGGGCAATAAAGGGGCTGGCGCAAGCGCGTTTTGCATCCCGGATGAATTTGGTGGAGATTCATGCGCTCGCTGCGCGCGGCGGTGAACAAACGAATTGGAATGGTCAGCAAGTTTAAGCTGAGCGAACCTTTCCACACGGAATGAGCCATCGATGCCCTCCTGCCGCATTCAGCGGCGCCAAACTAGAAACGGTACGCCGTGAATTCCCGCGCACGAATCAGGTAAATCATTGATGCAGCGTCGATGAACGCAGGCAGATAAGCTCGACTCCTCCGAGCAGAGTGCTTATTCTGAGTGACGATTGCGCTGCGGATTTGCTGACCGTATTCGTGACACATGAAATGAAAAAACTCGCAGAGTACCGGCAGAAAAGACATTTTGACAAAACCGCCGAACCGGCCGGGAGCGTCGTTGGCGAAGCAAAAGCACGGCGGTTCGTCATCCAAAAACACGAGGCAACCAGGCTGCACTACGATCTGCGCCTTGAAGTTGGTGGCGTTCTCAAATCATGGGCGGTGCCTAAGGGCCCTTCGCTGAATCCCGGGGATAAACGGCTGGCCGTTCACGTGGAAGATCATCCGCTGGAATATCGCAAATTCGAAGGAGTGATTCCCAAGGGGCAATACGGCGGCGGAGAAGTGATCGTCTGGGATCAGGGCACCTATGAAGTCGAAGGTCATCTGGATGCCGACGCGCAACTGGCGCGCGGCGAGCTGAAATTTACCCTGCACGGGGAAAAAGTGCGTGGCAGTTTTGTTTTGGTAAAACTGAAAAACTCAAAAGTAAAAAACGAGTGGTTGTTGATAAAGCATCGCGACGAATTTGCCGATCCGCTTTGGGACGCTGAAAAGCATGCACAATCCATAGTTTCCGGGCGGACCCTGGAAGACGTGAAACTTGGCCGGCCCGCGCGCGCGCCGCTGGAGGCGAACAAGATCAGTTCCCTTCCGGGTGCGCGCAAAGTGCCAATGCCGTGCTCCATTCCGCTGACGCTGGCATCGTTAAGCGAGAAACCATTCTCAAGTCCAGATTGGCTCTTCGAAGTGAAGTGGGACGGGGTGCGCGGCCTGGCGTATCTCGCAAACGGCGCAGTTTCTGTGCGCTCTCGTGCCGGCAGAGAAATTTCGCCGGAGTACCCGGAGGTTCGTGACCTGGCGAACCAGCTGGACGCAAGCGAAGCGATCGTCGACGGCGAAATAGTGGCTCTGGATTCCGCGGGACGCAGTAATTTTCAAAAATTGCAAAATCGCGCAGGCGTCCGCAACCCTTCGCAACAATTGCTGGAATCCATTCCGGCCACCTACTACGCGTTTGACCTGCTGTACTGCGATGGCTATGACTTGCGGAAAGTTCCGCTGGAAAAGAGGAAAGAGCTGCTCAAGCAAATTCTTCGCCCCAATAATCACATTCGTTACTCAGAACATGAAATCGAGAAAGGCAAAGAATTATACGAAGCGGCCGGACAGCAATCGCTGGAAGGGATTATTGGAAAGAAAAGAGACAGTGCCTATGTGGGGCAGAGGACTTCGCTTTGGCTGAAATTCAAGATTGTGAATGAACTGGATGCGGTGGTCTGCGGATGGACGGCACCGAGAAGGAGCCGTGAATTTTTTGGCGCCCTGGTGCTGGGGCTTTACGATGGACCGCAGCTTGAATTTATCGGCAGCGTGGGAACGGGCTTTGATTACGCCAAGCAAAAAGAAATCTACGAACAGTTACAAAAGCTCAGGCAGGCAAAGAGTGTGTTTAGTGAGGTACCGAAATTAAAGGAAAAAATTGAGTGGCTGCAACCGCGGCTGGTGGCTCGCGTCAAGTATGGGAATTGCGATCTTGAAGGGAATCGGCGCGCGCATAGACCTGCATTTGGTTCTTCATGAGTTCTTCCGTCCGCTCGGCGTGGCGGCGAACGAGCTCACCGATCGCTGCTTGCGTTCGTCGCCAACATGCGCGGCGATGTCCTCGGCTCGATCGGCCTGGCTATTTCTCACCTACACGGTGCATCAGCCACCATCCAGAAAGTCGAAGGCAGCTTCAATTTCGTGTGGCGGGTCGAGCCGGCCGCGCGAAGCTTTGGCGCGCCGCTTCATCGAGTATTTGAGCATCATGATCGTCGGGCCCGTCCTGCTGGCGGTCGGCGCTCGGGCTCCTGGGCTCCGCGCTGCACAGTCCCGCGGCCCAGTGGCTGCACGCCGTCGCGCATCTGGGCTGGCTCATGCATCGGGATCGGCCGGATGTGCCCTACGCCATCGTCACCGTCGTATTCACCTTCATGTACGCCTTTATTCCCAATACCCGGGTCGAGTTTCGCGCCGCGCTCATCGGCGGAGTCACCGCAGGCATCATCTGGGCCTGGTCGGCCAGATGTTCACCGCGTTCATCGTGTACTCCTCGCAGATGGTGGCGGTCTATACCGGCTTCGCCATCGTGCTCACCACGCTCATCTGGGTCTACTTGAGCTGGCTCATCCTGCTGATCGGCGCCGAGCTCGCCTTCTACGTGCAGTTTCCGCAATATCTGCCGCACGGCCGCGAATCGATCCATCTCACGGGCAGCGTGCGCGAGCAGCTCGCCCTGTCGGTCATGTACCTGATCGCGCGCGACTACGCGCCGGGGCGGCACGCATTGGAATGCCGGGCGGCTCATCGCCGAGCTCGACATGCCCGGCGTCTCGCTCGCGCCTGTGATCGCGAGCCTCGAGAGAGCCGGGCTCATCGTCGCGACCGAGAATCCGAGAATTTTCGTGCCGGGCCGCGATCCGAAGGACATCCTGATCGCGTCGATCATCGAGGCGGTGCGCGCCCGCAGAGCGGCCGCTGGGCTCACCGGATCCGCGGGCCGCGCCTGCGGCCGCGCGCTGCGCGGGTGATCGAGCGAAGTCGACGCCGCGCTCAGCAGAGCCTCGGGCGACCGGTCGCTCGAGGATTCTGATCGCCGCGGACTGAGGCCGCAGGTCGCGCCTGGCGACGCCGGCCGCTACTCGCCGGCGATGGTCATTTCCTTGCAGCAGGATCGATCCCACGCGAATGCCGCCGCGCGCATCCACATCGTCGCCGACGGCCGCGATGTCCTTGAGCATGTCGCGCAGGTTTCCGGCGATGGTGATCTCGGCCACCGGATACTGGACCGCGCCGCTCTCCACCCAGAATCCGGCGGCGCCGCGCGAGTAATCGCCGGTCACGGCGTTGACGCCCTGGCCCATGAGCTCCGTGACGAGCAAGCCCGTGCCGAGCCGCGCGAGCATCGCCGTCGCAGCCGCCGGCGGCATTCGGGGCGACCACGAGATTGTGCGCGCCGCCGGCGTTGCCCGTCGTCGTCAATCCCGAGCCTGCGCGCCGAGTAGCTCGACAGGATGTAGCCCGTGAGCACGCCGTCGCTCGACGAGCTCGCGGTCGCGCGTCGCCACGCCCTCTTCGTCGAACGGCGCGCTGCCCATGGCCTTCGGGATATGCGGCCGCTCCGCGATCGAGAAGCCCCTGGGAAATATCTGCTGGCCCGCGGCGTTCAAGCAGAAACGACGATTGCCGGTATTGGCTGCTGCCGCGAATCGCGGCGCCGAAATGGCCGATCAGGCCGCGCGCCATCTCGGGCACGAACAGCACCGCGCGCGCGCCGCGTGGAGAGCTTGCGGGGCGCAAGCGCGCGCGATGGTTCGCCGCGCGCTTTCGCGCCCGATCGCCTCCGCATCGCTCGAGGTCGCGCCAATCGCGCGAGGTCGAGTACCAGTAGTCCCGCTGCATGTCCTCGCCGGTGCCCGCGAGCACCACGCAGCTCACGGTGTGCGAGGTGGTCGGATAGCCGCCGACGAATCCGTGCGTATTTCCATACACATGCAGGCCCTGATGGGTGTCGACCGACGCGCCCTCGGAATTGTTGATGCGCGGATCGAACGCGAGGGCCGCCGACTCGCAGGCCTTGGCGATTTCGATGGCGCGCTCCGCGCTGCAGGTCCCAGGGATGATCGAGATCCAGGTCCGGCTGCGAGCGCGCCATGAGCGCGGCATCCGCGAGCCCCGAGTAGGCATCCTCGGCCGTGAATCGGGCGATGCTGCAGGCCTTCGCCACCGTGGCCCGCACTGCCTCGGGAGAGAAATCCGCCGTGCTCGCCGATCCCTTGCGCTGACCGAAATACACCGTGATGCCCATGCTGCGGTCGCGCTGGTGCTCGAGCGTTTCGACCTCGCCCAGGCGCACGCCGACCGAAAGGCCGCTGTTCTGGCTCACCGCGGCCTCGGCCTGCGTCGCGCCGCGCGACGCGCGCCTCTTCGAGCGCGCGCTCGATGATGGATTTGAGGTCTTCCCGGGTAGGGCGTAGGGAATGCGCGGGCGCAGGGCCATCGTGATCTCCGGCACGATCGAAAGGGGTCTCCAGCCGGCATTCTACCCCGGCGCGATCTCTCGAGCCGATCGCACTTCCAGGCCGCTTGCGCCCTGCAAGGGTGGTAGCATGGGGCGCATGCCCATGGAGCAAGAACCCGAAATCGCCGGCGAGACCGAGCCGCGGACGCCCGAGCAAGAGCGCCCGCAAGCGCGAAGCCTCCTCGCTGCAGGAGCTGGGAGTCAAGCTGTCCGCCCTGCCGGACCAGGAGATCAAGGAGCTGGATTTGCCGGACAACCTGTTCGTGGCGCTGTGCGATTTGCAGCGCCTGCCCTCGCACGGCGCGCAGGTTCGGCAGCGGCAATATATCGGCAAATTGATGCGCAATATCGATCCGGAGCCGGTGCTCGCGAAGCTCGCCGAGACGCAAGCTGCGTCACGACTCGGAAATCCGGCACTTTCCAGCAAATCGAGCGCTGGCGCGACCGGCTGCTGTCGGACCCGCGCCGGCGCCGTTCCGAGTTGCTGCAGGAGTACCCGCGGGCGGACCGCGGGGCCCTGTCGAGGCTTCTTGCACAAGGCCGAGCGCGAACGCCAGGAACAGCGCTCGCCCGGCGGCGCCAGGGAGCTTTTCGCGTTTCTGCGGCAGTTGCTCGGGTAGGCTTGCTAAACTAGCGCCATGAAAGCCCTGGTCGGAATCATCATGGGATCGTCGTCCGACTGGGAGACGATGCAGGGTGCCGCCGATACGCTCGACTCGCTGCGATCGCGCACGAGGTTCGGGTGATCTCGGCGCATCGCACGCCCGATCTTTTGTTCGAATACGCAGCGTCCGCGCGCGAGCGGGGGCTCAAGGCCATCATCGCCGGCGCCGGCGGTGCGGCGCACCTGCCCGGCATGACCGCGGCCAAGACCTCGGTTCCGGTGCTCGGCGTGCCCGTGCAAACCAAGGCGTTGGGCGGCATCGATTCGCTGCTGTCGATCGCGCAGATGCCGAGCGGCATTCCGGTCGCGACCTTCGCCATCGGCGCCGCCGGCGCCCGGAATGCGGCGCTGTTCGCGGCCGCGCATCCTCGCCAACGAGACTCGCCGACATCCGCGTCGGCCCTGGATGCGTTTCGCGCCGCGCAAACCGCGGCGGTACTCAACAAACCCGATCCTCGCGCCATCTTGAAGCCCTTGCACGTCGGCATCGTCGGTGCGGGACAACTGGGGCGCATGATGGCGCTCGCCGGGTATCCGCTGGGAATCCGCTGTTCTTCCTCGATCGCAGCGCCGCATGCGCCGGCGGCGCAGGTCGCGCCGATCCTGACCGGCGGGCTCGAGGATCCCGCGCTGCTCGCAGAGCTCGCCTCGCAAGAGCGATGTGCTCACGTTCGACTGGGAGAACATCTCGGGCAAGGCGCTCGCGCCGCTCGAGAACGCTGACGCAGGTCCGCCCGCCTCGCGCGGCGCTGGAGGTCTCGCAGGATCGCCTGCACGAGAAGGCGCTGTTCGAAGCGCCTCAAATCCCGGTGGCCGAGCATGCCGCGGTCGACGCGCGGCAGGATCTCGCGCGAGCCGCGCGAAGCTCGGCCCCCCGGCGTGCTCAAGACGCGGCGCATGGGTTATGACGGCAAGGGTCAAGTCGTGTTCAGGCGCCCGGAGGACATCGACGCGGCTTGGGCTCTCGATCGGCGCGCGCGGGCTGATCTACGAGAAATTCCAGCGCTTCTCGCGCGAGGTGTCCATCGTGGCCGCGCGCTCCGCCGCCGGCGACATCGTCTACTATCCGCTGTCGGCCAACACCCACGGCGGCGGCATCCTGCGCTACGGCATCGCGCCCTATGCCAACCGCGCGCTCGAGCGGCCGGCACGGATCTACTTGAAGCGCGTGCATGACGCGCTCGACTACGTGGGCGTGCTCACCATCGAGTTCTTCGTGGTCGAGGGCCGGCTGATCGCCAACGAAATGGCGCCCGCGAGTCCACAACTCCGGCCACTGGACCATCGAAGGCTGCGTGACCAGCCAATTCGAGAATCATCTGCGCGCGATTTGCGGTCTGCCGCTCGGGCAGCACGCGGCCGCTGGGACACACCGCCATGATCAATTTCCTCGGGCAAATGCCCGGACCGCGAGCGGCTTTTGGCATCGAGGGCCTGGCCTACCACGATTATGGCAAAGAGCCGCGTCCGGGCCGCAAATTCGGCCATTGCACCATCCTCAAGAGCCGTGCCGGGAGCGCGATCGGGCGCTCGCGGATGCATTAAAATCGATCAAGTGGTCCTGAAGCGGGCATTTCACGCCAAGGCGCGCAATCCCGTAGACTGGCATCGCGTATGTACCTAGAACTCTTCAAACTGCATGAACTGCCGTTCCGCCTGAGCCCGGACCCGCAGTTCCTCTACCTGAGCAAACAGCATGCGCGCGCCAAGGCGTACATGGAGTCGACCATCTGGTTCACCGACGGCTTCGTGATCATCACGGGCGAAATCGGCGCCGGCAAGACCACCTTGATCGAGACGTTCCTGCGCGAGCTGCAGGCCGACGTGGTCGTCGCGCAGATCAACCAGACCCAGCTGTCGCCGACCGCCTTCCTGCAGACGGTTCTGGTGCAGTTCGGCTTCACTCCGTTCGACATGAAGAAGCCGGAGGTGCTGGCGACGCTGAATCAGTTCCTGACCGAACAGCACGTCGCGGGACGCAAAGTCGCTGCTGATCATCGACGAGGCGCAGAATCTGAGCTACCGCGTGCTCGAGGAGATCCGCATGCTGTCCGGCATCGAGACCACCAAGGAAAAGGTGCTGCGCATCATTCTCGCGGGACAGCCCGAGCTCAACGACAAGCTCAATTCCAAGGATCTCGTCCAGCTCGTGCAACGCGTGCGCCTGAGATTTCATCTCGCGGCGCTCACCGCGGCGGAGACGGCCGCGTACATCGATCATCGGCTCGAAGTGGCGGGCTCCCAGGGACGGCGCATTTTCGGCGAGGACACGTACCCCACGATCTACAGATACACGGGCGGCGTGCCGCGCCTGGTCAACACCCTCTGCGATACCTGCATGATGGCCGCCTTCGGCCGCGACAGCGATTCGGTCGACCGCGGCAGGATCTCGATGCCGCGATCAGCGAGCTGCAGTGGGCCGAATTCGCCTCGCGCACCAATCGCATGCGGTTGCAGCATGGAAGCCATGCTGCCGCGCGCACGCCGGATGTCGGGCCTCCGGTGGGGCGCATCCTGCTTGCGAGCGGCGGGACGACCCTGCTGGAGCGCGAGCTTCGGCCGGGCCGCCTGGTCATCGGCCGAACGCCGGACAACGACCTGCAGATCGACAGCAAATTCATCAGCCGCCATCACTGCCAGATCGTGACCCAACCCGACTCGTGCCTGATCGAGGATCTGAACAGCACCAACGGCATCTACGTCAAATCCAAACGCGTTCGCCGGCACAACTTGAACGACGGCGACGTGGTTCTCGTCGGTCAGCACGAGATCATGTACATGGACGAGCGCCCGCCCCGCGCGCGGCAGGCACCGAGGCGGCCGAATCGGAATCCGAAAAGCAGGGTGAGGACCGCGTAGCCGACTCGCCTAGGAGACGCGCGGCGAGCAGACGCGCGTAGCAGACGCGCGCGCAGCGAACGTCAGCGTAGCAGGGGTACCCAGTGACGCGCCTCGCAGGCGCCTTTCGGCCCAGCCGCGACGAACGTCGAGACTATCGCTGCGGTACTCGCGGCTGAGCGCGCGTCGATCTTGACGATGCAGGAACACCGTCAGCGCGGCGATCGCTGCGGCGAGCCCGATGCAGAACGCGACGATGGAACGGATCCGTTCCGGCTCGAAATAGGCGATGACGATGGCGGACGTGCCGATCACCCCATAGATGAGCGGCAGGGATTCGTACAATGGCTTGGATAGGCGCATCGGGCTTTGTCTCCAGCTCATGATCCTAAGCCCGCCACGAACCGCCGGACAGTCGATTTGACTTATAACCGGATGTAATCGCGCGCCTACGCGCGCGCCTTGGATCGCGCACCTCCGGGCGGGAGGCGCATCGGCGTCGCGGGGCGCATTCGACTGTCTTCAATCCTTGCCGATCAGCAATTCCGAGACCCGCGAGAGCCCCGAGGTCCGACAGCCTTCCACCTTGAGATGCTCCTTCTTCGGCTTCGGCTGTTTCCTCGATTCGGACAGAAGATCCTTCGGGAGATTGATCTGATATGCACCCTTCATTGATTCGTCGATCATGGAAAACTCCGGCGAGGTTTGAGACTGACGGCAGCGTATCGAGTGCGGCGAGCCGCGAGATGCGACGCGACGCACGCTATTGAATGTCATCGCGCGCCACGGAAAACTCGTCGCCATCGAGCGACGATGCGATCTTTGCCATAATGCCGCGCCGTATGACAGTTCCTATAAGCTAGCGAGCGAGCACGGATTTCCATGCGAGAGATCGGATCAACGGTTGGGATTATTGCTCATCAGCGGCGCGGCGGCATCGTGGAGCTTGGGCGGATTGCTGTCGCGGCTCATCCATGCCGACAGCTGGACCATGATCGCCTGGCGCGGCCTCATGCGCGGCGGCGCTCGCCGCCGTGCTCTCGTTCGTGCGCCCTGCGGACACCTGGCGCGATCTCAAGGGACTCGGGTGGACGGGCTGGATGTTCGTTGTCCAGTCGGGCGCGGGCATGATCTTCTACCTATCGGCACTGCGGCACACGACGGTGGCCAGCGTCGCGGTCATCGACGCGACCGCGCCGTTCCCTGCCGCGGCGCTCGGCTGGATGGCACTGCGCGAACGGCCGAACGTTCGATCGGTGCTCGCGAGCCTCGCGGCGCTCGCGGGCGTTGCGGTCATGGTCGGGTTGGGCGGCGGCGGCGGGTGGGTCGGCGATCTATACGCGCTCGGCATGACGCTCTCCATGGCGGTGGCCACCGTCGTCGCGCGCAACTCGAAGGGCCTGCCGGTGCTGCTGACGGCGTGCCTGTCCTCGCTCTTGAGTGCCCTGATCGCGTGGCCCTTGCGCTCACCCTTGTCCGCAGGCAGCGATCTTGGCTGGCTCGCGGTGTTCGGCGTCATGAACTTCGCCATCGGAGTCCCGCTGTTCGCCGCGGGCGCCAAGCTGCTGCCGGCGATCGAAACCGCGCTCTTGAGCTCGCTCGAATCGCCGCTCGCGCCGCTCTGGGTGTGGCTCGCGCTCGGGGAGACCCCGACTCCCGGCACCTTTGTCGGCGGTGCCATCGTATTCACCGCGGTCGCGGCTCACCTGCTCTCGAAGCCGCGCGAGCCGGCGCGCGCGCCGCCGCCGGCCTGCGCTCCCGGGTTACCATGCGCCACCAACGATTTCACAGGAGGGCCTTCGTCATGAAGCTGAGCCGCCTCGCTCCCTCGTGCCTCGCCGCGCTCTGCGTTGCCCTGCTGTCGACCCTCGCGGCGTCCGCCGCGCAGGAGACGCCGACTCCCGTGGGGGATCTCGCCAAGCCCCCCGCCAATGCGCAACGCTTCATCGTCCTGTCGAGCGCCGGCAAGCACGGCGAGTCCTCGCGCTGGGAAACCGGCGACGGTCTGCGCATGGGGCGCGAGAGTTTCGTCCTGCGCGGTCAGGTATTCGAGGTGGACAGCTCCGCCCGGATTGGGCGCGACGGCATGCTGCAAACCGTGAGCGTGCGCGGCTTCACGCCGAACGGGGATGCTGCGGAACATTTCTCGATCGCAGACGGCAAGGCGGCCTGGAAGAGTCCGGTCGATGCCTCGAGCGCGCCGTATACGGGCGCGGCGGAGTACGTGGCCTTCGGCGGCCCCATCGACTTGACGGCCGATCTTCTCGAGGCGCTGGTGGCCGCACCGGGCCGCTCGCTCGCGCTCCTGCCCGGCGGTCGAGCGCGCGCGGAAATCCTCGCCACTGCGACGGTCGGCGAAGGTGAACGGCGGCAGACGGTGACCGCCTATGCGGTGAGCGGCTTGAACAACACGCCCATACCCCTCTGGGTGGACGGCAAAGGGCGCTTTTTCGCCTCGGTGGGCGCTCTGTCCTGGCTGCCCGCGGGCTACGAGAGCGCCGAGTCCCAGCTGCAGAAGATTCAGGATGAGGCGTTGGCGAGGCATTCGCCGGCCGTCCTCAAAGCCTTGCTGAAAACACCGGCGGGACCCGTCGCCTTCACGCACGTGCGCGCATTCCTCGCCGGCACGCATTTTGCCGAGGACCAGACCGTCCTCGTGCGCGAGGGCGTGATCACGCGCATCTCGCCGGCCGCTTCGGCAGCGCTGCCCGAGGGGACGCAGGTCATCGATGGAACGGGTAAGACCCTGGTACCCGGACTGTGGGACTCGCACATGCATTTTCCCGACGATTCCGCGGGCCCCATGCTCCTGTCGCTGGGGATCACCTCCTGCCGCGATCCCGGCAACATCAATGCGCTCACGATCGCGCGGGCGGATCGGCGCGCGCACGATTTGCTGCTCACCCCGCGGGTCTATCCCTCGGTCCTGATCGACGGGAAAGGTCCCAATTCCGCACAAGCGGGGACGATCGCCACGACGCAGGACGAGGCGCTCGCCGCGGTGCGCAAGGCCAAGGCCGACGGCTTCAATGGCATCAAGCTCTACGGTACGTTCAACCCATCCTGGGTGACGGCCACCGCCGCGGAAGCACATCGACTCGGGCTGCATGTGCACGGACATCTGCCGGCCGGGATGCGTCCCCTGGATGCGATCAACGACGGCTACGATGAGATCACGCACATCAATTTCGTGATGATGCAGGCCATGCCGGATTCGGTGGTGAACAAATCGAACGGCATCGCGCGCTTCGAGGGCATCGGCCGGTATGCGAAAGACGTCGACCTCGGCGCGGAGCCCATGAAATCGCTCATCGCCACCATGGCATCGCGCAAGATCGCGGTCGACCCCACCGCCGTCGTGTTCGAGGCGCTGCTCGTGCCCGAGAACGGCGACCTGTCGCCGGCGTATTCGCCTTATCTCGGCACGCTGCCTCCCGCCGTCGAGCGTGGCTTTCGCCAGGGCGGCTTCGCAGTCCCCGCCGATCTCACCCGCGCGGACTACCGGCGCAGCTTCGGCAAATTGCTCGAGCTCGTCGGCGCTTTGCACCGCGCGGGTGTTCCCATCGTCGCCGGCACCGATGGGTCGGGAATGGAGCTCGTGCGCGAGCTCGAGCTCTATGTCGAGGCGGGCTTCACGCCCGCCGAAGCATTGGCGAGCGCGACGCTGGTGCCCGCGCACATGCTCGGGGTCGATTCGAGGGTTGGCGTGATTGCCGTGGGCAAGCAAGCCGACTTGGTTCTCGTGGACGGCGATCCATCGCGGCACATCGGCGATCTGCGGCACACGCGGGTCGTCATGATGGAAGGCAAGCTCATGGACGCCGATGCGCTGCGCGCGGCGGGCGGGTTTGCGGGACCTCCAAAATTCTTTGACTAGCGGCCCGGGCCGCGGCGCGCCTCGACAGGCGCTCAGGCTCCCGGCGATCCGCGCGGCGCGTTCTCGTCGGCAGCGTGAAAGTGAAACGGGCGCCGCCGCCCGGTCTTTGCGCGGCGGTGATCCGGCCGCCGTGCGCCTCGATGATGGCTTTGCAGATCGCGAGGCCGAGTCCTGCGCCGCCGATGCCCGCCTCGGTCCCGCCGCGCTCGAACTTGGCGAACAGCTGCTCGGGCGGCCCAGGCGGAAGCCCGGGCCCGTTGTCGTCGATCACGATCCGCACGGACCCGCCCTCGAGACTCGCAGATACCGTGACGCGCGTTCCGGGCGGTGTGTGCTTGACGGCGTTCTCCAGCAGATTGACCAACGCGCGCGTGATCAGCGCCGCGTCCACGTCGACGGCGGGCAGATCGGCCGGCAGGCTCACCTGAATCTCATGGCCCGCGGAGCGCCCCTGGAGCCGCGCGAGCGCGCCCTCCACCAGCGCGTCCACGGGATGCCAGTCGCGGTTCAGATGCACTTCGCCGAACTGAAAGCTCATCAAGTCGAGCACGTTGGAGATGAGCTCGGAGATTTGCTGCGCGGTGCCTTCGATGACGCGCGCCAGCCGCGAGCGGGTCTCGGCGTCGGGCGGCATTTTCGGGTCGCTGAGCGCGTGGCTCGCCGCCATGATCGCGGCGAGCGGGGTACGCAGATCGTGCGAGATCGACGCGAGCAGCGAATTGCGCAAGCTCTCCGTCTCGACGGCGACCCGCGCCGCCTCGGCCTCTTCGGCGCGCTGCGCGCGCTCGATGGCAAGAGCGATCTGGCCGGCGAACGTTTCCAGCAGATGCCGCTGTTCCGGCAGGAGCAGCCGCCGGCGCTGCACCGGCTGCACCGCCAGCACGCCGAGCGTCTGCTGCGTGCCGGTGAGCGGCAGGTACTGGGCGAGCGCGGCGGGTAAGGTATCGGTGCCGAGTCCCGCCGGCCGGCCGTGGTCGAACACCCATTGGCCGACCGACAGATCGGGATCTTCGAGGGTGACGAGCTCCGGGCCGTTGAGGGCGCGCAGCCGCCCGTGATCGTCCGGCAAGAGCACGGCCGCTCGTCCGGAGAACGTCTCAGCGACGTGTTTGACGGCGACGCGCGCGAGGTTGTCGAAGCTGCGCGTGGCGGCGAGCTCCCGGCTCATGGCGTAGAGCAGGGAGGTGCGGCGCTCGCGTGCCCGGCGACGCGCGTCTGCGCACGTACGTTCGCCACCAGATTGGCGATCA
>CAVPKZ010000129.1:0-44696 GCA_963705755.1 uncultured Acidobacteriota bacterium | reverse complement strand
CCATATCGCTAATTCGCCAGGAATCCGGGAGCGACGCTGTCGTCAAGCGGCAAGATCTGGCAGGCATTTCCGCGCAGCCCGCCGAGCAAAATTAAAATTTGTGGATTCGCCTTCGTTCAGATCACGGAATTGTAAAGGTTGTCGTCACCGGAGAAAACAGGGTCGAAATCACGGTGACGTAATACAACCCAGAGGGAAGCTTATTGGTGTTGATGTCCTGCACGTTGACGCCGTTCTTCTTGTCAAAGTGGAACTTATTGGAGTCTCCGTTAACTAGCGACGCGAAAACAAGATTTCCATTCGTGTCAAGACTGGCGACGGAAAGTGTTGCGGTCTTATCCCTAAGGGGAGGATCGGTAGTGCAATTCGAAGTGACAAGTTTGAAAGAAACTTCGACAATTGGATTATCACGCTCATCATCGGAGAGGGAATTCCCCTGTTCGGTTTGCGGCACAGCCGTCAAGAAGCAAACGGTGTCGCCTTGGCCCGAGGGAAAGGGTTTGTCGAGGGCGGCGAAGCTCGAAATACCGGGAGTCTTGCCTCCCATGGCGGGCTCTTCGCAATTGGTACAAGACGGAGCGTACTGATCGACATAGGTCGTCAGAATGTCCTCTGAAAACTGGGGGTTACTTTCGGGATCGTGTCCGAACGCAGGTATATGTACTTGATAGAAGCTGTCATAGTTAAGTGTCACCGTGATGAGTCCCCTATAATTAACGCCTCTGATCGGAACGTCGTGCGGTGGATTGGCGACGACGTTGCCGGTGACATCGTAACGAACGCAAAAACCCGAACCTGCGGTGTACGGAATGCAAACCGTGCCCGATGGAAACTCTGTTTCATCAAGATTGGTAATGCTACTGACCTCATTGGCAGTGACCGTGAGGGTGAACGGTGTGAGCACCGACTCGAATTGAAACGTGATCACTCCGTCACCAGTGGCGCTGAAGTCGAACGTGCCACTGGTCATGGTCCGGCTGAACGAGTCCGTGATACTTGGGCACGGCGACTCTCCACCACATTGAGCCCAACACTGGGTACCAGACAACGCAAACGCTAAGCCGAAAAATGCGAATATCCGTGTAAACATTATCGACCCTCCTATTGGGCCTATAAAGGCATGGATTCCAATAAAACGAGAGCTCATTGTCACTGCGGGGGAAATGCCGACGACTCTGGACGTGACTTGTACTGCTTTACAGGTTTGGATGTCAAGGGAAAAAATAATAGAACCCAAGGCCAACTTCTCAATAACCATCTGGAGACGTGATCAAGAGTGAGTAGGCCAGGCTGTGCTTTTGGTCCCGATTGTGTTTCTGAAGGCCGGAAGAAGAGCGCGAACTTCAATCAGCCGATCATTTCAATAAGCCTTTAATCCGGGTCTCCAAAAGCTGTTGCGCGGTTTTCTCGTTTACGAAGCGGCCCAGCATGCCGAGGTCAGCATCCACGATAATGTCCCGGTCGGTTACCTCGACCGTGCCTTTGATCGGGGTGCTGATAATTCCCATTTTTGCGGTAAGCGCAAACGTCATCGTCGACCCTTGCCAGCTACGATGTTCGACCGTTAATTTGACAGGCAACGCGCCGGCCTCCTTAAACAAGTCGTCCCAGGAACGGTCGACGGATTGAACAACCTCTTCCTTGGTTCGGTTATGGGATATGGAGATTCGCACAGTCCGTCCTTGACCTTAAAAATTCGGTTCTTAACCTCTACAATTCAAAAGTATATCGCTTGCCGTACTGATTTGGCGTACTGATACAATCACAAAACCTTATATGTCCTTTGCACCCCTTCGCGCATCCAATTCTGCCTTATGGGAACCATTCCAATGAACCAGCTGCCAGCCCCTTCGCCGGAACGCCGCGAGCAACTGTTTCCCAAGCTCACTGACGCGCAAATCGAACGCATCGCGTCCGTCGGACGTAAGCGCAAAGTCGCTAAAGGCGAAATGCTGATCAAGCAGGGCGACGTGGCCCCCTTCTTCGTCGTGACCAGTGGGCGCCTCGACATCATTCAGCCCACCGAACAGGGCGAACTCACTATCGTGCAACATGAACCAGGGCAGTTCACGGGTGAGCTGAATATGCTTACCGGCCGCCGCTCGCTGGTGTGCGCCCGGATGGGCGAGGCTGGCGAGGTTATCGAACTTACTCCTGAGGAAATGCAGGCTCTAGTGCAGACTGACGTCGGGATCAGCCAGATGCTGATGACCGCCTTCATTTTTCGCAGGCTTGAATTGATCGCCAACCACGTCGGCGACGTGCTGGTCATCGGTTCGCCACACTCCCCTGGGACTCTACGCATAAAAGAGTTCTTCACTCGCAACGGCCATCCTTATACGTATCTCGATCTCGACAAAGATACCGGCGTGCAGGAAATGCTCGATAAGTTCAAAGTGAGCGTCGACGAGATTCCCGTTTTGATTTGTCGCGGCACCACCGTGCTTCGCAACCCCAGCAACCAGCAAGTGGCGGACTGCCTCGGGTTGAATCCTAAACTTGATGAAACTCAGGTTCTCGATGTGGTGATCGTCGGAGCGGGTCCTGCGGGGCTAGCCGCCGCGGTGTACGCGGCCTCTGAAGGCCTTAGTGTGGTGATGATTGAAACCACCGCGCCCGGCGGACAAGCCGGCTCCAGCTCCAAAATCGAAAATTATTTGGGGTTTCCAACGGGAATTTCCGGACAGAACCTGGCCGGACGCGCGTACGCGCAGGCGCAGAAATTTGGCGCTAAATTAATTATTGCGCGCAGCGCCACCAAGCTTAGCGGAAAGCGTCCCTACAAAATTCAATTTGATGACGGGCGCTCCGTCATGGGGCGTACCGTAGTCATCGCAACCGGCGCGCAGTACCGCAAGCTTCCGCTCAAAAATCTGGATGACTTTGAAGGCATGGGCATTTATTTCGGCGCAACCTTCATCGAGGCTCAACTGTGTACCAACGAAGAGGTAATCGTAGTCGGAGGAGGCAACTCCGCGGGCCAAGCCGCCGTATTTCTTTCAGAATTGTCCAAGCACGTGCACATGCTGGTGCGCTCTAACGGCCTGGCCGAAACCATGTCCCGCTATCTGATTCGCCGCATCGAAGACAGTCCCAAAATCACGCTGCACGTCTGCACGGAAATCGCGGCGCTGGAGGGCGGAAATCACCTCGAGCGCGTCCAGTGGCGCGATAAAAACACTGGAGCCACGGAGATGCATGATATCCGGCACATTTTCCTGATGACCGGCGCAACTCCCAACACCCAATGGCTTAGCGACTGCATAGCCCTTGACGAAAAGGGCTTCGTCCGCACCGGCTCTGATTTGACCGAGGAAGATTTGCTCAAGTCCGGGTGGCCGCTGGAACGTCATCCCTTCCTTCTGGAAACCAGTTTGCCCGGGGTCCTGGCAGTGGAGATGTCCGTTCAGGAAATGTAAAGCGGGTGGCCTCCGCGGTCGGCGAAGGCTCCATCTCCATCCACTTGGCGCACAAAGCTCTCGCTGAGTAGCGCCAAGAGGCACCATTACCTGGAGAAGCCACGGCGTTGCGGCCAACGCCTTAGTTGGCCAGGTAGACGCGCATAAACTACTGTGGGTCCCTCTCGTCAGCGACCGGTTGCAGACTAGGCGAAACAATTTTGGTGCCGATGACTTCGCCGGATACCACCAGTTCCACACGGCGATTCTGTTGCCGGCCTTCCGATGTTTCATTCGAAGCGATGGGCCGGGACTTCCCGAAGCCCGCTGCGCTCGTGGAAGATGCCGGAACTCCTTGTGCCGTCAGAAAACTCCGCACGCCTTCGGCGCGCTGCTCGGAAAGTTGTTGGTTGAACGATTCAGTCCCGACGCTGTCGGTATTACCTTCAACGGCCAGCCTCAGCGTTGGATACGCGAGAACAATGCCGGAGATTTTTGCCAGCTTTTCGCGGGCCAGCGGGCGAAGCGTGTATTTCCCGGAATCGAACAACACGTCGGACATATTGACGACCAGTCCGCGCGCGGTGTCGCGTGTTTCCAGAATTAAGTTGAATTGGGTAAGCAGGCGCGTGCGGATTTCTTCGCGGTCGCGTACAGCTTGCTGCAGTTGTGCGTCAGAGGACGCCGCTTTCTCGCGGTTACGATCGGAATCGGCCTCGGCGGCACGCTGCTGTTGCTGCGCGTCATTCCTGTCTCGCTCTGCGGTGTTGCGGTCTCGTTCGGCATCCGCTTGAGCGCCGGCTGCTTGTTGCAGTTGCGCGTCGGATGAAGCAGCATTCGCGCGGTTACGATCGGATTCAGCTTCGGCGGCTTGTTGCTGCCGCTGCGCGGAGTCGCGGTCTCTTTCGGCGCCAGCCTGTGCGCCGGCAGCTTCCATCGCCGCAGACTGGGCGTCAAGGTTGTTGCGGTCCGCTTCGCGGCGTCGGCGTTGCGCTTCTGCAGTGTCGGCTTCGGCACTTGCGCGGCGTTGCGCTTCATCGTCGGCGCGATTGTTGGCGGAGGCTTCGCGGTTCGCTCCTTCTCTGCGTTCGCGTGCCAACCGCTCTTCATCGATGTGTTTTACTGAAATTTCACGCGCGTCTTCAGCTTTCTCCACTACTTCGCGTGAGACGGCAATCAGCGATTTTTTATTTTCGTGCTTTCTGATGGCCATGGAGTCCGCTTCATCCATCTGGCGCACCGCCTTGCGATAGCTTTCCGTGGCATATTGTTCCGCGCCGGCGGATTGTGCGATGCGAATGGCGTTGCGCGCCTCAAAGAATTCGAGTGGCAGCCCGGCGTTCAGCACCACGGGGTCAAACTTGTAACCGGTCGGAAGATATCCACCGCGATCGATCATTTCGTATTTGGCGGTCACCGACTCGGTTGAGCCCCTGGTATCCGGACGCACAACATTTTCCAGCACCACCAGGTTGCTGGGACGACGCACCGCATAATAAGGTTCCGCGGTCACAATCATGGCAAACGCCTGCAGGTCGGTAGTGACATACAACTTGCTGCGGTGATTGTCGCCTACCAGCACTTCGCCGATATTTACTGGCCGGCCTTCCGGCGAGATCGCCCACAAAACATAAGTCAGATACTCGTGGCCCAAACTCGTGGGACGGTCGAGGCCTGAGAATTCCGCATCGATGGAGAGCGCTCCGCGCTTGCTGGCAACCTTGGCTTGGCCCATGGCGCCATGCATCAAATCCGTGCCTTGAAAATCAATTTTTGTCGAGCCGCTGCGATGCCGGTAGCTCACTGCGGGTGTGGAACGGCTCACCACATTGCTGCGAAACTCCGGCATGGGATTGCCCGAGTCCGCGGGAGCTTGCGTCTGGTATTGCGCCTGCGCGAATGGGCAAAGCGTCCCTGCCACGGACAGGATGATAGCTAGTCTCTTCAGCACTATTTTCCTCCATTACTACGGGAACCAGTATGGAGATTTGCGGGCGTCAATACTGTGCGTAAGTGCACGTTTCCCAAAGCGGAATAGTGTATAAAAGTGAACTCTGCGGACGCATATCCCTGGTATGTACGGCTCAGCTGCGGCTAACAATTGCTGTTGGCGGGCTATTGGGAAACATGCTCGTACCGCGCGCCGGTACTGACGAGATTTTCAATCGCTTCGACGCTCTGAATGTCGCCGCGCGCGCCAATCGCCTTGCAGTTCAGCGCCGCTGCGGCACAAGCAAAATCCAGTTGCCGCGCAAGTGGCCAACCCCGCAGTAGTCCATAGATGAAACCCGCGTGAAAAATATCACCGGCTCCAGTAGTGTCCACAGACTCCACGCGAAACGCCGCGGCGTAATGAAACTGCGAACCGTCCCAGGCGATCACCCCTTCGTGCCCCAAAGTAGCGGCAGTCAGCCGGCAGCCGTACCTGGTTTGCAAAGTCTGCAAGGCCGCGCGCAAATTTACTTCGCCTGTCAGCCGCCCGGGAATATCTCTACTGGCAATCAGGTAATCGATGCTGCCCAGCAGATCGCGCACTCCCGGATAAACTTCATCAAGATCAGCGATAACTGGGACGCCGGAAGCTTTAGCCCAAGTGGCGGCTTGGATCGCCGCAGCCGTGTCATGACCGTCGACATGCAAAGCCCGAGCCTCGACGATCCACTCTTGTTTAAGTTCCTCGGGCCGCAGCGTTAGATTATTGTCGCGCTTCCAGAGCACCGTGCGCTCTCCAGTATCGTCGACCAAAATAAACGCTTGCTGGCTCGCGCACCCTGGCGCGGCGAATAGATGCGCTTCCACACCGGCCTTCGCAAATTCCGCGCGATGAATGTCTGCAAATCGATCTTCACCAACTTTCCCGACGTAACTGGTGCGCAGTCCCCATTGCTGGCAAGCAATAATCGCGCTCGCAACCTGGCCCCCAGGCAAAATATTTGCCGAGCGGAACTCCACTTTGGACCCGAGCGCCGGGTAATGGGGCAGCGGAATTAATGTGTCGATAGCGTTTAGGCCGACTCCAACGAGATCAATGCTGGGTGACTTGGTCATGAATTAATTGAAGCGCGTCGTCCGCCATAGCGTGAACCCGCAAACAACCAGAAGGATCAGAATTGCCCCGCTCAACAATGCCGCAATTAGCCCATTAAAGGGCAAACTTGGCGCATGCGCCAACGGCGCGAAATACACAAAGACGCCCGTAGCCACCGCAACCACTACCCAGTCTACCGCCCGGCGCCTGCCTCTGGTTTCTCCCGACACATCTTCACCTTGCATCCGGGCTGCTACAAATCGGCTGTCCATACCATAGCGCCGGCATTCCCGTTCGGTAGCTGCCGCCCACTGCACCTGCTCCGCGCCAGTCGCGGAAGAAAATGCAATCGCCGCGACACCCACCATCATCAGTAGCGAACCGCCGATGACTTGCATATACGGGGAAGCGCCACTTCCATGTAACTCCCCGAAAACAAAAATTCCCCACAACAAACCCCACAGTTGATTGGAGTTCGATAGTGGGATGCCGCGGCTGATTCCCAGGTATTTTGCGGCATATTGTTGGAAGAGATCGCCGATCACCCAGATGAATCCCCCGGCCATCAACCAGAAGAGCACCGCACGCGCGCTGACCAACTCACGCCACAGCATTGCGGGACCAAGGTAACTCACCGTGAGCGTGGCCATCATTCCGAGCTCACCAAAGGTGAAAAAAGTAACGAACGAAAGAGGATTCATTCCAGACAGATACGCTTTGCGATAAGGAATGTACATCGTGCCCCAAAGTATTCCGGCGCCCAGCGCGGCCCACACTCCGCGCATGGAATGACCCGCCGGGGCCTGCGTCGAAGAAGCGATCGCCAGCAGCGTTGCGCCAGCACACATGATCAACGCACCGCCAAGGACTCCGGTCCAACGGCGCCAACCCGCTTGACGTAACTCGCGAAGAAAACGAAACCCCAAAATATGCCCAACAAGCTGTTCGAATTCCACAAGGAAACGCGATGCTCAACCCGATGTCGCGTATCGCAAAAATCGTCAGCGTGTTTGCTACTGCCCACATGGATCCGGCCAGTAAGGCCCAAACGATCAGATGCGGTGAGCGCTGCACGTCCGCGCGAATGGAGGACGTCCCAATCATCAAAGCAGGCAAACTCCACCGAGCCAGAAAGACACCGACAACCATGATCAGCGAAATAACCAGTGGCGAAACTCCGATGGAAACGAGTTTCGTTGGCGCTTCCGCAGTGCCCAGCCAAGCCCCGGCGGTAAAGCCGCAAAGCACTCCCAAGGCGTGCAACTTCTTCGCTCGCCAATCGTTTTGGACCACACCTTCAGTACGGGAGATTGCAGCAGGTTGCATATTTCCCCAAAATCAAAATTTCAACTGATCGCTCTCAGAATCAGCAAACCGCCCACCAGTACCGCGAGCGGTACCCAAAAATGGATGTCCGTCAGTATGCTGCTTGTTCGCCCTCGTGTGCGGATGTACTCGCAACTTGCTGCACATTTTTCTCCTTGCGCTTAGCTCCCGCAGAAAGACTTCTTCGCATGCGGCTTACGCTGGCAGAGCCGATATGAGTTTGCCTTAGAATCGGGACGGCACCGAACATAGCCACCGCCAATGCACAACATCTTCCAGCGTGGCGATGACCAGGTCCGGACTTTGAGGGCCTTCACTATCCGGTGCCAGCCCGGTAACTACGACGAACGTGCCGAGAGCGCGCCCACAATACCCATGCACGGCGCCGATCACAAAGCTATTGCGTCCCCGCGCCCGCAATTCCCGCACCACATAAACCGCCGGTCACAAAACGCGCGGCAATCAGGGCCGGGCGCTGCGTTGTGCGGCTGGGGTTTGACGGAAGTCTGATTAGAAATCATTCGGCTATGGCCGAGTAAAACAAAAATGATCATTGCCGCGGTCGGGAAGCCATAGGACGCAGAGTGGGTGTGCCATGGAAATGGAGCCAGCCCTCGATGAGTGCCCCATGCCAGCACCGCAGGCGCCGTCAACGCGCGCAAGCCCGCACCACACCCAGAAGAAAAACTAAAAGCCACACTTCAGAAGCATTCATCCAAAACCTCCTTCACTATGCTGATTTCGCTAGCGCAATTTCCCAAAATCGGATACCCGGCTTGCGCACGAATCCCTGATCCATAGGCAGCCGAAGGAGAATATAACCGGAACCGATTTTTAGGGTAGCAAGTTGTTTGGCTACGGCGCCAACCAGGCGCTGCTTCGACGTTACGCCAGCCTCAGCCGCCACCAGGTAGGTTTAGGCTTCATCCAGTTACAGCACAAAGCCCAGCAGAACAAGATGCCTGGGAGAATATCGCCTTCCGGTTTCTTCCGGGAAGTGCCGCCAAAAAAAGCCCCCGGCCAGCACAGCATCGATGGCCACCACCAGGTCTCCCAGCCTGTACCTCTGTACATAACCATTAGCTCCGCGGCGCGCACATCTTTCGTAATATCTTTCTGATTCGTGCATGGTGAAAATCAAAATGCGGGCAATCGTCCAGCTTGGCAATTTGCGGCGCGGCTTGCAGTCCGCTCATCGTCGGCATGGTCACGTCAAGAATCACGACGTCAGGCTTTAGCCTTTGCACCGCTTCGATAGCTTGTTTTCCATCGCTCGCTTCACCGCAAATTCCCCATTCCGGCCGGGCGTGCGACAACGCGCTGCGAACCCCCTGACGAATAACCTCGTGATCATCGACGATTAGAATTCTGGCGCTCATTCTAGTTCTCGATGTGCACTGAGTTAAACCTCAGGTTGTTTCCTGATCTGACTGAGCGGAGCTGGGTTAAATGGAAATTGTTAGTGGCAGGATAATATTGCTCGCACCGTGGTCCCGGTCGTGCCGGAAATTACTTCCAGTTTGCCTCCCAATTGCCGCATGCGTTCCGTCATTCCACGCAGGCCAACGCCAATGGTTCCGCAGGCATCCTGCGCGGATTCCAGCACCGGAGTTGGAATTCCTGTCCCCTGATCGTGAATCTCGATAGTCACGTCCCGGTCCGTTTTGATCAGCCGTACTTGAGCGGTCGGGCTTCCGGAGTGCCGATGAATGTTCGTCAAGCTTTCCTGCAGGATGCGGAAGATGGCTAGCTCTGCGTCGCGATGTACGCGGCCCACCGGCTGAGGCATTTCGAAACTTGTCCGAACGCCACTGCGTTTCGAAAATCCATCCAGGTACCACCCAATGGCCATTTCCAGTCCCATCTCTTCCAGCATGTGCGGATACAATAAGTAAGACATGGTGCGGACTTCAGCGATCGACTGATCCACTAACCGGAGACACTCCGAAAATTGCTGCTTTTCCGGGGCCCCTGCTGACCTCTTGTCCGCCCTCAAAACTTCCAATCCCATCTTCAATACGGCCAGATATTGCCCTACACTGTCGTGCAGTTCTCTGCCCAGATGCCGGCGCTCGTCATCCTGCATTTGTAAAAGACGCCCGGATAATTCCCGCAGCGAACGCTCCGAAGCCCGCAACTTCTGTTCGGCCGCCTTGCGTTCGGCAATCTCGTTTTCAAGCCGGGTCTTTGTTTCCCTCAGCGCGTCGTGGGCCTGTTCTTTTTGTTGCAGCAGCGCGATATTTAGACGCTGTTCCGCCTGGGTATCCAACGACGTGTAGCTGTCAGAAGGAATTACATCGGAATGTTCTGAGCAAATCTTAAGAAACGCCTCACTGTGATGGTCGTGCGAAAAACCTTTAATGGGATATGCGCAGTGCAGAAAAAACGAGTGCTCCTTGCCCAGCTCGTTCCACAATTGCTCCAGTCGTATGGCCGCGTCGTGTTTTCCGTCTTCCCATAACAACGCCACCATTTCGCCAAATGCCACCACTCGAGCGCCCTGCTCGACCGCACTTCTGGCGCGCACAACAACATTGCTCAGGACTTCTCTGAATCTTGATATATCCGGAAATCCTTCCACCATGAATTTCTGAAGCGTTTCCGCAGCATCCAGAGCGATGTAGCGTCCTTGCCTCATCGCTTTTGCCGTCGACAATCCGCGAGCCTGCAGGCGCAGCTCCAGCGCTTCGCGATGCGCCTGCGTAGCCACGACAATCGCGGCATCTCCGGCACCCAGCGCTGTTCCGATGAAGCGGCTTAGACCATCAAGCAGAAAGGCATCGTCGGCATAAAACTGCACGGTATGACCGGTATGGTCATCGGGAATTTGGCTGACGGGGGCACAAATGCAGCTTCGATACCTGGAACCTTGCTGGTACTCATGCACACTCTCCGTCGGGCAAGAAAGTTTACCGTTTTTGACTAAACACACCGCCAAAGATTAGCTAACTGCTTAGTTTGTAGATGGTTAGATCAGTCGTCAATACCGAAAACCCGGTATGTTACCTTTGCGAGGCGTGGAAATCCGATTGCACCCTTTCCTATTCGCGAGCCTTCTAACAGAAGGCCCGGCCAGTCTTCGCGTCCAGTGTTATCATACCTCGCGCTTTCCGATTGGATAAGCACGCTCAACCACATAAAGGCTCCCATGTTGACCGAACCACAACCAGCTCGACAATCGCCAGCTCAGCTACCGACTCCCAAGTCGCCTCTGAAGAACCCGATCTTGTACTCTTCCTTGGCTCTTCTGGCCGTTTTGCTGTACGTGCTGTGGATCTTTTTCTCACGTTGGCAGGAAAATCGCCAATACCAGCGCCGCGCGTTGGAAGAGCGATCTCAAAAGCAACTCGATGCTGACCGCCAGACCATCGATCAACTTGGCGGAAAGGAACTGGCTATCCAGGCTTTCTACGCCAGTCCTGGAATTATTCACCGTGGCGAGACAGTGCAGCTCTGTTATGGCGTGGCCAACGCCAAGACCGTGACGCTAGAGCCGCAAGACAACCCGGTTTGGCCGTCTTACAACCGCTGCGTGGAGGTCGCGCCCACAAAAGGACACCACTTACACCCTGACGATTCAGGATGCCGCCGGTCATACGCAGACCCAGACACTGGATATCAAGGTTAAGTAATCTATCGTCTGCCCGGGCGGGCTGGGGCGTAAGGCCGGTGGTTTGCGACCTGGTTTCCCTTGTGGCCGGAATTCCACCCCATCTATAATCATTTATAGCGGGGTTCGGCACTTCCGGACTCCGCCATCTTTTTTTAATTCGCTGCACGGAATAGGTCGCTGATAAAAACATGCAAGACCCGCTGGCCAAGATAAAACAAAAGTTGCTGGAGGAAATCGACCAACTCTCCCATGAGTTGAACGTTGATTTGCCCAAGGAAATTGCCGTCGCGCGCGCGCATGGCGACCTTTCCGAGAACGCCGAATATAAATACGCCAAGGAGCGCCAGGGCTTCGTTAACGCGCGCATCGGCCAACTGAAAAAGCGCCTGGGCGATCTGGGTATGCTTAACCTCACCAATATTCCTAAGGATCGCGCCGGCTACGGATCGCGCCTGACGGTTCTGGATATGCAGCGCGACATCAAGATTGAGTACAAACTCGTCAGCACCGAAGAGGCAGACGCGGAGCATGGCTTGATCTCCACCACCTCGCCCATTGGCAAAGCGCTTCTCAATCGAAAAGTCGGCGATGAAATTGAAGTGGCTACGCCAGCAGGCAAAAAAGAGTTTGAGGTCGTCCGGCTGACAACTATTCACGAAGAAGTGTAACCCTTGCGCGTTGTGTCCCGTCGTAATGGTGACGTCGCATGCCGGCGTATATTGACTGCCTGATGAGGTCTTATGTACTGGGGAGCAGGCCCGGATCTCGGGCTTTTAACCGTTCTCGGCTATTTATTTTTTGTTGCCGGCGCTGCGTCCATGTGGCGTGCACGTGAGGTTGTTTTCTATTGGCTCGACAGCGAAGCCAGCGCAACGCGCCGCAGCCTTTCACGCTACACTCTCCATCGGCCCGTTCTACAGCCCGCGCGAACAATCGCGTTTAAAAATTCTGCACAATTGTTTCTTAGCTTCGCTCGACCGAATGCCACGCTCTTCGATGCTTCGCTCTGCCGTGTTGATGGCTATCGCTGTTCTGCTCGTTTCCCTCGACTTTTTCTTCTAGCCGTCGCTCTCCGCTAACCTTCTCCAAGATTTCCGCAGACTGGGGTTCCTGCGTTTTTTACAGACCCCTGCCACGAAAAGAATTGACCCTTCATTTTATTGTATATACAATTAAAACTTGACGATTGAGTTCGACCGCCCAAGAACATCGCCAATGTCGCCAAGCACGGCATAGATATGGCCGCCGCGGCTGAATTCGACTTCGAAACGGCTGTGACGTGGACTGATACACGCAAGAGCTACGGAGAAACGCGCACCATACCCGTCGGTTTCATCGCCCATCGTCTGCATGTTTTGGTTTTCACTATGCGCGGCCGGAAGTTACTGGTTATTAGCTTGCGCAAAGCAAATCGCAAAGAAAGCGCGGCCTATTATGGCAAAAAATAAAAGACCGAGACATGTCAGCGCGAAAGATTGGGACGCTATTGATTCGCCGGCATTGAGTGATGACATTCTAGCGGGGATGGAGACCAGCGCGTGACACATTTCCTGAGCTCTCGGAAGCATCCGCAAAGCGCAAACGCGGTGAGCGTGGCCCTCAGAAGAAACCGCGCAAGGTGCTGATCTCACTGCGGGTGGAGGCTGGCACGCTGGAAGCCTTTAAAGCCAAGGGCCGCGGCTACCAGACCCGTATGGCGGCAGTGTTGAAGAAGGCCGCGAAGCAATCTTGAAATGGGCAAGTTGTTCCTACGTGGCACGCAGCAATTTCGCCACTCCTATAAACAGCGTGCGTGGACAAACCTGCATCGCTTTGCCATCCTGAATTCATAGATGAAACCAGCACTGATCGTTCATGGCGGCGCGTGGGATATTCCGGATGCCGCCGTTCCCGCTTGTAAATCAGGTTGCGAACGCGCACTGACCGCTGGGTGGCGCATCCTGGAAGCCGGTGGCTCGGCGCTTGATGCCATTGAGGCCGCCGTGGTCATCCTGGAAGACGATCCGGTCTTCGATGCCGGCTATGGCTCGCACCTGAATCTCGATGGACGAGTCGAATGCGACGCCATCGTGATGAACGGCTCAACACTTCGCGCCGGGGCTGTCGCCACTCTGCAACACGTGCGCAATCCAGTGCGCCTCGCGCGCCAAGTCCTCGAGCTTGTCCACACATGATGCTCGTTGCTGAAGGAGCCGAGCGTTTCGCTCAGGAGCAGGGAATTAAGTTGTGCGCCAACGAGGAACTGGTCACCGACGCCGAACGTGAGGCGTGGGCGAAATGCAAAATGGACAAACACGCTTCGGTCTTTCATCGCGGGCATGAGCAAGGCACCGTCGGCGCCGTGGCGATGGATCGGAATGGCCAACTCTTCGCCGCTACCTCCACCGGCGGAACCTGTTGCAAGCTGCCTGGCCGAGTCGGCGATTCGCCATTGATCGGCTGCGGCTGTTACGCGGATCTCGAAGCTGGCGGTGTTTCCTGCACTGGCTACGGTGAAGCAATCATGAAAATTGTTATGGCCAAGACCGCCGCCGATCTTCTTCGCCACTCGGCAGATGGAAATAAAACCGCGGCGGCGTTGTCCTCGCAGCCGACCGCTCCCCCGCAATCCAAAACAGAATCTGCCATGGCTGCGGCACGCGCGTCGGTGGATATTCTTGCGCATCGCACCCAGGCTACCGGCGGTCTAATCCTTCTCGATCGCGACGGAAATCCGGGATGGGCCTTCAATACTCCGCGCATGGCGTATGGCTATGTCCAGAGCGACGGCAGCATCATTACCGCTGTTTAGTCCCCGTATGCCTGACAAGGAATTATTGCCTTGCACGTCAATCTTCTGATTCAGGTAACAAGATTGGTCTACCCATTTTGCTATAATGAATGGATGACGACCGTACAGCGCGAGCAGCTCGAGGCGGACGTTCTCATTGTTGGGGCCGGGCCTGCCGGGCTGGCCTGCGCACTGCACCTCGCGAACCTTATCAAGAAACACAATGAAGCGGGCGGCGCCCCGGGCGGTCCCGCGCTATCGACGGAAAATATTTACGTCCTCGAAAAAGGACGCGAGGTGGGCGCGCACCAGCTTTCCGGCGCGATCATGAATCCCAAAGCGCTTGCCGAGCTGGTGCCGGACTTTAAAAACTCCGCTCCGCTGGACACTCCGATCACCGACGATGCGGCATTATTTTTTACCAAAAATTCTTCCATTCGTTTTCCGCTGACTCCGCCGCCATTCAAGAACAAGGGCAATTACGTTGTCTCTCTCAACAAAATTGTGAAATGGATGGGCGGGCTGGTGGAAGCCGCGGGTGTAAATCTTTTTACGCAGTTCGGCGGCGCTTGTTGATATACGCGGGCGAGGGGATCGCCGGTGTAATCACGGAAGATAAAGGCGTAGATAAAAACGGCAAGCCCAAAGCCAACTACACGCCGGGATACGAACTGCGCGCCAAAGTAACGGTGCTGGCCGAAGGAACGCGCGGTTCCCTGACCAAACAATTAGTGGAGAAAAAAAATCTCGCCAACATCAATCCGCAGACCTACGGCTTGGGCATCAAGGAATTGTGGGACGTGCAGCCCGGCCGCATCCGGCCGGGCTTCGTAGCGCATACGCTGGGCTGGCCTATTTCAACGGACATGTATGGCGGCGGGTGGATTTATGGGCTGTCGAACAATCGCGTATCCATCGGACTGGTTGTAGCTCTCGAATACCGCGATCCGCGATTCGATCCTCACGCGGCATTTCAGCAGTGGAAGACGCATCCGTTCCTCAAGAAAATTCTCGATGGCGGGAAACTGGTGCGTTACGGCGCAAAATCGTTGCCGTACGGCGGCTGGTACGCCATGCCACGAAATTATCTGGATGGCGGGCTGATCATCGGCGACTCCGGCAGCTTCCTCGATTCGCAAAGACTCAAAGGCATCCACCTGGCGATGAAAAGCGGCATGCTCGCGGCGGAAACGATTTTCGACGCGCTGAAGGCAGGCGACACATCCGCGAAAACCTTGAGCGTATTCCCCCAAAAAGTGGAACAAAGCTACATCAAAAAAGAATTGTGGGAAGTTCGCAATTTCCATCAATCCTTCCAGCATGGTTTGATCCCGGGATTGTTCCAAACCGGCTTGCAATTCATTTCCGGTGGGCGCGGGCTCATCGATCCGATGCGCAATCACGCCGCTACCAAGCCTACAAAAAGCTCGATCGCGCGGCAGCGGGCGCTCCTCAGAGCGAGCCAGAACGCTTCACGGGCGACGGCAAATTGACTTTTGACCGTTTGACAGACGTTTATCACTCCGGCACGCGCCACGAAGAAGACCAGCCCGGTCACCTGATTGTTCGCGATTTAAATGTTTGCGCCACGAAGTGCGTCGTTGAATATGGCAATCCCTGCCAATATTTTTGCCCCGCGGCGGTTTATGAAATGGCTCGGGACGCGAACGGCCGGCCAAAATTAAAAATCAGCGCCGCCAATTGTGTTCACTGCAAGACGTGCGATATTGCCGATCCGTATCAAATCATCGATTGGGTAGTGCCCGAAGGCGGCGGCGGCCCAAATTACGAAGGCATGTAGTTCAAGGACTTAGGGGCACGGACGAGGACTGGGTTGAGGAATTGCTGTGTTCTCACCCGGCTGCTAGTGGGGCTTTTCTGATTGGCACGCGGGCGTGGATCGTGGTGCCACGGGTGGGTCGTGAGTCGATCGAAAACGTTCCGTTCACCAGCCTTAGTCGCTGTTCTATTCTGATCAGACCAAGCCCTCGACCTTTTCTTGCCGCATCGAGGTCAAAGCCAGCGCCGGAGTCGCTAACAGTAAGATTTATCTCATCCGACGCACCCCACAATTGCACGTCGAACTTCTGGACCCCGCTATGGTTCACTCCGTTGTGCAACGCTTCCTGTAGGACCCGGAAGAAGCAAATAGAAACGTCCGGCAGCACGAGACTGGGGAGACCATGGCTACTGAAGTTAATTTCTACCCTCTTCCGCTCCCCGAACTCTTGGCAGAAACTTCGCATAACTTCAGCGATGCCGAGATACTCCAATCTGGGAGAATACAATTCGTGTGCCGTCGCTTTGACATCAGTCAGTATTTCCAGGGATTGCTTCTCTACTTCCCCCCTGCGGTCGAGCAGTTCGGCAGCCTGATTGGGGAGATCATTCGTGAGTTGTTCGATCCCAATTGCCAATAAACCGAGACGCTGACCGATATCTTCGTGAAGGTCTCTCGCGATACGGTTACGTTCCCGTTCTTCTGCCTCAATCACGGTGCGGCTCATGCAGGAAAGGGCTTCTTCCGCTCTCTTACGCTCAGTGATGTCCTGCAAAATACAAGCAGCGCGATCTACGCCGCCGGGGCCTTCGATGGGGAAGTACGAAATGAATAAGTCCCTTTCGCCAAGCCCGGGATACCTGTATCGCAACTCGTATCTGACGACCTTACCTTGGAAACACTCATCCAATTTTCCTTTAACGATCGCCTCAAAGGCACCCTTATTCATGACTTCCGGAACTAGATGCCCCACGACTTGTTCCCTCGTCATGCTCCGATAGCTCAGGAACTTACGATTCGCGATCAGGTAGCGGTATTCTCGATCAACAACAGCAATCATCTCCTCCGAACCTTCCACGGCCCTCTCGTATTCCCTCAACTTTTCCTCCGCCAACTTGCGCGTTGTGATATCGAGGGACACACCTAGCATTCGCTGGGGATTACCCTTCGTTGCGTAGTAGAACTTGCCCCGCGATACCAGCCATCGAACTGTCCCGTCGGGCTGTACGATACGAAACTCTGCCGCGTAGGGCTTCCGATTCTGCCTGGCTTCCGCGATCGCTTCTGAGACTTGCTTTCGGTCGTCCTGATGTACGTAACGAATGAATTCCTCCACACTTGCGGCATGCGTTTCGGACGGGATTCCGAAGATTGTCTGCAGGTCGCCGAACCACAGATCTCGTCCGCTCTTGACATCCGATTCCCACACCATTGATGTGCCAGCTTGCATCGCCAAGCGGAGCTGATCATTGGCCGCACCTAGGTGTGAAACCAACTCGCGTTTGAGGAGATGCTCCTTGATATAGGCCGCGCTAGCCAGACAGGCAATCGCGACGATTGCGACCAGCAACCGCAGCGTCCTCAAGCTAGGATTTTCCTCCCGGTGGAACAGCTCCCACACCATAGGGATGGATATCATCAACACCACGAGCGTCGCCCACGACGGTGCCGTTGAGACTGGGCTCCTGTCGGGTTGGATTGCTCTTACGTCGGCCTCTGTTATCTGCCGTGCGCGAAGCGGTATCCACGCAAACCAGCAAACAGAGGCGGTAAGGCCCAAACCATACAGCTTGCCGTTAACGTACCCTCCTGAGTCAATTGCAAGGTTCGCGACTGTGGAACTTAAGGTGTACAGCGTGGCCGCTCCCAACAGATGAAGATAGATCGACTTCCAAGGAGCGTGCACTCGAACCGTCAAACTACCCACACCTAGGACCAGCGCCAAATTTTCTAACAGGTAAAGAATGTCAAAGCGGAGCGTGTAGCTCGAGTGCGCAGCATTCGGGAACAGGTACTGGTATGGAAAAACAGTGTAGCCGTAAAGAAAGCTCCAAAAAAACAGTAAGACAAGAGAGTTGAAAATCGCCCGGTATAGCTTGCGGTCAGATACATTCCGGTGTGGAAAGGTAGCCAGAGCCGCCATGAGCGGTACGATATGCAGAAATAGCAACGGATCAGCGATCGAATTGTCAGGCACCTCAATATGCAGACCAAGTTCGTAGTGCAGAAAAATCCACTGGTCTAACGCCCAGATGCCATAAATAAGCAATTGCGAGGAACAACCAGAATGGCCGAGTCCCCAGCCTGTTCTCTATTCCGTTGTGGGATGGCGAAACAGGTCGCCAAAAACAGGAGAAGGAAATAGCTGATCCCGCTGTAGTCGAATAGAAAAGAACCAGGCGTCAGAGCGAGGGAAAGCACGGCCTTGATGACTACAATTCCGATTAGCGCGGTCGGCCAAGAAGAAAATCTTAGCCCGGTACCGAGACTCGACGGGAATCCTTTTCTCATAATTCCAGAAGACCGTTCAACATGAAATCAGTTGTGAAAAGAAATACGGCTTCACTTTTTCGTAGATCTTCGAGGGACCTGGATAGAAACGCAAACTACCGCAAGCACAAGCGTGTCACAAGTGTTATACGCGCCTATCCTCGCTAGAGGCAACCTGATGTAGACCCCGAATCGCGCACGGTGAGGTCGATCGTATCCTTACCAGTCCTTACGAGCCGCGACCCGCTATAAGCAGCACCCTTATAGACCTAGCGATAATGCACATCGGACTCCTACTAGACTAGAGAGCGGAACAGTTAAGAGTTGCGGCTCCGACTCAAGCAATGTCGGCCAGCATTCTGCTGTAACTAGCTAGTGGTCCCAGTGCCCCTAAGCGTGGCTACCTACAAGTGGAAGTCTGACCTTTGTGTTATGAGCTCCATTCTTCAGTTGCACTCTTCACGTCAAAAAAGAAAACGCCGCCAGGGTTGGCGGCGTTTTCTTGTAACTGTAAACGAGTCAAAAGTGAAATGATTAGTTTGGCGACAAGCCGTATACGCTGATCTCTGAAGCAGTGCCCACGTATACCTTGCCGTTCGCCACGGTGGGCACGGTGAACTTTACCGCTTGCCCCGCTTGATCAGCTCCGTTGCCCGCGCTATTCCATAGCTCTGAACCCAGATTAGTTGCGTCATAGGCGTGCAGGATTGCCGTTCCAGCGTTTTCAATGGCCCACACGATCCCGTTGGATGACCCTTGCGCCGAAATCGATGGCGTGGTGCCGGGGAATCCAAATGTGCCGGGCGATTGTGACGCCGGTGAAGTATTGAATTGTCCCGCGCCGGTGTTGAGCGTGTAGCTCTTCACGTGGTCGCTGATCGGCCCAATGTAGAGTGTGTTCTGCCAAAATGCCGCGGTGGCGAAGATTCCGTTCCCAACCGAGAAGATCTGCACGGCGCCCGCATCATTGCTGGTATTGCCGCCCAGATTATCCCGATTCAAAAGATACAGTGCTCCTTCTTTTCCTCCGCCGATAAGCAGGTGGTTTGGAGCAGTAGGCTGATCGACAAGGATGGCGGCCCCACCGGAACCCAGGTCAAGATCTCCGCTCCTCAGTGAGTCCTGATCGTTGGGACTGAAAAAGCCGGTGACATTCATACCGCCGCCGGTGGACAACCTCAAAAAGCTGTCCCCGAATAGGGTGTTGCCGTCGAAAACTCCATTTCCTGTGATCACGTAGAGATTGTTGCTGGAGTCCGCGGCGGGTGCGCCACCGGACATCCAGATTCCGCCGAAACCTGAACCCGGGTCATCATTGAATACGGAAACTTGTGAGAGGTTGGAAGCGTTGTAACCGACGACCCAACCGTAGTAAACGGGATTGTCACCGTGAGATGCATAGGCGACATAAACTACGCCACCCACGAGCGCGAGACCAGCACGCTGGTTCTGCGTGAGAGGATTAAAATTAGCGCCGCCCGAACTGAAATTGATCTCCTGCGGCCCGCCGAATCTTTCCGAGCCGTCAGACAAATTCAGCGCATGCAAGCGTTGATGGAAACTTGAACCGTTCTTGGATTTGGACACCACGTAAATGGTGTTGGTGTTGGGATCGATGACCGGAGTGCCTACGATACCGATATCAGGACTGATGTCGGTGGTACCCACATCTCCACTGTTGACCCACGTTTCGCCACCGGCCAGCAAGCTTTGCGACCAATACGTCTGGCACGGTGAGGCATCCGCGTCGAAGGCGTAGACGGTGTCGTGTTGCGTCGCCGCAATGATCACGTTATGAGTCCCACCGCCAATATTGGCGCCAGCTACCCACAACGGTTGCGCGTACGCGGAAGCGTCGATGCTGCAAGCAAAACGCTTGCCGAACGAAGAAGCGTTCACACTCGAAGTATTCAACGCATATTCCTGAGCGTTCACACCATCCCTGGACAGATCGTTGTGATAGGTGAATACGCCGGCAAGGTCGGTAGTCGCAACGGTAGCAGTGGCCGTGACAGTTGAATCCGCATCGGTTCTAGCCACAACGGTATGGGTACCGGGCTTATTTGGCGCGGAGTAAACACCTGACGCATTGATTTTCCCGACGTTAGAATTGCCGCCCGGAACAGAATCCACTTCCCAATGCACGGTGGTATCGGAATTTCCCGTCACTGTGGCCGTGAAGGTTTGGGTCTGGCCAGTTGTGAGGCCAGCTCGGACGGGACTGACACTAACAGAGACTGAACCGGTCGGTGGTGGTGTTGGCGTAGGCGTTGGAGTCGGTGTGGGCGTCGGTGTGGGCGTTGGTGTGGGCGTTGGTGTGGGCGTTGGTGTGGGCGTTGGTGTGGGCGTTGGTGTTGGCGTTGGTGTGGGCGTTGGTGTTGGCGTTGGTGTGGGCGTTGGTGTTGGCGTTGGCGTTGGTGTGGGTGTTGGCGTAGGTGTGGGTGTGGGCGTTGGAGTCGGCGTTGGCTTCGGTGTGGGTGTGGGTGTTGGAGTTGGAGCAGGTGTTGGCGTAGGCGCTGGAGCTGGCGTCGGTGCCGTCGCCGTGTTGGTGACTGTAATTGTTGCGGCAGAAGTTTTAGTGCTATCAGCGGCGGACGTGGCGGTAGCAATCACAGTGGCCGGAGACGGCGCTTTTTTCGGGGCGACATAAACGACTGCGGCGCTCGTGGTTGTAGACAGAGAACCGCAGGCAGACCCGCTGCACCCCGCTCCGGTCAGCGTCCAGGTCACGCCTTTATTTTGATAGTCATATTGCAGTGTTGCGATGAGGGGCTGCGCATGTCCCACCTGCACAAAAATATTTGACGGTGAAACCGCGACCGTCAATGGCTGGCTTATGTGGGCTTGCGCGATAGCTATTTTTGTCGGCTCCGCTTGCAAAACTGCCGCGATGGTGACAGCCGATGGCGAGGGAATGAGCAGGGGCGCAGTGTACAGGCCCGTGGCGTCGATCGTGCCGTGCGTAGGCTCGCCTCCCGTGGTTCCATTCACTTGCCATGTCACGGCGGGGCTCGAAGTATTGGCGACAACAGCCGTAAATTTTTTTGTGCCCAAAACCGGCACGAAGGCGCTCGTTGGCGTCACCGATATCTGGGCCCCTTGGGCAGTTTGGTTGGCCGCGAACGGCGAGCCCGAGCTGGCGCATCCCCAAGATATGAAGCCAATTCCAAAAAATACAGCAACGAACAAAATATTTCCCAAGCGCACAAAACTACGCAACGTCATGAATTGTATTCCTCGTCAAAAAATAGTAGTTAGTTCCTCTTGCGAGGACGCACGCGATTAAAAACTGCTGCGATTAATCACCGAACTGGGGGACTACTCCGGGTTGGGGTCGGAGTGAGGTAAAAGACTAATATTGATAATGGAAAAAGTAAAGCTCGCACCCGTGGCTAGTGTCAAATCTACCACGCCATAGGGGGAGACCGTAACGAATCAGTTAGGTGCCAGACCGTATACGCTAATTTCTCCTGCAGTCCCCACGTACACTTTGCCGTTGGCCACGGTCGGCACGGTGAACTTCACCGCTTGTCCGGCCTGATCGGCGCTGCTGTTCACACTGTTCCAAAGTTCCGTGCCGAGATTAGTTGCGTCATAAGCATGTAGCACGGCTGGCCCAGCACCTTTCTCCGTCGCCCAAACGATACCATCGGTGGTCCCTTGCGACGAAATGGACGGTGTGGAACCTGGGAATCCGAAGGTGCTGGGTGATTGCGATGCCGGTGAGGTGTTGAACTGTCCCGTCGCGGTGTTGAAGGTGAAACTTTTTACGTGGCCCGAATCGAGCCCGATATAAAGTGTGTTCTGCCAAAACGCAGGCGTGGCAAAGATCCTGTTCCCGACTGAGAAAGTTTGCACCGCTCCAGAGTCGTTGTTGGTATTACCACCCAAATTATCCCGGTTCAAAACGAACAATGTGCCTTCTTTCCCTCCGCCGATGGCCAAGTGCGGCACCGGGCCGGAAGGCTGATCGACTAGAATCGTTGCGCCTCCCGAGCCGAAGTCGGTGTCTCCGCTATCCAGTGATGCTTGATCGGCTGGCGCGAAAAAGCTCAAGACGCTTAAACCTGGCGTAGACAGTTTCAAAAAGCTGTCGCCGAATAATGTCGCGCCGTCGAAATTTCCGTTTCCGGTGATGACATACAAATTATTGCTGGAGTCAGCCGCCGGAGCGCCTCCAGCCATCCATATGCCACCCATGCCCGGACCGGGGGTGTCGTTGAAGACGGAGACTTGCGCGAGGGTTGCGGCGTTGTAGCCCATGATCCACCCATAATAAGTGCCAAGATCGCCGTGCGAACCCCACGCGATATAAACGGTACCATTCAGCAGCGCGAGCCCAGCTCGTTGGTTTTGAGAGACCGGGCTATAAGAAATCCCACTGAACGTCGCTGCAATCTCCTGCGGGCCACCGAACTTTTCCGTTCCGTCGATCAAATTTAAGGCATGCAGGCGTTGGTGAATGGTTACCCCATTCTTGGATTTGGAGACTACGTAAATTGTCTTGGTGGCGGGATCGATTACCGGGGTCCCGACGATACCGATATCCGGCGCAAGATCGGGAGAACCTCCTACGTCCATATTGTTAACCCAGGTTTCTCCGCTGGCTAACAGACTCTTTGACCAGAACGTTGTGCAAGGTGCAGCATCGGCGTCAAAAGCATAGACCGTGTCGTGCACAGTGGCGGCGATCAAGACATTGTGAGTTCCACCGCCGATGGCTACGTTAGCTACCCACAGGGGTTGCGCGTAAGCAGAGGCATCGATGGCGCACGCAAAACGCTTACCGAACGTAGAAGCTTTTACAGTCGAAGTATTCAATGCATATTCGTGGCTGTTCACGCCATCCCTGGATAGATCGTTGTGATACGTAAAAACTCCAGGGAGATCGGTGATGAAAACAGTGGCGGATGCAGAGGCGGTACTGTCCGCCACGCTTCTGGCAACTACGGTGTGCGCACCTGCCGAGGATGGCGGTGAGTAAACGCCAGCTGCGGTTACGGTTCCCACGGAAGCATTGCCGCCGGGTATGGAGTCAACTTCCCACGTTACGGTAGTCACGGAGTTTCCCGTAACCGTGGCCGCAAAAGTTTGAGTCTGGCCAGTAGTAAGGGCCGCCCGACTGGGGCCAATGGTTACAGAAGCTGTGCCGCCGCCGCCACCCGAGGAAGGATCGGTGGAAGTAGCTGCTCCACCGCCACAACTCACAAGCAATAAGGGAAATACGAGGAGGGCTGAAATAAATAGAGAATTCTGACACTGTTTTACCGTGAACGAATTTACCGTGAACGAAGCCATGAATATGAGTTCCCCTGACTGGTTGAGTTGGTTCCCCGCGGGAAGGGAGACTGCACCTCTACCGCTAATGCGAAGAATCCCGGGCGGGGAGGTCGGGGGACTGAGGACTATCAAAGGCTAAAAGGTATGATGCAAAAAGTAAAGACCCAGGTAACGTAAGAGTTCATGAACCGAAGGGCCACAGTTTGCGGAAGAAATTGCGAACGCGTTCCGTCAAGGAAGCAGTCTTGACGGGCGGCGGAGTTTGTGGCGGTGCCGCGGCAGGAGGTGGGGTTGTAGCGGGAGCCTTCACTGGGACGACGCCCTCAACCTTCCCCTGAAAAATGAGCGTAGGCCGCACCCGCACACGACGAATCATCATGATCATCTTGGGGTCGACTTCTGGCTGCACCTTGGAGTTGGCGTTAAAAATCAATGGAGGCACAAAAACCTGGTAGATCGGCTCTTGCTTTGATGCGACAGGTTTGGGAGGTTGCGCGGCAGGTACATTTGGTTTGACGTCGTCGACCTTATGGCGCACTTCCTCAGCCGTGGCCATTCTGCTTAGTTCCGGTGGTGCCGCTTCGGCAAGCTGCAACTCGCACACACAGTGCTCGCCGGTGTCGGTCCGAAGCGAATCGATTTGTCCGTTGGCCAGAAAAACACTTCCGCCTTGAGGCACCAGAATATTTTGACCAGTTAACTGCTGCTCGAGACGCAAGGCCCCGCGATTGGTGCGGACACACATCGCGCCGCTGGCGTCAAAACCCACGATGGTATCTTGCGGTCCCCCGCCGATCGCCACTGGCTGGGCCTGAATTTGCGGGGTGTACATGGTGAGCACCGGCGAATGTTCGATGTGCGCGTGAATCGTACCGGTATCGAGAGCGATGGTGAGCGAGTTGCCGGATTTGAGCACCGAGAAGTGTGCTGGTCCGCATATGGCGATCTGCCCGCCTTCCATCAGATTTATGCGTGCGCTACCGGATTTGACGCGCACATCGCTGCCGCTGTGCAGCACCGTGGCGACGCTGCCGTTGACGTTCGACACGCTCATGGGCCCGGTCACGGCGATCGCTTCGCCTTCGATGGCGCCAACCGCATCTCCCGGCGAAGGATTATCGGGACGCGCGGCAGCCGTGAACATTCCGAACAACGCAACGCTGGCGGCGATGGAAACCAGCGCCATGTTGCGGCGCGTGTTTTGGTTTTGAAACAGAAACGCCAAGAATTTCGCTCCTCTGTATTGCGTGCATTGACCCGCGGGAACTCTCGCGAAAGCCTCTCAGCCTATACTATACGACGATGGCTAACCCCGAAGCAGAGCAAGGTGCCCCAATTGAATCAGGCAAGGGGGCGTCGCCGCCATCGGCTGCGCAACCGGATGGTGAACCGGTAAATCTACATTACGACACGCGGCTGCCAGAGCTTCCCTGGTCGCGTCGCGCGCAAATTCCGATTATCGCCGCCGCGGTCTACAGCGTCATTCGCACGCTGGGACCGACGCTGCGCTTTGAAGCGCTGGGGCTGCAACAGCTGGAACACGTTTACGCTGCGGGACACCGGTGCATTTTTGCGTTCTGGCACCGCGTCATCATTCCGGTGGCGTGGTGGGCCAGAAATCGCGGCATCGTGGTAATGAATACCACGGCGTTCGACGGCCAGTGGACGCGCAAGGTTATCGAGTGGCTGGGGTTCGGCACGGCTCAGGGAAGTTCGACGCGCGGTGGACTGCGCGGGTTGGCCGTGATGGCCAAGCGGCTCGAAGAAGGCTTGGACTGTGGCTTTACCATTGACGGTCCGCGCGGTCCGCGTTACGTAGCCAAGCCGGGGCCGGTAATGCTGGCGCGAAAGAGTGGCTGCCCAATTCTGGTATTTCATATTGGCGTCGATCGCGGCAAAACTTTCACCAACACTTGGGATCATTTTTTGTTGCCCGCGCCGTTCGCGCGCGCGGTGATTCTGTGCGCGCCGCCGATTTACGTGCCGGCGGATGCCGACGCGGATTTGATGCAAGCGAAGCATGCTGAAATGCAGCGGGAATTGGAGCGCGTGCGCGACGTAGCCGAGGGCTGGTTTCAGTTTAGCGAAGAGGACCGGCAGCGTTACCGGGCTGAATTTTTAAAATAGAGATTTATTTTACGGGACGTTCCGCGAGCTTTACCTGCACATCTATTTTTTTGCCGCCGCGGTATAGCGTGACGGGAACGGTATCGCCGGGGTGTTTGCGGTTTAGAATTTTTCCTATGTCGAATTGATTGGTGACCGGCTGGCCGTCGATGGAAGTGATCACGTCACCGCCGATGGTGATGCGGCGCATGCCGGCTTGCGCGACTTGATCGCCGCCTTTTATGCCTGCAGCGGCAGCTGGTCCTCCGCGCGTGACCGTTTCCACCAGTAAACCTTCCTGCACCGGCAGGTCGAGTGCTTGTGAGAGATAGCCACCAACCGGCAATGTTTCCAGCCCAAGGAATGCGCGGTGCACCCGGCCATCGGTGATCAAGTCGTTGGCGATACCTTTTGCAGTATTGACCGGGATGGCGAATCCGATGCCCGCGGTGGTTCCCGACGGTGTGTAGATCGCGGAATTGATGCCGATCACTTCGCCGTGGGTGTTAATTAGCGGACCACCGGAATTGCCGCGATTGATGGCCGCGTCGGTTTGGATGGCTTCATCGATGAAAGTGGTCTCGCTGGTTTGCACCGTGCGGCCCAGCGCGCTGACCACCCCAGTGGTCAAGGTGCTTTGAAATCCGAAGGGATTGCCAATGGCCAGGACTTTTTGCCCGACCTGTAAATTATTGGAATCGCCGAGCGGCAAGGTGGCCAGATTTTTTCCGTTGGGTTCGATTTTTAGCAACGCAACGTCGTTGCGTTGATCGGCGCCAATAAATTTTGCCGGGTAGCGCGACTGGTCGCCCAAAACAACTTCGATCGTTTGTGCTTCCTGCACCACGTGGAAATTCGTGAGGATGTACCCGCGCTTGTCGATAATAAATCCCGAACCCGCGCCTTCCACCGGAACAGGATCCATAAAGAAATCATACTGGGTGGCTTTGGTCAGCACGTTAGCCACGGCAGGCGCGGTTTGCCGGTAGATGCGCACGTTTACGGATTCGTCGTCAGTGAGCGCGGCATCGTGTTGCGAAATGTTGCCAGTCAAGCCGCTGGGCTTCGAAGAACTAATTGGACCTGCTCCAACGTTTACGGGCTGACGCGCTCCCCAGCGACCTCCTGCCCAATAGGCAGCCAGAATAATCACCACGGCGGCAAGAAAAAGACGAATGGCACTGGAGGATCGTGAGACGGTCATGTTCGATTGTCCTTCTTCGGGTGCTTACCACTTAAGACTTTATTCTGTATTGATTTTAACTCTGGTCATGGACTGCTTGGAAATATCTTCTAGGCCGCTTCCGGCGGGAACGCTGCGTTAGTCATTCCACGATTCCAGAGACCACACAGCATCTCAAGCAGTTGGACGCACTTCGCGTAGTTTGGTAGCGAGTTGCTCGACTTGTTGGCGCGTTTTCGCAAGGGAGCCGGAGCAATCGATTTTCTCGGTCGCATGACCTAATTTCTCTTCCACCGGAAGCTGCGAAGCGATTCGGCGGCGCGCTTCCTCTTCGGTGAAACCACGGGCCATCAAACGAGAAATTTGCTGCTCTGGCTCGCACCACACCACGACCACGCCATCGAACCTTTTATCCAGCCCGGCTTCCACGATCAGCGCGGCCTCCACGAATGCGGCGCTTTGCGAACCGCCGCGCTCCAATTTTGCAAATTCGGAAACGATGTACTCCTCCACCCGAGGATGCACGATGGCGTTTAGTTGTTTCAGTTTAATGGGGTCGGCGAAAACGATTTTGGCCAGGGCCTCGCGATTAACGTGGTTGTCGCCGTTCAGAATGGAACGTCCGAATACGCGGACAATCTTATGATGCGCGGGATAGCCGGGTTCGATGAGTGTGTGCGCGATGGAATCGGCATCGAGGACGGTGAAGCTCATCTCTCGCAACATTGCGCTTACGGTGCTTTTGCCGCTGGCGATACCGCCAGTGATCCCGAGACGAAGCATAAGCAGATTCTATCGTGCGGTGACACTGGGTTGCTGTGGTTTCGTGGCGGATAATCCCCGACGCAGGCGTGCAGCTTTTACGGTATTGCTCATGAGCATCGTTATGGTCATGGGTCCGACGCCGCCGGGGACGGGAGTAAGCGCGCCGGCGACTTTCATGGCGTCGGGATGCACGTCGCCAACCAGCGCGGAATTTTTGGCGCGGAATTTTTCCAGGCGTTCGGGCGTGTTGCGGAAAAGGCGCTCGGCTTCCGCGGGATCGGTGACACGATTGGTGCCAACATCAATTACAGCCGCGCCCGGCTTGATCCAGTCGGCTGCAACGTAACCGGCTTTGCCCATGGCGGCGACGATGATGTCGGCGCGGCGCACCGTTCCGGGCAGATCGCGTGTTTTGGAATGGCAAATCGTTACGGTGGCGTTGGCGTGCATCAACAGCAGGGACATGGGCTTGCCGACGATGTCGCTGCGCCCGAGGACCACCGCGTCTGCGCCTTCGATGGGGATGTTGCCGCGCTTCAGGAGTTCCATGCAGCCCGCTGGAGTGCACGCAACGAGTCCGGGGCGGCCGCTGACCAGGCGTCCGAGATTCATGGGATGAAATCCATCGACGTCTTTGGCTGGATCGACTGACTCGAGAATGAATTTGGTATCGACTTGTGGCGGTAGCGGGAGTTGGATCAGGATGCCATCGACGGCGGGATCGCCGTTCAAGTCGTCGACTAGCTGCAGCATCTCGCGAGTGCTGACGGTTGCTGGAGGCGTGTGCATCCAGCTGGCGATGCCGAGTTGTTCGCACGCCGCGATTTTGCTTTTCACGTAAAGCTGGGAAGCTGGATTGTCACCCACCAGTACAGCAGCGAGCCCCGGACGGATACCAGAGGAAGTCATGGCCGCGACTTCGCCTTTCAGCTCGGCGAAAATCTGGTCGCGGATTTTTAGGCCATCGAGAATGCGGGCGGTCATGTGCGGGGGACTCCCATGAGGAACAAGAAAAATCATAGCACACGCGCAATTGCGAGATGAATTGTGCAGAAAAAGTTAAAAAATATATTTGCGATGTGAGCAGGACGGGTTTTTCAGGCATTTCTTGTTTTGCTGAACGCTGTGGCCCTAATCTACTAAGGCTTTTTCCATCCCGCGAACGTGATTCGCCACGAGTGCGTCGAGTTCCAAAGTGCGAATGGGCTTGGTGAGATAGCCGTCCATGCCGCTGGCCAGGCATTTCTCGCGATCTCCTTTGGTGGTGCTTGCGGTCAAGGCGATAATCGGCGTGTGCCATTGCGATTGTGTGTCAGGAGGCATGCCATGAGACAAGAGCGAGTGCTGCAGGTTTTGCTGGTGCTGATTGGGTTGTTCTTTGTCGCTGGGATCTATCCTCTGCTCACCTCCATACCGCAACACCAACAGTCAGACTATGGCGATCAGATGATGCTCGCCGTGTATTTTGTGCTCGGCGTATTTCTGCTAATAGCAGTGCGAAGGCCAGTGGACCATCGCAGTCTGATTTCCTTCGCGGGGTGGGGTACCCTGGCGCATGACGCGGTGATGGCAGTTCAAGCTTCGCAGTTGAAACAGTTGCGCTCGGAACTGCTGCCCTTAACCGTAGTTGCGTTTCTTTGTGTCGCCTTGATTGCATTATCTCCGCCGAAGCAAGTAGTACATTCATTTGGGAACCAATAAGCAAGTGACGGGCAAACCGGGTGCGCCGTGGAGGCGCTGGTCCACAGCGGGGGTATACCCGCCCGGGAACTGGTTCGCTCCACCCGGTAGCAATCAGAGCAGCAGTGGAGGCAACGAGACTGCTGAAGCCTCTGGTGCAGAAGCGGGTGATCCGCATCTGCGAGGCGATTAGCGAAATGACCGGACGGGATCAAACTCTACTGGAACAGGAGCTAGTGGTAGCGAAGCTCAACCGCATGATGATTGGGTGGGCCAACTACTTCTGTCTAGGGCCAGTCAGCAATGCCTACAACACGGTGGAAAAGCACGCCTGCAAAAGGCTACGTCAGTGGTTGTGTGCCAAGCACAAAGTGATGTCGGGGACCCAGCGGTTTTCGAGGGCCTCCCACTACGTGCTGGGTCTAGTCCCTTACCAGGCGGCCACGCCATTTCCCGTGGGCGACATCGTGAACCTTTCTCCGAGAGCCGGAAGCGGGAAATCCGCACATCCGGTTCGATGAGCGGGATGTGGAAACGGAAGCATGGTGAGGCTAGTGAGGCACCGGCGGACGAAAGAGCCGGCAACCGATAGGCCACACCTACACCACCGCGCCACCTCTCGACTCCACAGATTGACCGGATTAGGTAAGGTTAGCCGACGTCATAATTCAGCAAGCGGCCGAAGAATATGAACTGCCCCTGCCGATTCGACCAGCATGTGCAAGCACTCACGCGACACCTCGCAGATTTCATGCAAATCGAGGTCTTGCTTGCTGGCTTCGCGTGACGCGCGGCCCAACTGTACATCTGTAGTGTAACTATCAAAATCGCTATATTCTGCTTACCTCCAAGAGGAGTCCAATCATGATGACGCGTCTTTGCACCAGGAATCGGCAGAACACCCTCACTGCCGCGTGTCTTCTATTTTCCTTCTTAGTTGGGCCACCGCGATCTCTCGCCCACGACGAGTGGTATCGCGGCCTGGACCTGGAATCTGCCCTGGCAGACTCCAGCCTTGCGCTCATCGGGCGCGTCACGGATGTAAGCGAAACCAAAATTGGCGTGGGAGGCAAGGGCGAGAGCTCTCTGCTGCAATACCAATTCGAACCGGTTCTGGTACTTAAGGGGGTGTTCTCGCGTGAATCGCTGTTGCTCACCAGCGACGATCTCGGCACGCAACAATTCAATGCGGTCACTGACGCCGCTCCTATCGAGGCCGGGCAGTTGCGCCTGCTTATGCTGGGGCGTTCGTTCGCGGGATACGCGATGCGTCGAGAAGCGCGTAGCTTCGATCAAGCGATACCTCGGCTCAATAGCACCAACGACGAGTTAATCGCGACCGTCAATATCCTTCTGGTGGTCAATCATAATTTGGATCGCGCCAAGAAGGTGGCATTGCTTCTCGATGGTCTGCGAAAGCAAAAAGGGCCGCCGGCTATTCCTCTTCTCATGGCAGTGGAGCGCCGCTCGCTGCTAGCCGCGCAGACCCCCGGCGCAGTGGAGAGCATCGCCCCACATTTGAACGATGTTTCACCCGCGGTGCGCGAGCAGGCGGCAAAAACTCTCTACGCTTTGCTCAAAGCGGACTACTTGGACCAACCGAAGTTTCGCGAAGTGGCGGCGAACGCGCTGGCCGCATCGATTGCGAGGCCGGACCCAAGTTTCGCGCCTCGCGTTGCTGCATTCGAAGCGCTTGGCGCCGCAGGGCCTCAAGCTTTGGAGGACACGGCGGTAAATGCCCAGCTTGGACTTGATCTGCTGGCCACGTTCGCGGAACAAGGCGCGCGGCTTCACGCCATTGGCGATCTCAAGGTGCCCGGCCAATCGCGTGCGGTGCTGACGCTGTTCACTCAGGTACCCCTGGATGCTCCGGGCGAAATTCAATATGGAGCGGAGTGGGCGGCGGCGCGATTGGATCCCTCACAGGGCGTGAAGGAAGTGACGCTCAAAATCAAAAAAAAGTACGACGCAGGGCTCCCGGTCGTAACCGAGATAGATTTGCTTGGCAACCTGCCATCCGCCGAAGCCACTCCAGCGCTGGTCGACGTTGCGAAACTCCCTTTGAACCACGACGAGCGGCAGGCTTTCGTTTCCGCTTGCAAGAAGGCCGCGAGCGCTCCGCTGGTGCCAGCACTCGCCACCATGCTCGTTCCTGCGCAGCAGGAAATCTGGTGGACTGCAGTGGACGCGCTGATAAAAATCGACACCGACGATGCCGCAAAAGCGCTGCAACCGTATCTGCTGCAGGAAACGAACCTGCAGCGCAAAATTGAGATTGCGGAGTTTCTGGGCCGCCACGGAATTCGAGATGGTTATCCCTACGCGATCGAGCATATGTCCGAGGCGTATCTCCGCGAGGAGGCCATTGCGGCGTTGGCTGCGATTCGCGAACCTCGCGCCGTGGGGGAGCTTCGCAAAATTCTTGACACCAGCAACGATGTTGCCTGGAACAGCGCCGCAGTGCGGGCTCTAGGCGCGCTGGGGGCTTCCGATCTTGCGCCCCAGTTTCTGGAAATGGCTCAGGATACGGCAAACCCACTCGGCCCTTCTGCGCTCATCGCCCTTGGCGACCTTCACGAAGCCAAGGCCATTGAGATTGCGCGGGCCGGATTTGCTTCACGAAACCCAGAGAGATTGGAGGCCAGCGCTCGCGCCGCGGGTAAGCTGCTCGCGTTGCCGGGCGTAAGCGCCGATGACGTACGCGATCGTCTCGCGACGCTGCTCGCGGATCGCGGTGCCTGGCAGCCGGCGCGTCTAGCGGCGCTCAATTCGCTGCTGATGTTAAATGATTGGAGACTCGATGGCGCCCTGGCCCTTGCGGCGCGCGACGCTGGGCTCGAGAGCAGCGAACTCCTAAACAAGATCGAAGAACAGTTGTGCAAACGAAGCGTGAGGCTCACGTTGCCTTAATCCGACATTAGTTTATGCGATCGGGCATGTTGAACTGAACGAGCTTCAGGGCATGTGTGCAATTCAAGGCTTTCTGTTAGTAGCATCCCGCAATCTCGATTTCTGGAGGTCATCAATGGCAATAGTTAGAAGAGTGGAACCGCGCTCTGCGTTCAAAATGGGCTTGGCGCTTTACGGCGCGTTGGGACTGCTGGTGGGAATAATGATGGCATTCATATCGATGATCATTGGCTTAGCCGGTTTATCGGCGCCAGCGGCCGGCGCGTCGGAATCCCTGCTAATTCGATTTGGGATCGGCGTTGGCGCGATTGTTGTAGCGCCGATCTTGTACGGAATTCTTGGAGGCACTTTTGCGATGGTGGCAGCATTGATGTACAACCTGATTGCACGATGGCTGGGAGGGCTAGAGGTGGAAATTAGTTAGCGGATATTAGGTTTATGCGGAATTCCCAAAAATTTTACATCTATTGTTTCTTCTGCGCGGTAAAGTTCTAACAACTTTCAGTCACAAGGCATTAATTCGAGAAGAAAATAAATGGCGGACTAGTAAATGAGCGCGCTAAGTGCTTTGTTTGAGAATTAAAATGTCGGCGTTCCGACATTTTAAGTATTATTTTAAGTATTAATCAATAGATAATCATTCGAACGATCAAGAATGCGATTCGAATGGGGTCGGCATTTGTTGGGGAGTTTTTCAATTCGAACTCGTGCCGTCAACGATTTAAACGTTGAAGTGCGTGGTTTTTTGGGGTCATGCTCTTTATAGCAGGAGGGGCTATGACCATGCTCTGGTTAGTGACGCTGCTTTTAGGCTCGGGTTTCGCCGTTGCTAGCGGAGAAGGCATCAAATCGAAATTGCTCAACGTGGTGATCATCTTGGGATGCATGGGCTTGGGTTACGGCCTTGGTTATGCGCTGGGGTTAGGGAGTGGAAGTTTGGGAAGGGTTCCCAACCAGGCTTTACCACTGTCAATGATGTTCGGAATTGTAGGGGCACTCGGGTGCTTGTGGCAAAATAATTCCCGCCCGAAGTGAAATGTCATCGCATCGAGGAAGTGTCAGGCACTGGTTTCCAGCCGACGTTCTCCTCGAGTTTATGTTCAGCTAAAACCCGACGTGGTTGACGATATCCTCAATTCGAAGGCCTGGGACTAACAAAATCCTCGCGCGAGAAGTGTGGGTCACGCAGTTACTAAAAATAAAATTCCAACGTACTTGTAATAGCTGTACTACCTGATATAGTACACCGAATGATTCCGTTTTATGTGGAATTCAAACCCGGCGCTCCCATCTACGAGCAGGTTGTCTACGCCGCAACCAAGTCCATAATCTCCGGCCAACTCCGTCCGGGTGACGAATTTCCTTCTGTCCGCGTTCTCAGTAAACAACTCAAAATCAATCCTAATACCGCGCACAAAGTAGTCGCCCGTCTCGTGGATGCAGGCCTCCTTGAAATCCGCCCAGGGGCAGTCGCGATCGTCGCCAAGCACGCCTCTGCCTCCAAAGCCGAAAGAACAAAACTCCTTGAACAGCAATTCGAGGAACTTGTTGTCGAAGGCAAGCGCCTCGGCATCGATCTTCAGGAGATGCAGGAAGCCATCGCAAACCATTGGAACCACCTCACGTTGAAGAGTGAAGGCAGACAGAAACCAGGCCCGGGAGGACGCCACCAATGACCGCCGTAATCAGAACGGAAGCGCTCACCAAAAAATACCGCCGCGTGGCGGCTCTGGACCATATCAATCTGGAAATCCAGGAGGGCGCGGTCTACGCACTGGTCGGCCAGAACGGCGCCGGGAAAACCACGGCCATTAAAATCCTTATGAATCTCATTTCCGCCAGCGAAGGAACCGCCGAAGTGCTCGACACCGATTCCCGCAAAATTCGCGGCAAGGCGTACACGCAGATCGGCTACGTCTCGGAAAATCAGGAAATGCCTGAATGGATGAGAGTCGGCGCTCTCCTCGAGTATCTCCGCGATTTCTATCCGACCTGGGACCTCGCTCTGGAGCAATCCTTAGTCAAACAATTTGAATTGCCGCTGGAGCGCAAAATCAAAGCGCTTTCCCGCGGGATGAAAATGAAACTCGCTTTAGCCGGAGCCCTTGCCTTTCACCCGCCCCTCATCGTTCTCGATGAACCTTTCGGCGGCCTGGATCCTCTGGTCCGCGATCAACTCATCGAAGGACTTCTGGAGCGTGCGGCAGAATCCACTGTCGTCCTTTCCTCCCATGATCTCGCCGAAATCGAGAGCTTTGCCAGCCATGTTGGTTATCTTGACTCCGGTAAACTACTTTTCTCCGAAGACATGGCCTCGTTATCTGCGCGTTTCCGCGAAGTAGAAGTTACTCGTGACTCCGATGAACCTCTGCCGTTAGCGATGCCCAATACCTGGCTGCAGCCAAAATCTTCCGGCGTCATAGTTCGCTTCGTCGAATCCCGCTTTGATGAGCAGCGAACTCCTGCGGACATCAAAAGTCTCTTCGGCACCGTAAAAGATACCCAGTACCGCGCCCTCTCTCTTCGCGCCATCTTCCTGGCCATGGCCAGAAAATCAGAGGACGGCTAACCTGATGCACTCCGATGCCAGAATCATTCAGAACGGAACCGTGAGAAATCCTCGGCTTCGTTTCACGACGGTATCCCCGTCTCCCGGTCAAGAGGTGTCATGAATCAAATCCTGCACATCTTCAAAAAAGACGCGGGGCACCACTGGCCCGAAATCCTAATCTCCCTGGCGCTCCTGGGCCTCTCTACCCGCCAAGAGCTCCACCCCTGGGAGCATGGGAGCGCCCTGTACTCGCTCAGGCCAACTTTTTCCGTTCTTGCCGGTCGCTACGTCACGCCGGTCACGATCATTTTCTGGGTATTTCTGATTATCCGAGTGGTCCAAGAGGAATCGCTGGTCGGCGATCGCCAGTGGTGGGTGACCAAGCCTTATGAATGGTGGAAGCTATTGGCTGCAAAACTTCTGTTCATCTTCATATTTATCTCTGTGCCGCTTTTTCACGTGCAGCTGCTTCTCCTCCACCAGTTCGGTTTCCCGATTCTTCCGAACCTGGCGACCCTCGTTCTGAGTCAACTAGCGTTCTACTTTGTGCTGTTTCTGCCCGCGGTGTCCCTGGCGAGCCTGACAAAAAGTTTTGGGCAATTGTTGTTAACTGTGGGCTGTATTCTCGCGGCAGCGGCTGGAATAGCGTGGTTGGCCAGCAAAACTTCTTCAGGAGACGCGAAAACTCCACCCGCTTTTGTAGAGAGTTTTCAGACGATCCTGATGTGGGGATCGTTCCTGGTGATCCTCGGCTGGCAGTTCGCGAGGCGGAGAAGGTTGGTTTCCGCGGCGGTGCTTCTGGTGATGCTGGGGGTGAATTCTTTGATCGACGCGGTAGTTCCGAACGCGAAAACAATGGAGAAGAAATACGCGCGCGTAGAAGCACAAACATCCCCAGCGAAAATTGCCATCGCGCAGCCCACGGAAGCGAACGATAGGAGGATAAGCTTTTCGCCCGATGCCACATCGGAGGTGCGCGTAAATGTTCCCATCACGGCCTCCGGAGTTGCTTCGGGGACGATGGTAGTGGTGGACGTCATGAGAATCACAGCGGGTTCTGCCGAAGACTCAAAATGGAACCGTGGCTGGGAATACCAGCAGGTAGAACTTTGGCCCGAGGATCAATCGAAGGTGCTGTCGTATGAGATGGACCGCAAAGAATACCAAAAAATAAAAACCGAGCCGCTGAATCTGCACATTGAATTGGGCCTATCCGAGTATCAGGAGGTCGATGCGCGTATCCTGCCTATTTCCCCGGGCAAATTTTTGGACGACGCGCTGGGGACTTGCCGTGTTACTTCAGGCCCATATTCTTCCATAGAGTGCCTCAAACCGTTCCAACCTCCCAGATTCATGGCCACTTTCGATCCGCAGAAATCACCGTGCACCGTAGATGAACGATCCGGCTTCATTCAAGAGGACGTGGTTTCGCATGCCTGGGGGTATACAAATCACGACACCTTCCCAGCACCGCATTACAATCCTCTCGCCGACTATTCCATGTGGTTCAAGACCGTCTCTCTGCTGACCGATGGGGATAGCAAGCCGCAACAAACGAACAAAACTTTAATTTTTTGCGCAGGTTCCGAAATCAGCGTCGCCCGCCCGGAACTGAAGCGCCAGGTGCGCATTGAATTGGATGTGCCGAACGTGCGCCTCGAGGATTTTGCTTCGACTAACGACGGCGAATAATAAGACTGGAGTAGAGAGACACGGCTTGCCGTCGATGCGAATGTGGTTAGAGACCGCGAAGGATTTTCGAAAGCGGATGCGATTTTGTCGCATCCGCTCCCTAATACATTCGCCCACTAGTAGATGTCGTACTGTTCCCAGTGCAACGTGGCGTCGGACTGGATGATGATGCGTTTGTGTAAGTTTTGCTCCAATTCGTACATGAGCAGGGACTCTCGGTTGGCACGAAGACGACGGAAGGAGTACGATTCTCGATTGTATGGTTCGCACTAAGGCGTTCATCCTCATTCTCGCGCTGATCGTCACACCCATCGCTTCGCTTTGTGCGACTCAATCGGGTATGCCCGGAGAGTGTCCGCGGCTTTGTCCAATGCACGGTAAAACGGGGACACCCACGAGCGCCAGCGAATCAGACGAAATGGATTGTCACCACGGAAAATCGCCGGATTGTGTAATGAAGGGCTGTGGCCATACTGTTGATTTTGGTCTAGCGTCACCTTTACCTCCAGCTGTCCTGCGCCCGCAACTGAAACTAATAGCTATCAGAACAAATGGCGCGGTCCACCTGGGGAATAGTATTTCCTCGTTGGTGGGTTTCCATACTCCTTCGGTCCAACCTCCTCGCGCGTAAGTCTGCACGCCTCATTTCCGAGCTCGAATAAAATTTAAATTGAAATGCGGAGACTGGTATGCGCGCATTGTGTCTTTTTGGCGTTTTGTATTTGGTAGTCCTTGTTTCTATTTCGAATGCGACGATTTTTGGGAGTGTGCGAGGCGTCGTGCATGATTCCCAGCATCGGCCCATTCCCGATGTTCAGATTTCCCTTAAGGCGAAAGATTCAGCTTTTACATTGACGACGCAAACCGACGTCAACGGTGACTTTCATTTCGATGCAGTGCCGGTGGCGGAGTATGTCATCACTGTTTCCAAAGCGGACTTTGCCAGCTCTGAACAGGTGATAACGGTTTTGTCGGGCACGGCTCCAGTCTTGCACTTTGAACTGCAATTAGCCTCGCAGATTCAATCGGTCACCGTTTCGGCTGAGACCTCCCCAGGACAAACGGAGTCGATAACGCCGACCACGCTGGTTGATCGCGAACAGATTCAACAAACACCCGGGGCATCCCGAACCAACAGCTTGGCTCTCATTACGGACTATGTTCCCGGGTCTTATTTCACGCACGACCAGCTTCACATTCGCGGAGGCCACCAGGTGAGCTGGCTAATCGACGGAGTGCCCATCCCTAATACGAATATCGCGAGCAATCTCGGCCCTCAAATCGACCCAAAGGACATCGACACCGTCGAAGTGCAAAGAGGCAGCTACTCTGCGGATTATGGTGATCGAACCTACGGCATCTTCAACGTGGCTCCGCGGACCGGCTTCGAGAGGAATAATGAGGTTGAGCTCATCCTGAGTGCCGGCAATTTCTATCAAACTGACGACCAGCTGAATTTTGGAGGTCATAACAACCGATTTGCTTATTACGGCAGCGTGAGCGGCAATCGCACAAATCTAGGTTTGCAAACTCCCACGAGCGCGGTCATTCATGACGCCGCGAATGGCATCGGCGGATTTACTTCGCTGATCTACAACGCAGATTCGCAGGACCAATTGCGGCTCGTCGCGCAGATCCGCCGCGATTACTACCAGGTGCCCTTCGATCCAAACGATCCAAGCACCCAAGGGACTTTCCTTCACGATGCAAACCAGGAAACCGATTCCTTTGCGACGTTTTCCTGGGTACGTACGTTCAGCCCGGGATTAATGGTGACGATTTCGCCCTTCTATCACTTCAACCGAGCGGATTACGAGCGCAGTCCTCGGACTGCCCAGTTCCGCAACGGAAAAACGGTCTTCCAAGTACGAGGGTGGCCAGGTAACGATGTCTTGGGTCAAGGATCGCAACAATTTGCGAGCGGGGATTTATGGTTTTGCGCAGCAGGACGACCAGTTATTTGGGTTGATCTTTCAATGACAACAGCGCGCCTAACCTGAACCCCGCCTGATGTCGAAACACCGGTGGGCAGCCTGGTTGCGGTTTACGCGGAAGACCAACTAAAAGCGACTTCCTGGCTCACCCTGAATGCCGGTCTTCGCCAAACACATTTTTCCGGAGGCGTAGTTGAAAATGCGACTAGCCCACGCGTTGGTGGTTCGGTACGAATCCGAAACTGAATTGGGTCTTTCGCGGCTTCTACGGCCACTTTTATCAAGCGCCGCCGCTTATTCACGGCATCCGGACCGCTTCTACAAGTCGTCAGCAGCCAGAACCTGGGTTTCCGTCCCTGTCGATGGTGAGCGGGACGAAGAACATCAGTTTGGCGTCACCATTCCGTTTCGAGGTTAGGATACTCGACGCTGACAATTTTCTGACGCGTGCCAATAACTTCTTCGATCACAACTAATCTGAATAATTCCGACATTTTCTTTCCCATCACGATCCAGGGCGCCCGCATCAAGGCTGGGAGCTCACGCTACGCTCGCCGTCACATTCGCAATCGAGTGCAACTTTATTTGACCTACTCCAATCAGCTTGCCCTTGGATTCGGCAATATCAACGGCGGTCTGACAGATTTCTCGTTTGGGGATGGATTTGGACTGCTAGATCACGATCAACGGAACACTTTGCATCTCGGCGGACAGTTCACGATGCCCTGGCGAAGCTATGCATCGACTGACGTTTACTATGCCTCTGGGTTCACGAATGGGAATCCAGCGATCCCTGGCGACCATCTCCAGCCGCACACCACGTTCGACCTCTCCATCGGCAAAAATTTTGGCGAGAGGTTTTCCGTCAGTATTCAAGGCGTCAATGTGGCAAACGCCGGGTTCTACTGGATCACATTTTCACTTTCGTGGAACACACTTTTTGAATCCCCGGGAAATTCTTGTCCAAGTTCGCTACCGGTTTCACTCTGACGGTAGCGCGTGCCGTGGCAGCCGCTAATAACTCGCGACAGCGTCCCAAGCCGACTGGAAGGAACACCTCTAATGTGTGCGTATTTGCACAGACCGGGTGATTATGAACGTAGTAAAGTTATGTCGTTAGTTAATCTAGTCTCCCTCATCCGCTCTCTCAGGCCACCTCGAACGGATCCCCGCGCAACTGGAGGCGGTGATGCACAAACGGTTCATTCTGCTGCTCGGCGTGTTTCTGGGTAGCCGTGTGCTGACGGCAGCACAAATGCCCGCTCCAGAGCTTGTCCCGCCGCAAGAACTTGTTGCATCGATCGTGACCGCAGCACCGGCTCCGTTGCTCGCGGTGTCCTCCTGCTGCCCGAAAACCTCGGAAAACCTGCCGCCCATTTCAGTTACCTGTTCGCAGGTGCATATGAGCGTGACCAGGGCCTGGAGGGTCTCGCGAGCCGTCGCCGATGCGGCTAGGTCAAGACATTGTTTCTCACGAATTCGCTACTGCCGCTCGTGCAAATTTGGGGCCGACGTTTGCGGCTTGATGGTTTTATTAGCACGCTTCACATGCAGAACGTGAGCCTGGTCCCTCAGCTGCTGGCGGTCTGCAGGACTTTCGTCTCCTGCGACAAGGTTATCCCGGAGCGCTGCGTTCGGTCGATCTCTACGGCGTCAGCCTCAGCTTTCACTTTGGACGGGACGCGCAGATCGGACGCCCCGCCCAGATATGGCAGTGCCTTGCGCGAATTGTAGGGCGCCGGAAGGGTTGCAGCGAATGATGACGGCGAAGGGCTACTAACTAAACGTTGCGAATCGCGGCCCCAGCCTGAGGTCCGTTCCCCCAATTGAATAGGGAAACTGAAAACTAGAGGGTCAAGTCCTTCCATGAGAAGGCCGGTTGATGTCAAGGCACACTTTGACTTTTTTCTTTCTTGAGTCTGTTCCCATTCAGCCAAGCCGCCCCTGTCGCCATCCTTCCATCCGCACTCTTTTGTGAGCGATATTCGCTCGGTGCAAGGTGGGTGTTCTCGTTTCAGTAGGTGCTGCTACCTGATTATCGACCTCTCTTCCCACCGTTTCGGTGGGAGTCGGGCCCCAGGACTTAGTCGCAGTCACCTGGACTCGGCGGTTGAGCTCGGCTGTCCGGATCGAAACTCTCAGGCCACTGCCCGCATCGCTTTCTGACTATTGCGCAGTGGTTCGTACACCTCTCCGCTTACCCACAACCGATGCAGCAGTACCGCCAACTTTCGAGCCACGGCAACCACTGCTCGCTTCTTGGCATTTTTTCCTCCTCGCTCCGCAAGCTTTAGTCCCCATCTCCGCAGATCACTGTCTTCTCCAAAAGGTCCCAGAATGTAATGCGCTCCCTGCACCATCATCGTTCGCAGATAGCGGTCTCCTTCTTTGCTGATGCCCTTCTGTGGCTCGCTCTCCCCGGAGTTCCTCCGGCCAGGTCGTAACCCCAGAAAACAACCTACCTCGCGACTCTTCGGAAACCGATACGGGTCTTCTATCGTCAGGACATAGGTCAGTGCGATCTGCGTTCCTACACCCTTCACCTGCTTGAGCAAGGACACTTCCGGGTACACTTCCTTGGCGATTTTTTCCATCCGCTCGTCGTATTCCTTGATGCGCTCGTTCAGCGATTCGATTTCTTTGAGCAACGGTTCCAGAACCTCTCGCAACTCGCGTGCTCAATGCAGCGGCCAGCTCCCGGCTCACCTGCTGCGTGCCACACTTGGGCAGCCGTTCACCATAAGACTTCACCAACCCGCGTGCTGCGTTCACCAAGGCCGTTCGAGCACTCACCAGTTCAGCTCGCGCCCGGATTACCGTCAGATGGATTTGCGCTTGCACACTGCGATGCCGCACCGGCCCCAATAGCTCGGGATCGATTCGCGCCAGTCGTGCCAGTGTCCGCGCATCGTGCCGATCATCTTTTCGATTGCTCTTGGTGATCAATTCCACTTTTTGTGCGTGCGCCACGATCACTTCGTGTCCCAGCTCCGTTAACAGCCGGCTTACCCATGGCGAATGTGTTCCGGTCTCCAGGGCGATGAGACTTCGCGGTATCTTTCCAAACGTCTGCTTCATCGCTTCCGGTGTCGTCGGCACTTTCTGTTCCAAAATGATTTTGCCCGCTTCCTCCAAAATGCAATAGAACGACCAGCGATCTCCCAGATCTAGACCGATCGTCAACTTTTGCTCCTTGAAAATTTCGCTTCTGAATGCCTGCACAGTGCTAATCTTCTTCATCGCCGGTCTCCTTTTCTTGTGCCTCGAGCACGTCGGAACATTGGGAGCGTATCGCATCCCGCTGGAGACCGGCCTTCTCATCCCATCTGATAAACCGGCCAGGAAATTTGGCTGCGCGTTACGAAGGGTACTCATCATTCCGGGATCGTAATTTCTCCCACCGAACAACGTATACTTGCGACAAACACTGACCTTGACATGAGGAGGCGCCAAAATGCCAGACGAAGAGTGGATCAAAACACTTGCAGACGGCAGGAAAGTGAAATTCATCTACCAGGAATTGCCGGTGGACGGAGCGTTTCTCACGGCGCAGCTTGCAGGTAATGAGGTGGTCTATCGGTCGTATCGACCAAAGCAAGAAACCCGCTTAGCCGTGAAGGTGTTGAAAGCCATTTTGAGGACGAGCTTTCAAAGAAGAGCGCCGCTTATTTTGGGACACTCCGCGCATAGCTACATTTTTCGCAACTGTGCAAAATGGGACGACATGGGTTCCATCCCGCTGTTATGGTGGGCAAATGCTGCGTAAGAAAGCTAAGAAAGCCAAGAAAAAACCTGGCAACTCGACACGTGCCAGCGTCAAGAAGGAAATGGCAAAGCCGCGCATGTCCAGGTAGAAGAATAGCGAAACTGAATCTAGATACTGCGCGAATTCGAGAACAGCCAAGTACCACCATGCCCGGAACCGTCGAAAATCATCCCGTCTCAACGTCCGAGCCAACGAAATAGAACAGATTACTGTTGACCGCAACGACCACCGGCATCGGGATCTCCGTGAAAATACTTTAACTGACGAACATGGCGATGATGTGAAGCTGAAAAGGGTGCTCACGTTGAGGTTACGGTCACAGCCGAACCAAAGAAATAACCCCAACAAATTAGCGAGGACAGCTAACCGACTTGGCCTGAGACAGTCGGCCTGGGCTTTCGGTCGCCTGAATTCTGATCGCTAATCGTGCAAAACAACGTTCAGCAGTGAACTGTGCACTTGCAGCCCGCGCAGCCCGCTGTTGTAGTGAATAAATCCCAGCTTCCTGAATTTGTTCATGAAGAAATTCACGCGGCTTCGGGTGGTCCCTACCAACTCTGCCAAAGTCTCCTGCGATATTTTGGCCACTATCGTTTCAGGCTCGCCTTCTTTCCCGTAACGGGCAAGTATCAGAAGAGCGCGCGCCAACCGCTTCTCGCTTGAGTTGAACAACTGGTCCACCAAATCGGCTTCAATCTTGATGTTGCGTTCGAGCATGTAATTAATGAACTTTCCAGCGAACTCTGGCTCGTCGTGGAGGACGCGCATCATCTCTTGCTTTTCAATGCTCATAGCATTCAGCGGCGCGATTGCCGTCGCCGTGGCCATGCGTACCGGGTTTCCGATAATACAGCCTTCACCCAGAAATCACCCGGCCCCACGATTGCCAGAACCGCTTCCTTGCCCTGTGGGTTTACAATGGACAGTTTGGCATTTCCTGATTGAATGTATAGAACGTCATCGCAGGGGTCGTCCTGCGAAAATATAACCTGCCCTTTTTTGAACTTAGCGATCCGTCGCGATACCCCAGCATTCGAGAGATATTGCTGAACGCCGAACAGCTCTGTTTTCTTGGGTTTCTTGGCCATCCGTGTTGGCCCTCTGCCAATGTCAAACGAAAATGAGACTTATCGTCACGCTGCAAAGTTGGGTACCGCTTGGCTGCCCCAAGTCCTAATGAACGCGTTAATCGAGCATGTGAAATCCACCCAAAACCACGTGTCCAATTATCCTACTAATCGCGACTTAGCCTCAAAAAGCCTCGACTAGCTTGTCTAATTGTGCCGCACTCGACCCAAGGGACTGTGATGGTGGTCAGATGTTTGGACCATCTGGTCGTGTGCGTGGTTGGTTTCCACACTGCGCTGACATACATCGCACCATTGGGTCTGGTGCGCTTCCGGCAGCCCAGTAAGATCGGAGTCGAGTGCGACATTCAGTGCTTCCGTAAGGATATCGTAGTCAATCACCACAGATTCTTTCGTCCGACGTGTAGCTGAATTCACGAAAGCGGTGACTTGTTTTATCGTTAAGTGGTTCATGGTTGCAATCTGCTATTTCCTGGACTGCCCGAAAAACTGCTACTCTCCGTTGCCGAAAAATTAGGTTAGCTTGCGAGTAACCGTCACTCTCTTCTGAAATCGATCCGGCAACTTGATGGGGCGGGAGGAATAATGTTATGCGTGCGTTGGTCAAACACAACGTAGTCACCTGGAGACAATGCAATTATTTCTCTAATGCGAATGTTCGCAGACCCCAGGTCGTTGACCGCCTCAAACCAGCGGAAACTTCCATCTCGCTCCTTCTTTAGGATGTCAAAAGGCAAATGCATGGCTGCCTCCTGTGTGGGTAGGAATGTACGGCAAACTGAGGGAGAAAAGGCGGTCACGCTCAGACGAGGATATTTGGGCGGGGCCGGAGACTAATTAACGGCTCGGACAATTTGCTGGCTGGAGTGTGCGCTCTAATTTCTTAGGAGTACAGCCTTTTCGGGGCTCAAAGGTGCGAGTAGCTCTGGGAGAAAAAGGGCGATAGATAGAGCGATGCCGGACTTCAGAGTAGTGAACTCCTAAACAAGATCGAAGAACAGTTGTGCAAACGAAGCGTGATGCTCACGTTGCCTTGATGGGGAGATATCCTCGATCAGGCCGTGCGCCCTTCGGGCAAAAATGGCGGGGGCCTAGAGGCTAGGGGAGTCGGAAATGAAGGGGCTAAGTCCTTTGTTTGAGAAAAAATGTCGGCGCGCCGACATTTAAAGTAATGCCTGATATATTTACCGATAGATAAACTATTCGAACGATTGAAACCCATTCGAATGGGATGGCCTTTTGCTGAAGAAGATGTTTTCAATTCGAACGACGTTCATGGGCAAAATTCTGACAAACCAAAAAGCGAGTTACGTGGGGCACGGGTGTCGGTTCCGAA
>CAVPKZ010000128.1:0-8735 GCA_963705755.1 uncultured Acidobacteriota bacterium | reverse complement strand
AAATACTTCGATCGTCGCGCCCGCCAAACCATCGGGTGCCCCACATGCCGCTTCTGCATGTGGGGGTTTCCCTTCCTTGGACCCGGAACCTTCCTGTCCCACGCTACCTGTTTCGTAGTTCCCAAAGTCCGCCAACGCAAACTTCACCTTCGCGCCAGTCGACTTCCCAATCCAGTTGCGTTGCATGGTGATGACCCGCTCCGGCCATCCACCTTCCAGCAATTTCAAATCGTCCAGCAACTGCTCCGCATACGCGGTAGTCTTCAAAAACCACTGCTCGATCTCGCGCGTTTCCACCAACGTATCTTCGTGTCGCCAGCAATGCCCGTTTACTACTTGCTCGTTAGCCAGCACTGTGCAGCACTTAGGACACCAGTTCACGCGGCTTTTTTTCTTGTAGGCCAGCCCCCGCTCCAGCATGCGCAGGAAAAACCACTGATTCCACCGGTAATATTCCGGCTCGCACGTGGAAATTTCCCGCCGCCAGTCAAATTTGAACCCAAAGCGCCGCAGCACCCGCTGAAATTCCGCAATGTTGTTGTTAGTCCAGATTCTCGGGTGGGTATTATTTTTTATCGCCGCGTTTTCAGCAGGCAGGCCAAAGGCGTCCCAGCCCATCGGATGCAGCACGTTGAATCCCCGCATGCGCTTCACCCGCGCCACTACATCGCCAATCGTGTAGTTGCGCATGTGCCCCATGTGCATCGTGCCCGACGGATACGGCAGCATTTCCAATACGTAGTACTTCGGCTTCGAAGGATCTGCCTCCGTTTCGAAGAACCGCGCATCTGCCCAGCGTTTTTGCCATTTTGCTTCGATCGCTTGTGGGTTGTATTCCGCCACTCTCAACTATTTGCTCCCCTTTCGCTTCTTGCTCGCCCCGCTTACTTTTTTCGCCTTCTTCGCCGCCACGCGCTTCCCAGTCTTTATCACCACCGCCAGTTTTGGCCCAGCCATTCGCGTCGTATCCGTGCGCGCGGTACGCGTTCGCTTCGTGTATCGTGCTGCCGCAGCTTGAGCGGTCTCCGCGACGTTGGTTCCCCTCACCCCACCCGCAACACCGGTCGCCATAACCTTGGCTCCCGTTCGGGCCACCGCCCAGACCGGTCATCCCGAGCGAACAGGCCGGCGCACTTGCTTTTCTCTTCGCTCCTGCGAAGCAGCCGGCCTGCGAAGTGGAAGTGTTCTCTCTTCGCTTTTCTTCCTGACTTCCGCCACCTCCCGCCTCGCTAGCGCCGCCGCATTCTTCTTCTCCACCGCCCGCTGCACATCCATCTTCTTCTTCGGCGCCGCCGTCAACATCGAAAAGCCCTTCTCAGCCACCGGCGCAACATCCTTCAACCCCGCCCAAATCCCATAATGCCGCCACATTCTTCCGGTCATCTCCCGGATCATCAATGGGCGTCTCCGCAATGAATTCCCGCCCCGCCACTCCTTCCGGCGGCGTAGCACTCAATCGCGGATGCTGCAAAATCCGCCGAAACGCCTCCGTCCAATCTTGCCTTTCCCTATGTGCTCGTGCCGATCCACGCGCCCGCCCATGCAGCGGAATCTTGGAATCATTAATGTGCATCACCGGTACGCGTTCCAACCCCATCGTGGCTCAGTTGCCCGATCGTCGCCGCCAAGTCCCTCTTCGCTGCGAATGTCGTAGCCCGAAGCAAAAAGATGCGCGGTGTCCAGGCACGCGTCCACCGGAAACCCATTCAATCCCGCCAACACGTCCGCCATCTCCTCCAGCCGCGAACTCAAACACGTGCCCATCCCCGCGGTATTTTCCAGCAGTATGCGCATCCCGCCCAGTTGTATGCGCTTCGATGCCTGTTTCAGCGACTCAATCACCGTCGCCACCGCTTGCGCGCACGTCGCTTCCCCGCGCGTCCCGGGATGCACCACCAGAAAATCCGCGCCCAGCGACATCCCGCGCACAATCTCATCGTGAAACGCCTGTATCGACCGCACCCGCAACATAGGTTGTGGCGATGCCAGGTTAATCAAGTAATTGGCGTGAATGACCAGCGGCCCAAGCGCCAATTCGACTCGACGAGCGCGAAACGCCTGCGCATCCACTTCCGGAATGCGCGCCGACCCGCCCTGCCACTGCCTGGGATTGGCCGAAAATATCTGCAGCGCGTTACAGCCTAGCTTGCGCGCCGTTTCCAGCGCGTTCCGGTGTCCGCCCGCAATGGAAGTATGAATCCCGATGCGCGTGCTGCCATCCAGCCACGCCGGCGGCAACGCCTCCGGCTCAGGCTCCGGCCGGTACTCGTCTTCGGGATCAAACTCGGTGAGCCGCGTTAGGGGTTGTGCTGCAATGCTCAATGTAAAATTTCGCTCACTCATAAACTAGCAATTATAACACACGCGCCAGCCCCGCCTATTCGCGCAGAAAATTCGGAGACTAGTTGAGCTTCCGCTTACCGGCGTTACCCGACATTTTCGAGCAACTCCAATCCAAGTTGGGTCTGGCCTCCCAGCCTGGGCTACCATCGCTCTTGTGTTTGCGAGGCTAATGTGAAACTGCGTTCGCTGTTGCTTGTGGTTTTTATGCTGCTAGGAATCTCGTTGCCATTTGTCGCTGTCACCGCGATGGGCCAGGCGAAGAAGGCCAGACCGCCAAAACCGGAAGATTTGATAGGAGCCTGGATTGGCTTCTGGCAAGACGAAGAGTTCACTCGCCTAGACCTTCGTGCGGAATCCACTGGGTATTGTGCCTACGTTGCTCCACCGGACAGTACTTCTTACAAGTATGGCGTCCATGTTTATCGCGTTACTCGATGGGATATTGACGGTTGGCGGCTCAACATTAGTCTCACTCCTGTTGATGCTCATGATGAGAGTATTTATCTCAAAGGCCGCGTGGGCTATGACGCACTCAACCTTGAAATCGGAGGCTCAAACAAGAAATGGAGGGAGCACTTGATCCTACGTAAAGAATCACGAATCCATGCCTCGAACATGGAGACCGTGAAGAAGATTGAAGAAATCGAAAAGAAATGAGGACTGTCCGATGTCGCGCTATTGCGGATCAAGCGGCGATGTAGCAGCTGTCGGAAATCCAAACCACTCCCAAATCCGATGAGTTCGTTTAGACTCTCTTTAAATTCGTTGTTGTTGTTAGCTCACCTTCGCTCCCGGTTATCCTCACTTGCTCAGGCTACCTGCTCGCGTTGGTTGTAGGGCTTGTTTTCCGAGCTACCACTTTTCTTGGCTACCCCGCTCGACTCGGATTTCTGCCTAAAGGCCTAACGCGCTGGCTTCTCGATGTGAAAGACACCAAGACGACGAACTGACCGTAGCACCTCGGCGTTCGCGCGAGCATTTAAACCCCGCGAAATATTTACAAAATTCTATCAATTCGATTACCTCCATCATTTGCCCCCTTCGCTCCCCAACGGGTAAACTTCACTGTTCCTCATCCGAGCCCGGAGCCTTCATGTTAGTCGTAATGCAGTCTCACGCCACCGAGCCGCAGATTCGCGCCGTTTGCGAACGCATCGAAAGCCTCGGACTTAAAGCGCATCCCATCCCCGGCGCCCTCCGCACTGCGATCGGCATCACCGGCAACAAAGGCGCGCTCGACCTTGGCGTGCCCGAATCCCTCCCCGGCGTAGTCGAATGCATTCCGGTCAGCAAGCCCTACAAACTCGTCAGCCGCGACGTCAAAGAAGAAGACACCATCCTGCGCATTCCCACTCCATCCGGCGACGTCCTTTTCGGTGGAAAACACGTAGGCCTGGTTGGCGGCCCCTGCGCGGTAGAAACCGAAGAGCAATGCTTCGCCACCGCCGAAGGCGTCAAGAAAACCGGCGTAAAACTTTTCCGCGGCGGCGCCTACAAACCGCGCACTTCCCCGTACAGTTTTCAGGGCCTCGGCGAAGACGGCCTGAAAATTCTCGCGCAGGTCCGCAAGCACTATGGCCTCGGCATCATCACCGAAGCCATCGACAACGAAAGCCTCGACCTCGTCGAAGAATACGCCGACGTGATCCAGATCGGCGCTCGCAATATGCAGAATTTCTCGCTGCTCAAGCGTGCCGGACGCGCCAAAAAACCGATTCTGCTCAAGCGCGGCATGTCCGCCACGCTCGACGAATTCCTGATGGCCGCCGAGTATGTCCTCAGCGAAGGCAACTACAACGTGATGCTCTGCGAACGAGGCGTGCGCACATTCGCCGATCATTCACGCAATACCCTCGACCTGACCATCATCCCCGCGGTCAAAAAACGCAGCCACCTACCCATCCTCGTCGACCCCAGCCACGGCACCGGCAAACGCCACAAAGTTTTGCCCCTCTCCCGCGCCGCAGTAGCCGTAGGCGCCGACGGCCTGCTCATCGAAGTCCATCACGCCCCCGACCAGGCCCTCTCCGACGGCATGCAATCCATCCTCCCAAGCCAGCTCGTCGAGCTAGTCTCCGAGGTCCGCCAAATCGCCGCAGTCCTCCACCGCGAAGTTAATTGATGCCCAGCAGTCAGCGCGCTACGCTTCTCCCGCACAACAATAAATGACCCGCCCCCGCAACTACCGCGTCCTCTCGCTCCTGGGCATCCTCCTTGCGGCCGCCCTGATCCTCCTACTCTTCGAGCATCGCCCATCCTTCCTCCGCCCCGGCCTCCGCCTCAACGCCTACGTCACCACCTCCGACGGAAGCCTCACGGTAGTCGACCTGGTAAAACTCAGCGCCGTCGCCCACGTACCCATCGGCCAAAAATTATCCGGCATCCGTGAACACCCCACCCGCCCAGAAGTCTGGGGCGTCAGCACCACAGAAGGTTTTGTCTGGGTTCTCGACACGCGCACCAATCAACTCACCGCAAAAATCCCAGTAGGCTCGTTACCCTACGCGCTCGATTTTTCCCCAGACGGCGCGCGAGCGTACGTCACCTCGTCCGGCAACAACACGCTGGTTGCGATCGACTGTCGCACTCGCACCATTCTTGGCACTACTAAAACCGGCCGCGAACCGGTTCTCGCCCGCAGCACTCCCGACGGCAAAACCATAGTCGTCGCCAATCGTGGCGACGCCACCATCTCTCTTCACGACGCCGCGACACTCGCCCTGCGCGACACCATCCCGGTCGTCGCGCGCCCCGAAGACGTCGCCATCATGGCCGACAGTTCCATCGCCTTCGTTCGCAGCGCCAGCGAAGCCCGCATCTCGGTCGTCGATCTTCGTCGCGGCGTTCTTCTCACCCATCTCGAACTCGCCGGTCGCCCCACGCAGATGCTCCTCAAGCCCGACGGCGGCGAACTCTACTTAATCTCGCCCGAAGCTCACGGCCTCCAGGTCATCAATACCGCCACGCACGAAGTCGGCGACTACATGGTGCTGGGCTCCGCGCCCACACGCGCCATTCTCAGCGCCAACGCCAGCTTGATGTACGTGAGCGACACCGCCGCCAACCGCATCATTCCCGTCGATATCGTCGATCGCCGCCTCGACCGCGCCCCAGGCAAAGGCTTCCCCGTACCCGCCGGCCAATCCCCTTCAGCGCTGCGCTTCGACCCACAGGAAAATCTTCTCCTCGCCGTCAACCACGACTCCGGCGACATCGCCATCATCCGTGTCCGCACCAACTACCTCGTCACCATGATCCCCGTCGGCGACAATCCCACCGACCTCGCCGTCAAACTCTTCTAGTATTTTTAGTCGCATCGCATTCGGGAAGCGCGTCAGTTTCCGATAACGACTTCCCGGGCTTTGTTTATGTGGCGGGAGTGCTCTCGATGAAATCGTTTCACGACGTTACGACCGGGCAAGATGGATATACACTGGACTTTCGGAGTTTGGAGTTAAGAAGGAAATACCAGATGAAACGGATTGCCGCTTTCACATTGCTGGTCGCCTTGAGTGCTCCATGGTCGATACCGGTCAAGGCTCAACGCATCAGTGTCGCAGAAGGTGCGCGCCGGTCCCGGAAGGCGGCCAAGAAGCAGCAAAAGATGAATAAGAAGGCCGCCAAGAAGCAGCGAAAAGCAATGAAGAAATCCGCGAAGGCACAACGGAAGGCAGCCAAGAAGGCCAACCGTCGTGCTAGATAGCGTTTTCGCGTTTAATTCCTGACGATTGGTCTCGGGTGCCTCTGGAGGAACTGGAAAGCGAGTCCATAACGAATGTCGACGCGCTTGGATTTCGCTACTACATCCCAGCGCTGATGCTGATTGTGCTTGACCGCCACGAATCGTCCAATCTGCGGGTCATCGGAACGCTCAAAAGTCTTTATCCGAAGAAAGACAATAGGTGGGAATATCACATGCATCGCTATTCTCTCCTGAATCCTGCGCAGCAAATGGCTATTGCAAGTTTTCTTGTCGAGGAACGCGCGGAAGAAATGAAAAAAGGGCGGCCTGGACCCGCCCTTTTCTTGTGCTGAGGGTCAGAAATGTTCTTAGTGGTCGTCGCCGTCGTGATCGCCGTCGTGGTGTCCGAAGTCGAACAGGTCGAAAAGATCGCCGATGGCGGGACTGTTGAGCGGCACATAGGGATTATCGTCGTCGGCGACGGGGTTGGGAAAATTATCGCGGCTGCGATGCGTTAAAGGCTTCAAATCCCAATTCCGTTCGATGAACTTCAGGATCGAGACGTGGTCGGCGTAGGTGTGGCTGATATGACCTCCGCGGGTAAAGGGCGAGACGATAATCAGCGGAATACGCGGCCCGTCACCGAAGAAGTCGAGCGGCTGAATGTACCCGGAGTCATAGTAACCACCGCCTTCATCCATGGTGATGATGAGCGCGGTCTCGGCAAACAGTTCCGGCCGGGCCGTAAGGTGATCAACGATTTTCTTCAGCATGCCTTCAAACAGGTCGAGTTTCGACGATGCCGGGTGCCCATCCAGAAGGCTGTCGGGCTTCACGAAGGAGACCGCAGGCAAAGTGCCGTCGTCGACGGAGGCAAAGAAGTCGGTGGCGTCCTTGATGTGCTCTGCGCGCTGGGTTGCATCGCCCATAATGGACGTGGCGTAGGATTCGAAATTGCAAATGTTGCAGTAGGTTCTGCCAATCTGAACAGCCGGATTCGTGCTCGTGGGATCGTGCTGCAGAGCAACCGCTGCGTTGTAAGCCCCTCCGTAATACGCCCACGATATTCCCTTTTCGTTAAGCGCATCGCCGATGGTCCGCACATTGGTCGGAGGAACGGAACCGCCCTTGGCGATCCCTGCCGTATCGACAGTGCCGTCGGGCAGAAAGCCCGGGTTGTCATTGTTGACCATGTAGAAGTGTCCCTTTTCGCAGTTGGGCTTGGGATCGTAGGGTAGGGATTTCAAGTAATCGCGAATCGGCTTGATGCCGGGCTGCGTCGGATCAGCGCATTCGGTGAAGTTGCCGTCGAAGAACAGGTCCACGGTGTAGACGTCGTTCGTGCCCATCAGTGGATCAGGATTGGCAATGTGGGATGGCGGCATTGTCGGATTGCCATTGCCGTCGGACCAGAAGATGACGTCGCCAGTGCCTATTGCCACGTGATTGGCGCCGGTGCCACCCATGATCGCTTGGTGGTAGTTGTCGCCTATGGAGTATTTATCGGCGAGGCTCTTCAGGAACGGGACATCTCCCTTTTGCACGTTGTAGAAAGCCATCGAGTTGCCGCCGCCGTTGTCGTCGATCGCCGGAGGGGTGTCAAAAGGATCGATCTGGTTCGTGTAGTTCGTGATGACGAACGGATAGAGATCGCTCAGACAGCCAGAAGGATTGCGGTTGGTGGCATTCTTGATATTGCAATCCGATTGTTGCCACATCTCGAAGAGCCGATGGGTGGTATCGCCGGTGTAGGAATCGTAAGGAAGCTTCGCGCCCTCCAGCGGGAATGGCCCGTTCGGTAAGTTGCTGAAATTCGCGACCCGCGTATCGAAATCGGGAACGGGGGTGAGTACAAACGTATTGTTTTCGCCAGAAGCTCCGGTGGTCAGCAGGCCGAGATCGGCGGTTTCCAAAGATGGTTCGATTGCTGCCAAAACAACGGTCGGAGTGGCCGGGGGAAAAGGAGGTGGCTCTGTGGCAAAACCGATGATCGAGGCGTCAGGGCTAGGCGAAAAATTCAGTGTTGGTGGCGGCAGCGTCTGGTACGGAGCCTTGTCATCCGCATCCAGGCTGATGTAGTACTTGGTTTTGAAAGGCGGCACCGCCTGGAACTGGGCTGCTTTGGAGAAATGCGGGCCGGGCGTGCCGTCGGCATTGATGATGCCTCTGGATAAGAGGTTTGAAACGGAATCGTGGCTCTTTGGCACATAAGTCGCGAAGATGTGATCAAAGGTGCGATTTTCACCGATGAGGACGATGACGTGTTTGATGGGAGTGCGGGCGTGCGCTTTGTCCTGGGCCTGAAGCGTGCTAGTGAGGGGACCCCCCAGGCTGAATTGAAACACGGCCAGAGCGACGAAAGAGACGCGAAGACCGTGCAAGGCTGCTGAAACTGCTTGCTTTGCGGACATGCATTCTCCTCTCTAGGATAAATGGGCCGACTCAACGAGCGAACCGAAGGTGCGCTTTTCGTCTTATAGGGAGATTGCCTTGTAGTTAACTCTATCCACTAATTCGGAGTCTCCTTTTTAAGTTCAAACGCGGGGCCCATTGTACGCTCGCTCCACTGATCGCGACAATGTGAAACAATTTTCATCCGGATCGCCGCTATTCACGCGCAAAATCGCTCTTTCAAAAGCCACAGAGCCTTTCACCAACGAATCGAACTCAGTGCCTTCCATGAGAAGGCCGGTCGAGGTCAAGACACACT
>CAVPKZ010000127.1:0-14614 GCA_963705755.1 uncultured Acidobacteriota bacterium | reverse complement strand
CAGGTGTACTCCCAACTGCTGGAGGCCTGGTATTTTCCGGCTCTGACGAGGGAGACTTCTACGCACTCAACGACCAAACAGGGAAAGCGCTGTGGGATTTCCAGACGGGGGGGCGCATCGGGGTAAACCCGATCGCCTTCAGCGTGGACGGACACCAGCTGATTGCTATCAGCGCCGATCGAGTGCTGTATGTTTTCGGACTTTGAACAGTCTATGAAGGGCCGGCGCGCCGCTAGGCACCATAACTGCTGCAAAACAGTCTGAATCAAAATCAAAATTGATGCCGAATCTCTTTGAAATCTGGGTTGCGCCACTATGGGCAAGTTACGAGCTACCCGGCATATCCCATGCCTGAGTAACGCGGTATCTCTAACGACGCCGGCCTTGTCAAGAGTGTTTTCTCTTCTTTACTACCAAATCCGACCACACTTCTCCGTGGCGCACGAACTGCGTCTTTTTCTGCCGCTGCTGTTTCTCTGTGTCACCCTAACCTGCTCAGCCCGTTTACTATCATCACTTCGGTGCTGCCCACCAACCATCTCTTCGGTCATCAATAGACCATGATGATGTATGCGAACTCCCTTCCCAGGAAGGGAGGCGGGTAGCCTAATCAATTTAACGGTGACGATTTTGCACCATTCCCTGTTTCAGGCATGCCCGCACAGACGGCACCGCTGTGCTGCTTCTGTCCACGACGACAGAACTCTTGGTAATCGATCTGATCGCGCAACATGATCCAGAGACGAATCCCCAGCTTGCGCGTCACCGCTACGCGTGCTTTCCCCAAACCCTTCTGCACTAGTTTGCGGCGATAGAAACGCTGCAGGTCGGGATCGCGGCGTGCGGCATGCTGACCGGCCTCACCCCACAAGAAGCGCAGCAGCGGGTTGCCTTGTTTGGTCAATCTACCGAACCGCTGGTGCTCACCGCTGGAGTATTCACGCGGAATCATCCCGATGTAGCTGGCTAGAGCCTTGCCATTCGCGAAGCGCTGCGGATCTCCTAGGAAAACCTCCGTAGCTAAGGCGGTAATCGGGCCTACCCCAGGATGGCTGAGCAGCAGCCGTGCTCCCGGGCTTTTTCAGCTTGCTCGGCGACTTGTTCGTTCAGGTTCTCGATTTCCTCTTCCATCTTGCGGTACATCGCTTGTAGTGCGTTCCGCCGATAAGAGGTGTGGGGCGGTAATGGCAATAACGCAATCGTCGCCTGACCGTCGTAACTCTACAGGCCGAGAGCCGCGTCGCAATCCGTTTGCTAAGGCAATGGCTTGCAATGCGTTTTGAATCCGCGTTCGCATGCGCACCCACTGATGGCGATGCAGTAACAGCGATCGCAGATCCTGTGCTCCTGAGAAGGCATCCAGATTGCCGGAAAGCGTTTTTCCACCAGTAGCTTTCAGAATCAGCTCGGCATCGCGTCGATCATGTTTTTGCTTGCGGGGCTCCGCAGCGCGAATCCTTGCCGGATCCCCAACTTGGCATTCGATTCCCAGTTCTTCCAGCAGATATAGGAACCATCGCATCGGTCCCGTGGCTTCGATACCCACCGCACAGGACGTGGGAGTGGGAATAAAATTCGCGCACTTTTTGCCTTCGTGCTTCGAGGGTTCATTCATACTTCTCCGGTTGTGGTGTCGAACATCGCCAGAGTTTGCTGGCGAGCGTGCAAATCACATCCTATCATTCGCATTCGGCCTCCTTCGGTCCGAGCGCTGTTCGGGTGAACACCGCACAGTTTACTCGGGCCGTCGCGAGGCCGGCGTCGTTATGGCATCAACCGGAGAAGTGAAATCTCGTAAACCAAATACCAGGTTGCGCCGCTAAAAAAAAGGCTGCACCCAAAGCGTGGCTTCATCGTGCGGCTGTAGTGAGGCTGGGCTAAACTATCCGGACCATGAGCGTCATTGACGAAGTCCTCGAAGCAAACGAAATCTACTCGCGCACCCATGAATTGCGCAAACTCACCCCGCGCCAGAGCGCAGCCTCGCGGTCCTGACCTGTATGGATACCCGCCTCGCTAAAAAGAGCGAGACCCCTGCCAAACGCCGTCACTTTCCATGTAAATTCCAAGTTCCGTTGTCGACAGCACCTCGCTGGTATACTCTCGTGCGAAAATGAGGTGTGACTTATGTCGCCACAACCGCATCCGGAAGTAACAGTGCGCGCCGACACGCAGGATGACATCTCCGCCTGCGGTCAAATTTGTTACGACGCCTTCTCAAAACTAAGTGCGAAGCACAGTTTTCCCAGCGATGTTCCTGACGTCCAAACCGCCACCAACATACTTTTCCATGTTTTTTTCCAGTCCGGGCTTTTTACTGCGTTGTGGCGGAAAGCGGAGGGTACGTCGATGGGAACAATGTGTCTGACGGACGTTCCTTGATCGCTGGCATTGGCCCGATTACTGTCGATCCAGACGCACAAAATCTCGGCGTCGGGCGCAAGCTCATGAAAGTGGTGATGGCAAACCGCAGCTACCGAGGAGGCGCTCCTGCTGGAATGCGCCTGCGTCAGGCCCTGCCGCAATGGCTCGCTCTCGCTTTACACTACTCTCGGCTTTGACGTCCGAGAGCCGCTTTCCTGCGTCCAAGGGCGGCCCCGCGATCGGAATGTTCCAGGATGTGTGGTGCGGCCGGCGCTCGGTGATTTGGAGGCATGCAATGCGCTTTCGCGGCGCGTGCATGGATTCGATCGAAGTACTGAGTTGGCGGATAGCATCCATAAAAAAACAGCGTGTGCAGTCGAGCGTGCAGGCCGCGTTACAGGATACGCGACAGTTTTGGCTTTCTTCGGCCATGCAACGGCGGAGAGCAACCTCGATCTGCAGGCATTGATCGCCTCGGCGGAGTCCTTTGGTGGTCCCGGCATACTGGTGCCGTCACGGAACAGTGCCCTACTACGCTGGTGCCTCGCAAATGGCCTGCAAGTGGTCCAGCCGTTGAATTTAATGAGCAACGGGCTTTACAATGACCCAGCCGGTGCATGGCTGCCTTCCGTTTTATTTTGAGTTATCCGCGTGCGCTCACAGAAATGTCATGGCTGTAACCCCAGTTACAGGTAACCGACTAATCGAGAGTTGGCTCCCGTTGCACCACAATCAAAAACACCATACCGACAATCGTAAACATTCGGAATGCCGCTTCCTGCCCATTCCACTTTTGCGACTGCCACATCAGAAACCATTCGCCCCCGACATCCAGGAATGCCACCAACCACATCAGCAGGCTAGTCGTCAGCGCAATCACCGCGAGGTTCTGCGCTGCGGCGAATTGCGCCCTGTCCGCACGATACGATTTCAGCAACCGAACACCACCCCACCAACATAGAAGCATAGTGACTGACTCCCAGGCGATGATGCCGATGTAGAAGACCGTATGTACAAGCGGTGAGTTGACGGCGCGCCACATGCCGTGGTTTCCCGAAAAGGTCGAGTCCATCATCAGGACGTGGCGGACAAACTGATAGTTGGAGTCGTAATCCGTGATGTTGTCCAGGACCAGAATCGTGTAGAAAAGTGCGATTGCAAAAACGAGAACCGCTTTGGAAACGCGAACCGCCATTACATGCCGCATAGGTTGTCGCACGCGGGCATATATCTTCTCGCTGACTTACCGCGACCTTTGTCGGAGCGCGCGCAGGTCCTGATTAACGCAGAAGTCGCAGCGCTAATGGTCTACTTCTTTCACGCCGCTGAACCTGTATAATTTGCGCACACGATGGCACTCCTTACTGGCACAAAACTAGGACCGTACGAAATCGTCGCGCCGCTGGGCGCTGGCGGAATGGGCGAGGTATATCGCGCACGAGATACGCGGTTGGGACGAGAAGTAGCGATCAAGGTGCTGCCAACTCATTTGGCGGAAAATTCCGAAGCAAAGCAGAGGTTTGAGAGGCGCGGGCGGTGTCTAGCCTGAGCCACGTGAACATTTGTGCGCTATTCGACGTGGGCTCGCAGAATGGGGCTGACTACCTGGTGATGGAATACCTGGAAGGGGAAACGCTGGCGAAGCGATTGGAGAAGGGACCGCTGAAGATGGAAGAGGGTCCAGCGGATCGGGATCGAAATTGCGGAAGCTCTTGAGAAGGCGCACCGGCAGGGTGTTGTGCATCGCGATTTGAAGCCGGCAAATGTGATGCTGACGAAGGCCGGGGCCAAGCTGATGGATTTCGGGCTGGCCAAGCCATCCGTGGCGATGACTGCGGCGAGCGACCTGTTGACACCGAGCGGTCCGACGATGAGCGTGGCGGCGCTGACGGCGGCGACGTCTCCGTTGACGCAAAAAGGAATGATTGTCGGGACATTTCAGTACATCGCTCCGGAGGTACTGCAAGGCAAGGAGGCGGACGCGCGGAGCGACATCTTTAGTTTGGGATGTGTGCTCTTTGAGATGGCAACCGGGAAGCGAGCGTTCGAAGGAAAGAGTCAGTTGAGCGTGTTCACGGCGATCCTGGAGAACGAGCCGCCCCTGGTGAGCAGCCAACAGCCAGTGGCACCTAAAGCATTGGATGAAATTGTAAAAAACTGTCTGGCGAAGGATCCGGAGGAACGGATTTCGACGGCGCACGATGTGAAGCTGCAATTGCGCGCTTTAGAGCCGCGGGCGGGAAGCGGAGTGATAGCCGGCGAAGACGGGGATCGATCGCCGGGTTCAAAATATTCTGCTTGGGGCGGGGACCTTGGCGTTGCTGGCTGCAGCACTGTTGGGATATGCGCTCGTTGGAAGGAAGAGCGACGGCGGAGCATTGCGGCTACAAATTGCGCCGCCGGAGAAGATTAAGTTTGTGGACACCGGCGATTATGGAGGAATGCCGGTATTGTCGCCGGACGGAAGCAAGCTGGCGTTTTCCGCGGAGGGCGAAAACAGCCCCAATGCGCTGTGGGTGCGTTCATTAGATAGCTTCGCGGCGCAGCGACTGGAAGGAACGGATGAGGCGGCGCACCCGTTCTGGTCACCGGACGGACGGTACATCGGATTTTTCGCGAAGGGGAAATTGAACAAAGTGCTAGCGAGCGGAGGCCCAGTGATCGCGTTGGCGACTGCTTACAATCCGCGGGGGGGAACGTGGTGCAGCAGCGATGTAATCGTTTATGCGGACAATTTCCAGTCCGGATTGATGAAGGTGAACGCCAATAGCGGTGCACCGAGCGGAGCGACAAAGTTGGACGCCACGAAGCACTCCACGCACCGGTGGCCGTGGTGCCTGCCGGACGGGAAGCATTTCGTTTATCTTGCCACCAATCAGCAAGGGGGAACGCCGGCAGAGAACGGAGTTTACTACGCGGGGCTTGATGGAAAAGACGTGCATCAAGTGGTGCCCAGCGACGCTGGGGCAGAGGTTGCCGACGGCTATCTGTTATATCACTCGCAGGCAACCCTGATGGCGCAGCCGTTTGACGAGGCCAACGGAACGGTGAGAGGGGAGCCGGTGGCCGTACTGAACAAAGTGAAATTCGACACGGGGGTATGGCGGGCTTTGTTTACGGTCGCGCAGAATGGGCGCATCGCCTATTTCACGGGCGGGGACGCCGCAGTGGGAACGCAACTGGTGAAATACGATCGCAGCGGCAAAGTGCTGAAGATGCTCGGAGAGCTGGGCTCGTACATGGATCCGACCTATTCGCCGGATGGAAAACTGCTGGCGGTCCTGACCGGGGATCCGCTGTGGAACGTGTGGATCATGGATTTGGAGAGAGGCAGCCGGACACGCGTTACTTTCGACCCGACGGTAAAGACCAGGCCGACCTGGTCGCCGGATGGGAAGACCATTGGGTATTTAACGCAGTTGAGCGGACAAAGAGCGGTGATTCGTAGCAAGGCAGCGAACGGAATGGGGGCGGAGCATACGCTGGTGGATGAAAAAGACTACCTTGTGAATTATCCGCAGTATTCGCCAGACGGGAAATACATGGTGTACATACGCCTGCTAGGGGCAGGGACGGGAGCGATTATGGCGCAGCCACTTGCCGGGGGAGAGCCCATCACGGTCTTGACGACAACGAGTTTGCAATCGACCTTACCTCCATTCAGCGTATCGCCGACGGGAAGTGGATCGCGTACACCTCGACCGAAAGCGGGAACTATGAGGTATACGTAGCGCCATTTCCAAAAGGCGAGGGAAAGTGGCAGGTGTCCAGTGGGAATGCGACGGTGCCGACGTGGAGGCGGGACAACAAGGAATTGTATTACTTAACGGTAGGTGGGGACCTGTACGCAACGGAGATCAGTGAGACCGGGAACGAACTGCAGATGGGAACACCAAAATTGCTGTTTCGGGCAAATATTGTGCCTATGGGTAGCGGTTACGACGTTGGCAGGATGGGCAGAGTTTCGTGGTACAGGTGACTGTGGAAGGATCGCAAGCGCCATTGAACTTCGTGACGAATTGGATGACGGAATTGAAGAAGTGAGGGGCTATCAGGGATGTGGATCACTTCCGGATGGCCGACCACCGAGGAACGATCAGTTCAGTCAGCGCTGCGGCGTTGTCGGGAGGTAATCGTGCAAGCACGGCGTCGAGTATCCATGTGTCCATTCGCTTTGCTCCACCTTCTAGGGTAGAAGATTGGTACGTACTATCAGGCGGCAGGTGTCATCTCTTGTCTATGATTCGCTCAAGATGAGGAACCGGACGCATGAATAAAGCGGATGGTCAGGACACGGCAGACCGCCTCTGTGCAATTGTTGCGAACTCCCTGGATACTCAGGCGAAAACGCAAGATCTGGCGCGCCAAGCGTACCAAAGCCGCACTCAGTTCCACAGGTTGTTCCGAACCGTGGTCGAAGAAACTCCGACAGCCATGCGACGGCGGCTATTGTTGGAAAGAGCCGCATATCAACTGGCGCACACCGGAATGTCGGTCACGGACGTCGCCCTGGACGCCAACTACGGATCGTTGGAGGCGTTCACTCGCGCGTTCCGAAAAGCTTTTCGGACTTCTCCCAGCCTCTACCGGCGCATGCGTGATCCGCACTTCCACTTGCCGGCGTCCAACAAAATTCACTTTTTTGCCCTTGGTTCCTCAACAAAAGGAGGAAGAGACATGGACTTGTTCGATCGTTTTGCAGGCAACGACTCTTGGCACACGCGGCGTTTGTTGGAATACGCGGGTACTTTGACAGAGGAACAATTGGATCGGCCGCTGACCACGGTCGTAGAGCTGCTGCCCTGGCGGGAGTCGAATAAGACTCTAAGGCAGCTGTTAGAAAACATTGTCTTCACGAAAGAAGTCTGGACCGCCGCGCTGTCCGGAGCCGATATGGGTATGAACGGCCCTCCCAAATCCCAGCGCTCCCCACAAGCGATGCTGCAAAGGCTCGAAAAGACCGATGCTGAACTATATCGTATTTTCAGTGACATCCGAAACCGCTCCGCCTGGGATGATACGTTTGTCGACGCTCTGTGCGAACCGGCTGAGACCTTCACTTTCGGCGGTGTCTTCACCCATATCATGACATTCAACGCGCATCGCCGATTGATGGCCCTGGACGCTCTACGCCAACTCGGCGTCCAGACCGAAGGTTTCGGCGATCCCATGGAGTATGAGGAAAGTGTGGCACCCTGGAACCAGCAGGTACCTCTCAAAACGCCATGAGACGCTGATTCCAAAGTCGCGACGATGAGAACGGAATTGCTGCGATTCAACGGCGGTGTCGAGCGGGCTCCCGCCGTCGATGCTTGGATGAGAGAGCATGCAGGTGAATTGGGAGCCATCGCGCATCACTGGTTTGGCGTGATGCGAAAAAGCGGTGACGAAGTCCGGGAGCTCTTGCATGACGGCTGTCCGGTTGCCTGTTTGGGAGATGCGCCCTTCGGCTACGTCAATGTTTTCACTTCGCACGTTAACGTGGGTTTCTTTCACGGCGCAGCGCTGCCCGATCCGGCCCGCCTGTTGCAAGGCACCGGAAAGTTCATGCGCCATGTGAAGCTGAGACCGGAAACGCCCACAAACGCTGCAGCGCTAACCAGGCTCATCGACGCAGCGTACTCCTATATAAAAGCGCGCGTCGAAAACGGCTAGCTCAGAGAAACGCCTCGGGAAGCCGCCGCGTGGATGTGAACGGCCAGATTAATAGCGCTATGTCGCCCAGTGTTAGCTGATCGTTGGCGGATAACGGGCAAACCAGAAATTATCTGCGCGCGGATTGGCGTTGACCTCGGGTTGAGAAACATTCTCGGTATCCTTAGCAATAAAAATCACAAATTCGGATGGTTGCGGGTTTGAGGAAGTGATTGACAGGAAAGAAACTTTGGTTGCGGAGGCCTGATTTGAACTTACGGAATCTTTCTCAGCCACGCATCTGCTCGCGAGGCAGGCGCGTTACCCACCCGTACTGCCCCGAATGGATGTTGCTTGGCGATTTTCTGGTGTCACTTCTGGTGGCACTTGGATTGTCAATTTCAGGCGACTTGCGGCGTCGTGTGGCGAGCCGAATTTTTCACATCACTATGAAATGGCACGACTTGGCAAGTTCAGGCAATTTCGGGCAAACTGCTCCGAATGGATTAAAAGGCCGCTGCTCTACCACTGAGCTACGCCCCTAGGGAGTCCTGACATTTTACATGAATAGCGCGCCCCGCACATGTAAAGGGCGGACTGGCAGAGACTTTTTTGCGCATGGAATTCGCGATCAGTGCGGCAGTGTGTTGAGCGGCTCGGCCTCAGTCCCAAGCTGCGTCTGCTGCACTACTGAGCCAATTAGCGGAAGTGTGGTGCGGCGCAAGCACCGCGGCCGCGACATAGCTATGCGGTGTTGGGGACTTCGCTCATTAGGGCGAGGAGGTTGCCTTCCGTGTCGTGGAATTGATTCATCCAAAGCTCGTGCGTCGGCATGCGAGCGATGAGATGCGGTTCATCTTCAAATTTCACGCCCGCTGATTTGAGGCGCTGGAACGCGGCTTGAATGTCGCCGACCTGAAAATACAAGATGGAAGCGGGATGATCGAACTCGGGCTTCTCCGGTGGGCTGAGCATCAAGCGCACCCCGCCGCAATTAAAAAAGCTTAAGTGGCCGGCGTTGAAGAGGTGAGGCAAAGCGAGCACATCGCGATAGAATGCGGTGGCACGGCCTACGTCATACACGTTGATCGCGATTTGCCCGATTCTGGAGAGAGCGGAGTTCTCGGGAATATTCACAGGTAGCCCCTTTCAAGTAGAAGTAGTTAGCATAGCTAACTATATTTCATGGCAAAACGCAACAGTAAAATATCGCCAGGCGCGGAAGCCTACCGCATCGCTGACTTGCTACATTCCGCCGCCATTCACTTACTGCGTAAAGTGCGTGCTCAGGATCGCAGCGCGGGAATTGGGCCGGCGCAACTTTCCGCACTTTCGGTGCTGGTGTTTGGCGGTCCGCGTTCGTTGAAGGAGTTGGCGGAAGCTGAACAGGTGCGGCCTCCTACCATGAGCCGCATCGTGGTTGGGCTGGAGCGAGCGCGTCTGGTGCGTCGCAAAGCAACCGACGACAAACGGCGTATGCTCCTGGAGGCTACTGCCAGGGGTGTGAAGATTTTGCAGGAGGGCAGGCGAAAGCGAGTGGAGATGCTTGTCCGCGCGCTGCAGGAAGTTTCCGAGGATGAATTGCGCGCAGCGGCAGCCGCCGCGGAATTTATGCGGAAGTTCGTGGGAAGGCTAGAGTTGTAAACATAATGACCAACGAGACTTCATCAGAAAAAACAAAAATCGACCCGCTGAAAGCTGAGAGACCGGCAAGGGGAAACGTCGCGCTTCCAGGCCCTTCGGTAAAAGAAAGATTCGCCATCGGCAAAGCGCTGCGCAGACGAGCGACGCGCAGCGCGCAGGGGAAGTGGGTGCCGCCGGCCGACCGTTTTGATCCGATTGAGTTGCTGAAGAAATCGGACCATGGAAGATTGCCGGAGCTTTTGCCGATTCGATATGCGCGGATGCGGCAGTCGGCGTTCGGATTTTTTCGAGGCGCTGCGGCGGTGATGGCGGCGGATCTGGCTACGACGACGCGAACAGGCCTTCGTGTTCAGGCTTGCGGCGATTGCCACGTCAGCAATTTTGGAGGATTCGGTTCGCCAGAGCGGCGGCTGGTTTTTGACATAAATGATTTTGACGAAACGTTGCACGCGCCGTGGGAATGGGATGTAAAGCGGCTGGCGACCAGCATCGTGCTTGCCGGAAGACATAAAGGTGCCGGAGAACATGCTTGTCAAAAATCGGTGAGAGCGGCGGTGGCGAGTTATCGAGAACATATGAACCAGTACGCGAAAATGCGCGCGTTGGAGGTGTGGTACTCGGCGCTCGACGCCAAGATATTGATAAGCGAGGCCAAGTCCAAGAAGGCCAAGAAATACTGGCAACGAATAGAAGAAAGAGCACAATTGCAAACGGCGGAGCATGTTTTTCCGCGCATGACAAAGGTGGTGAACGGCTGGCCACGCATCATCGATAATCCGCCGCTGATTTATCACCCGCGCCAGAGAATCAAGCAAGGCAAACGGGTAAGAGAAATGTTTCGCCGCTATCGCTTGACGCTGCCGGAAGAGCGGCGCGTGATTATTGACCGCTACCACATTGTGGACATCGCGCGAAAAGTTGTGGGTGTGGGAAGCGTGGGGACCAGATGCGCGGTAGTTCTGCTTATGGCAGACAATATGGATCCGTTATTTTTGCAATTTAAGGAGGCGCTGCCGTCGGTATTGGAAGCCTACGCGGGGAAGAGCCGCTATACGTACCACGGCGAACGGGTAGTCACTGGGCAACGTATGTTGCAGGCGGCCAGCGACATTTTTCTGGGTTGGACGCGCGACGATCAGGGGCACGACTATTATTTTCGACAGCTGCGGGATATGAAGATGACTATCAACGTGGAAGATATGCCCAAAGAAGAGTGGATCGAGTACCTGGAACTTTGCGGTTGGACGCTGGCGCGGGCGCATGCGCGTACCGGCGATGCTGCGCAAATCGCGGGATACTTGGGAAACAGTGACGCGTTTGATAAAGCCATGGTGAAATTTGCTTTCGCGTATGCGGACCAGACCCAGCACGATCACGAAGTGTTTGTGAAAGCGATTCGGAGCGGAAGGATCAAGGCTAACCCGAAAGCTGCGGGTTGATAGTTTTCTAATGAACTCGGGAAATGCCTCGAACGCGAAACATGAGGTTGCCCACTTAACTTTTGCACCCGGGCACAAAGACTAGAGGAGCGCGAGGCCATGAATCGACGTGAAGGATTAATCTGCTACGTTCTGGCGTTTTGCACGCTGATTGGCGCGCTAATTGTGAAGGCTGCGGAATCGCGGAGTGGGAACTGGACGATTCAGCGCGCCGATAAGGCCGGCGAAGTGGATCTGGCGCTGATCGAGCACCACCATGGCGGGAATTCGAATCATGAGTCCACGATTCGTGTCAGCGAGCTGAAGGGGCTGGATCTTTCGAGATCCGGAAAACAGGATGTGTACTTCACCATTGCGCCGGATGCGGGACGATTCGAATGCGAAGGATTTCTGAATGATGGCGAAGGCGGCGGGGTGTTTCACTTTTTTGCGGAACCCAGATATGCGCAAGAAATGAGATCACTTGGATTTCACGATATCGACGGCGATAAACAGTATTCGATGGCGGTCATGGATGTGAGCATGGCTTTCGCGAAGGAAATGAAAGCGGAGCGTCTGGAAGGGCTGGACACTGAAAGATTGATTGCGTTCCGGATTTTTAAGGTGATCGCTTCTTTCGTGGAAGAACTGAAAAAGAGGGATTGGCGATTACCGATACCGACAAACTGGTAGCTTTTCGCATTCATGGAGTAACCCCGGAGATGGTGCGCTTTCTGCAGCAAGCGGCTTACCAGCCCAGCGAGGATACGCCGGTGGCCATGAGGATTCACGGTGCAACGCCAGAGTGGATGGAGCAAGTGAAGAAAGATGGATACGAGAAGGTGGATCTGCAGCAACTGATCGCGTTTCGCATTCACGGGGTCTCGCCGGAATTTATCGAGAAGATGCAGTCGCTCGGGTACAAGCATCCCGAGCCGGAACAGCTCGTGGCGATGCGCATTCACGGGGTGACCCACGAATTTGTGGGTAATCTGCGTTCGCGCGGGATGCAGAATCTGACTATCGAGCAATTGGTGAATTTGCGGATTCATGGAATCGACTAACGGGCTGTGTCGCAAACTTTCTAACTTTGTAGTGTGAACCTGGGCCGCGTGGGCTTACGCTGCTTTATTGATTGACCGTGATCAGGCTCCCGTCAAATAATGTTCCCTTCCAGAGCGTTTAACAGGTATTTGCTATGCTATTCAGTGGGAATTTGGACCTTTCCCCTTCTAATGAATAAAAGGGAGTAAATGTTCAATGCAAACAATCGCACCGCATTTGTGGTTCGACAAAGAAGCTAAACAGGCAGCCGAACTGTACACATCTATTTTCAAGGATTCCCAGATCAAGAATACGGCTACGCTTCACGACACTCCTTCGGGTACCGTCGACCTCCTTTCCATCGAGCTTCTGGGGCAGGAATTCAAGCTCATCAACGCAGGGCCGCTCTTTAAGTTCACTCCTGCCGTATCGTTTCTTGGTGCGTGTGACACAAAAGATGAAGTTGATTCACTTTGGAACGGTCTCTCGAAAGACGGCACGGCTCTCATGGAACTCGGTGAATATCCGTTCAGCGAAAGATACGGATGGACACAGGACCGGTACGGCCTTTCATGGCAAGTAATCTTTATGGGTGACCGTGCAATCAAACAAAGGATCACTCCGACGCTTATGTTTGTTGGCGAGCAAGGTGGGAAAGGAGAGGATGCGATCAATTTCTACACATCCGTCTTCCGCAATGCAAAAGTTGACCATGTTCTCCGCTATGGCAAAGACGAAAAACCGGACAAGGAAGGAACCATAAAGCATGCCGGCATTGTACTGGAGGGTCAGAGTTTTGCCGTTATGGACAGCGCTCGCGCGCACGGCTTCACCTTCAACGAAGCCATCTCGTTTATCGTGCGGTGCAACACTCAGGAAGAAATAGATTATTTCTGGTCAGAGCTTTTTGCGGACCCCACGGCTGAACAATGTGGGTGGCTGAAAGACAGGTTCGACCTTTCCTGGCAAATTGTTCCCGCGGTTATGGAGCAGATGCTTCAGGACGAGGACGAGAAGAAATTGGAGCGGGTGACGCAGGCCTTCCTCAAAATGAAAAAGTTTGATATTGCCAAATTAGAAGAGGCCTACGCGGAGCGCAGGTCAGCCGTTAACCAACGGCGGCATTTTAACAACTGACGTGGCTATCACGGTTGCGTGAGAGGCTGGTGGGATACACACGGAGGAAGTTGCCGATAAGAAGTCCCAACCATTACTCTGCAACAAAATCCCGTTGCTGCAGGTGCCCTGATCGACGAATGTCAGCGCCGGCCTGTAAACGGCAGAATGGATGAAGCATATAACCCAAGAATCGATTGATCAACGGAGATACAGTGATGGACGAGCTGTATGCCATCAATGCAGTCAAGAGCGAATTTCGAGACAGTTTCAACCTCGGCGACGTCTCCAAATTTCTGACCATTGCTGATCCGGATCTCGTTAGTTTTTCCGACGGCGCGCCAAGTGAATTCGGGAAGACTGGATTGGACGCATTGAAAACTCGATTGGCGAGCTTATTTGAACGGTTTAGCGCCAAGCTGGTGGTGATTGTCATCGAGATCCGTCTCCAGGGAGACGTTGCCTATGATTACGGGTGGCATGACTTAACGCTGACGCCCAAAGACGGTGGTGGGCAGATCCATCGCCGGAACCGCTATGTGGATATTTGGCGGAAAAAAAGCGACGGGAAGTGGAAGCTGTGGATGTACATCGATAACCAAGACGTTGCGGATGCTTTCCGGGGACGCAGAACTCCGTCGCACGGCCGCCTTGGGTTGGCCCATCAGCGAGGAAGGTTTCGAATTTTTTCGTATAACCGCTTGTTGAATCCCTCAGGTATGTGAAACAAAGTTCCGTCACCCACCAAGCCTACGATATTTCGCGTCCCATCCAGTACGGCTGTGCAATGTGCGCAGGCACTGAAATGCTTCTCCATTCTTTCGCACAAATCGGCAGAGATGTCCTCGTCAAGATAATTGGAGATTTCTCGCCACACTTCAACGCAGCTAATTTCAATGGTGGCCATCGCATTCTCCTCTTTTCACCACGGTCTAACTTTCTTATATGGTTGCCCCTGAATCCAACAACCGTCGATTCCAGGAGCTAGCCTGTCCCTCATGAGCAGTCGCGCACGATGAAGGCGAGTTTTCACGCTCCCTTCAGAAATTCCGAGGATTGTCGTAGTTTCCTTCATGCTTAAACGCTGGACGTCCCGCAGTATCAGAACCTCGCGATAATTGGCACTGAGCGAACTGATGGCATCCTGCACGGCTTGCCGTATCTCGTTTTCTCCATCCTCGCGAAGGAAACGGCGAATGATCATTAGTCGCACGCCGTTGCGCATGAGCTTCGTCGGGGGCGGAAGCGACCTGCCATCCTATTATCGGGAATATGGCGGCGCGGTCGTCAGCACGGCGATCGACAAGTACGTATAGCCACCATGAACCGCAAATTCGACAGCGGAATTCGTGTGGCCTATTCGCGGGTCGAAGAGGTGAACTCGGTTTCCGAGA
>CAVPKZ010000126.1:0-12508 GCA_963705755.1 uncultured Acidobacteriota bacterium | reverse complement strand
AAAGGCTCGAACGTGTAGCGGAGTCGTATATGTCGTGGCCGCCACACAGAAATAGTAAAAAATGGGTTGCGGCCAGCAAGAGGTCGATGGTCATTGCATCCCGCGAGATCGTAGCGGAGTCTGACCCGGGTGAGCTTCAGGGACACGGAATTGTTTGCGCTCGCTTCGGCGAGTAGCACGTAGAGCAGACTCTAGGTAATAGCCACCCTGCTGACCGACTTTTTCGCGAGGAGGTAAGCGGTGGACGAGGATCTCGAACGGTGCTGCGGATTGGACGTTCATAGAGACACGATCGTGGCGTGTCTCATGGTGCCGGAAGAGAAGACGCTGAGGTCATTCCGGGCGACGACGGACGGGCTCAGGGAGTTAGTTGTTTGGCTACACGATGGTGACTGCTGGGATGTCGCTATGGAGAGCACAGGGGTGTACTGGAAACCGGTGTACAACATGCTCGAACTGGCTGGCATATCGGCGATAGTGGTCAACGCTCGACACATGAAGGCGGTGCCTGGCAGGAAGAAGGACACGAAGGATGCCGAATGGATCTGCGACCTGTTCAAGCACGGGCTGCTGCGATCAAGCTTTGTGCCAGATCGGCCTCAGCGGGAGCTGCGTGAACTGGTACGCCTGCGGTCTGCCTACGTGCGCGAGAGAACACGGGAAGTCAATCGCATCCAGAAGACGCTGGAGGGCGCGAATATCAAGCTGCATCGGACCGCTGTCAGCGAGGCGCTGGGCGTTTCAGGGCGGGCCATGGTCGAGGCAATGCTCGCGGGAGAAACCGACCCTGACATGATTGCGGGCAGAGAGAAGCCAAGCTAAAGGCAACTCCCGAGGACATCAGGCGAGCCGTGGACGGACTCATGGGCGACCACCAGCGCCACCTCGTACGGGTCCAGCTCAAGCACGTCGACATGCTGAACTGTTTGATCGCTGATCTGGAGGCTGAGATCGACGAGCGAATGCGTCCTTTTCACGCGAAGCTTGAGCAGATTGACTGCATACCAGGATTTGGAAAGATCGGCGCGCAGGGAGGTAGTTGCCGCAATTGGCACCGACATGAGCCGGTTCCCTCGGCGGCTCACCTTGCCTCATGGGCGAAAGTCTGCCCGAGCCTGAACGAGAGTGCTGGCAAGCGCGGACCAACACCTACGGGAAAGGGAGACCCCTACCTACGCCGAACACTCGTTGAGGCTGCCTGGGCCGCCACGAGATGCAAGAAGAGCAACTATTTCAAGAGCCAGTTCTACCATCTCAAACCACGACTCGGGTCGAACAAGGCCATCCTCGCCGTTGCTCACAGCATGCTTGTCACCATCTACTGGATGCTTTCGACCGGTAAACCGTATGAGGACCTCGGGGGCGCATACTTCGATGAACGCAATAAGGAGGCAGCCATTCGCCAGGCCGTCCGGCGACTCGAACACCTCGGACAAAGGGTGATCCTCGTCCCGGCTGCGTAATACCCAAGCCCAACATTTTTAGAGCAGGACCACACGAATTATCTCGCCCTACGGACGGGTTGGATTCGCGGTTGACGGCCGGAGTGTGAGAGACTCTCATTCGTGCCTCCGCCTGCCGCCTTTCGAAGGCGCATACCGTAAAGCACATTCCCTTCGCCGAAGGAGAAATGTCATGCCAAAGGGTAACGATCACGCAATGAGGCGCGTCGGCTTTCGATGGGCATTGCTCAACCGTCGAACGAGTTTGCGGAGGCACGGACGGGCACCATGGTAAGGCAACCGTGTTGAGCAAATAAACGGTGTTGGTTACTCCGGCGGTGTGGTGCGGTCCTGCTCTAAAAGTCCACTCGCTTCTTTCCGTTCCTCCCTGTTGACGCACCTACCCTCCACGATTTGCCGCGATTGTAGGGGCTGCCTTTATGCCTGCCCAGAATTGTTCGGACATCGTTTAAAGTTCGGCGAGCAAGAGACCTTCAGGATTGGAACGTTTCGTCTCGGTGGTGAGTGTTGGTGTTTATCTGCGAACGTCGAGGCGGACGTACCGGACAGCCGCAACAGGCGTAACGCATCAGGGCGGTATCTTGCGTGGCGAACGTTGCGTGCGGGTCAGCGCTACTGGGCGGGCACGAGGGCAGCCCCTACTGCAGACCGGCTACCTTTTATCTATCCAGTGTGGCGGACACGACATGCGCGACTCCGCTACATTTCGGTTTCGTTAGGGAAGGTCCAGGCCCGTTTGTGCGCCAGGGTCAAGCGGCCCAAGGTTTGTCCTACCTGGCGATTCGGGGATTTTCGAGCTCCATTCAGCTCACGCTTATCGGGACTGTTGCACGTGCGGAACTGTATGTATCCGGGCCAACGGATCCCCCCTGTACTCTTCCGTCAGCTCCTGCTTTCCGGCTGACGCCGAGAGGCCGGAAATCGTGCATGCGGCGATACCATTGCTATTCGTTACCGCAAAGCAGCTCTGACTTCCGATGCGGAAACTGACCGATCGTGCAACTACCGCCGAGCCGTCCAGAGGAGAGGTGAGTTTGGCCGACGCCGCGAGCGACGAGCCGTGGTGTGCTGTTGTCGGCCCCAAATACGTGACATTTGGATGAGGGAGCCCTGGGGAATCGCTCTTGACCGCTCCTATGTCACAGCCCGATCGGCCGTGCTGCCGCGTGAATGCTCGCTGATCGCGTTTGGCGACAGTAGATGCATCGGAGCATATCGCCTTCGATCCGGCATTAATCGCCCTGCTACCCGGCCCCGGGAGCCGGCGCACGTTAAACTGCAGCATGCGCACTTCCCCGCCAAACTTCATATTGTGTTTACCTTTGACCCAGCTGACGGAATCATTCAATTGATACACGTTGTCGGCGAACTGCGAATCACCGCAATTGTTCAGCAGGCCTTCATAGGGCGTACTCGTAAACTTGACACACGGAAATGTAGTCTCTTGAACTCCGGTGAGACCGATCTTCGAGGGATAGTTCTGGCCAATGCTGTTGGAGAGCTCACCGCGGAAACGGCGGCTGAATCCGAATAGAAATTGATTCACCAGCGACGGAGTAAAAATGTAGTTGTCGCTGAAGCGCGCATAGCGGGTGTTCTGGGGGGTCGTGGAACCGAAAAGCGGGCCAAGATTGGAAATACCCCCGGTGTTGGTGTTGTCGTAATCGAAGCCGCCGGAAATTCTGTGCTTTTCCGAAATGATATGGTCGATCTTGATATCAAATAGATTTGCCGTGGTGCTCGAGATAGTGGTGTCAACTACGTTGTTGGTCAGGGCGCCGTTGGTCGGGGGCAGGAGCGCGAAGATATTGGTTACTACCTTGCTCGGTGTGAAATTGGGATCGTTGGTTAGGATGTTTCCCGGAATCGCAGCATGCGTGACGGGATCGTAAAGTTGGGTGGCCGGGAGCAAGGCTGAAAAATCCCCTGCTCGAAACGCTTCGTTAGGAACGCTCTGCAGCGAAGTACCGCCTGTCCGAAAGCGGAAGCCCTCGTAGTCCACGAAGAAAAAAGTTTTGTCACGGCCGTTGTAGATATGCGGAATTCGAATGGGGCCGCCGAAAGTAGCTCCGAAGTCGTTCTGAGTATTCACCGACTTAGGTTGACCGGCGGTGTTGTTGACCCAACTGTTGGCATCCAGCGCACGATTACGATAAAAATCGTATACGGAAAAATGGAGATCATTGGTGCCCGACTTCATCGTCAGACTTACGATTCCATCGCCTGACTCGCCATATTCTGGAGAGAAGTTGCTCTGAAGGACCTTGAACTCCTGCACACCTTCCGTTGAAATGCCCTTATTCCACTGGGTATTGGGCGAAACCAGCGAAATGGAAACGCCGTCGACAAGTACGTCGGTGCTGTTTTCCTGGCCGCCGTCGACCTTGAAGTCATCTGTAGAGTTGCTGCCCGGATCGTTCCCGACATTTCCGACGAATCCGGGAATTAAAGTAATGAACTGTACGGGGTTGCGCACCGTGCCAGAGACCTCGAGCGGCAGGTTTTCCACCAGGACTTGCTGAACGGTTGCTCCGATATCGGAAGTAGCTGTTTCGAGCTGGCTGGCGTCGGCAGAGACCGTCACGTTTTCCGAAACTCCCCCAAGCTGCATTTGGATATCGAGAGAAACGGTGCTGCCGGTCAGGACGGTTACGCCTTCGCGTACATAATTTTTCATGTTGGGCCCTTCGACAGTCACCGAGTAGCGACCGGGGGGCAGGTTCGCAAGGGAATACAGGCCAGCATCACTGGTCACTGTGGCGACGGAAAGGCTGGTGTCCAGATTGCGGCCGGTAACGTTGGCGCCCCCGAGGGGCGCGCCGCTGGGGTCAGTTATCGTTCCCTGAATGCTGCCATTTGTAGTTTGAGCTGGAAGGCTTGCCGAAAAGAGTAAGAAAAACGCGAGTGTGCACAGAAGTATCTTCAATGGATTCCCCTTGGCTGGTTCTGTCGTGATTTGACTCTGGTGAACGCGGACGCAGAAGTCGCGGAGTTAAATGACCCAGAACCGAGCACCCCAATATGCCTGCCGTGCCTAGTGGTTTTATACTAGGACGGTATTTGGCATGCATACTCGGCCCGTTAAGGGATAAAGGCAAGGGTCTCACACGTGAAATCATTGTGATTCACAGAATACGAGAACCGGAATCGGACCATCAGACTGAACCTAAATGAGTTAACTGACCGCTGAATCCAATCCCAAAGAAACCCGGTGAGCCTTTCTGGTAGGTTACATCGCTTATTCCGGGACAGTCCTAGGAAATTATTGGGGAATTATTGGGGAATTATCAGGATCCATATCTGCCGTCCGCAGTCCGACCAGCTCAAGCGGTTGGAGCACAAATGAATTCCATGCGAAAACCCGGTGGTAACCGTAGTAGGGGTTTGCTGGGTCCGTGGCGATGTATTCCTGGCTGGTTGGGAATTCAGGCGAGATGTTCAACTCAGCCCACAGGCGATTTGCGATGGCCTCTTTCGCCGGGGTCCATCCGTGGAGCATCCCCGCTACGTATCCGCAAATCTCGATACGCATCCAGGAGCCGCCGTTGTAATAAATCCCATCGGCGCCGTGGTTCGCATAAGTGGTAGCGAAGGAATCGCTAATCATAGGGTGCCATTTGTCGTCGAAATAACTCCACGTCTTGCCGTTCTTATCGGGCCCGCGAAGTCCAATCAAAATTGGGCGCACCGTGCCCCTGGCTTGAGGAAAGGGACATTCCGCGCGAGGCATCATCACCGGTATGCGATCGAGATGATTGACCACCATCTCATCGGTAAGAAGTTTGCGGTTGAACAGCCAAAGAGAAAGATACTCAGGAAAGATTTCGGCAAAACCGATGGCGTCGTCTATGTCCCGTGCCGGGCGAAGAAACTTCTTCACGGGATCGTAATAGCCGCGATAGAGCTCTTCGGCGCGGGCAAGACGTGACTCCTGAATTGTTTCACTCACACCTGGAATTTGAAGGTCTTTGATCACGCGCAAAGTAACCGCCAATATTCCCTGGTTTTCGCAGATTACCGAAGTGCCTTCGGGATAGCGAATAACGTCCAGTTGACCCATGACGAACTGCGCCCAACAAAGTCCGTCGCTGCGTGGGTCGTATGTTTTGAGACAATATTCCGCGGCTTTACGCACTTTTTCCGCGGGCAACTTGGTGCCAAAGCGCCGCTTGTTTAGCAAAGCCCACATCAGCCATAGCGGAGTGGAATCATTGGATTTGCGCTCTACGTTGGCCAGATTGGCTTCAACTAAGGTGTTAATAGCGCCATCCTCTCCCTGGTTTTCGGCCCATATATTAAACACGCCCTCATTCAATTCATGGTTATGAATGCCGTTCAGCGCAAAAAAACTGTCGCGCATGTACATTTCCCCGGCGGCCGAATACCAAATACTGGGCGCAAGGATCGGTCGAAAGCTCTCGGGGCTGGCAATCCAACAGAGCATCATCAGGTCCGCGTAAACGACCTTCTCCGTGTCTCCTCCCCTGAACCCCAGGCCGTCCGCGAGATAGATCTGGCTGGCCAGTCGATGGCCACGAATAGTGTCTTGAACTTTCTCATCCGCAAAAATAAAAACTGTTTTTTCGCTGGCCTGCCCCATTTCCAGCCGGTGATAAGGTTGGCTTCGGGTTGCTATGCGTGCAATTCGCAAACCCTGGATTTCGATTTTTGAAGAACCTGAAGGCGCATCCGCCGTTTTGCCTTGCTCCGATGGCGGGACGGAAATAAATAGGGCGCAGCGATTCCCTCGCAACCCCGGAACGAAGACCGTGGTTTTAAAATCATTCCAGGTGTCCGGTGAGGGAGGAAGGCCGTCGTTGTACAAGGTGATATCAGTGATCTTGCGCAATTGCTCATCGACATTCCAGATTTCAATCGCAACGGGCACTGGCGAACGATACTGCACGTCCAGCGAGTAAAGTGCTGGGCTCTCGGCCGTAAACGGGACAATGACACCGTTCTCGGAATTCCTCGCGGTCAACACCGCCGCGCCGCCAACCGTTTCCAAAGCCGCATCGCCGTGTTTTTTCCAGGTAGAAATATCCGGCAGCGTGATTGCCCTGCCGTTCACATCTCCGGGAAGTTGCTCCAATAGCTCTCCAAAGGTTTGCTGAATAAAAAATTCTCCCTGATCGCGTTGTTCGCGGCGCGCGGCGGAATATAAATTGGCGTCGGGGATGCGCGAGGGCGCCGGTTTAAAGGGGCGGCCGTCTCGTCGAACGATTCGGGTCCATTGGTTGCGGTATCCGGAGTCCGTCAGCAGGCCAACGCATAATCCATTCTTCGTGCGGAAGCCAGCCGCCGGAAAATATTCGCGCGACGATTCTCCCAGCCAGTCCAGTTGATCAAAGCTCCAAAATTTGGCTGGTTCGTCAGCGGCCTCCAGGCGGTTACTCAATTGGTAGTGCAGCATAAACATGTCGGCCTGCTGCAGCCGAATTTTCTTTCGAACCACCTGGGGTGTCACCACCGCGTATTCCACCTGCGCATACACCGTGGTATTTAAATTTTGTAACTTACATTCGCCGCGAAGGGTGACGTGCGCGGAATTGCCCATCCACGAGGTGGCCTTCCAGGAGGTGACGCGGTCTTCCACGCTGCGTTCTTCGTTCTGAAAATATGCGGAGAATTCCCCGCCCTTGTTATGCTGCGCGATGGCTTGGCCATCACGGAGAACCGTGACGTAAAACCCTTTTTTGGCATCGCCGGTGACAGAAAGCGAGAATCTGGGTGTATCGGTTGAGGCGGTCGCCGGCCCAACGATCGCAAATCCAGAAGCCGACGTGATACCGGCGGCCAAGCCGCCCTTCAGCGACTTCTGGATGAAACGACGCCGCGAAAACGTCTTGTGGGCCATTATTTGTGAGCTTCCTTTGTGAAACTCTTAGGTCAAGGGGTTGATTTTTTCTTTTTTAAGATAGGGGTTATTATGCGCCGTGACGAAAGGGCCTCACACGTGAAAACGTTGTGATTCACCGAAGTCGAAGGTAGGTTAAAAGCCGTTAAGTCCCTCAAAAGTACTGTAAGACAAAGAGTTAGGCGCTTGACTTGAATGGTGCGTGTGTTAGTATTCATGCATTCAATTCCTTAATTGAATGCATCGACACAGCATGGCTTCCGCGCAAACTTCCGTTTCGCCGCCGTTAAACGCCGACAACCTTCTATCCGACGAGCGTTGGCAGCTCGTACAGCGGATCATCTCCAGCCCACCGTTTCAAAAAGGCACGCGCTTGCGCGATTTGCTTCAGTACGTCACTGAGCAGACCATCCGCGGCCATGCCCACGAACTTACCGAGCAACACATTGGCAACGCGCTGTTCCACAAGCCATCCGATTACAGTCCTCTGGAAGATAGCTCCGTTCGGGTGCACGCCAGGCAGCTGCGGCTGAAACTCCACGAATATTTCAACGAAGATGGCCGCAACGAGACGCTGATACTTGAGATCCCCAAGGGTGCTTACGCGCCGGCGTTTAGAAGTGTCACTAAGCCGCCAACTCCACCGCCGGTCGAGGTGGCGCCGAAGGTCGTTCCGGTGGCGGTCTGGCCGGGGCGAACGATGGTGCCATGGGCCATTTGCGCGGTGCTGGCGGTCTTATGCGTCATCCTGGGATACCGGACAGCGACCAGCGGAGGATTGGCGAGCACAGCGGTGGCCGCCGCTGCTGAGCCGTGGCCGTTTTCTCAATTGTTCGATGCGCGGCATCAGACCCTGATTGTGGTGGCCGACAGTAATTATGGTATGTCTCGCATTCTGGCGAGCCAGTCAGGGTCGCTTGATCAATACCTTCGCCGCGATTTCCTCCGCAGTGCGAATACGAGCAAAATGGAGCCAGCCGACTCGCGGCTGAGCGAGTACATCTCGAATTCCACGTTAACCTCTTTTGCGGATGTTGCGGATGTTGTTTCTCTCTACAAGATGGCTGGGCCATGGCAATCGCAGGTGTCGGTGCGCTATCCGCGAGATCTACGCATGCGGGATCTCGACCACAACAACTACATTTTCATTGGAAGCCCTGCTTCCAACCCGTGGGTGGCTTTGCTGCAGGACAAGCTGAATTTCCGCGAGAGCGAATCGGTCGTCGGTAAGAGCGTCAAAGTATTCGTCAACAGAAATCCTTTGCCTGGAGAACAGCCCGAATACGAAGGCCTGCGGTGGACCGGAACGCAAGGGGAAGACTACGCGACCATTTCGTTGCTGCCCAATGCCACGCACGATGGCAGCGTTTTGGCCCTGCAGGGACTTCAGCAAGAAGGCACGGAAGCCGCGGGCCGTTTTCTTGCCGACGAAGAAAATCGACGCCAGCTGATGAGCGCACTGGGAATTTCCGCGGCACAAGGAGCCTCGCAAAATATCTGGTTTGAAGCGCTGATCCGATCCCGCACGGTATCCGGAGCGCCAAATTCCACGGCTCTTGTTGCGGTACGCCGCATTCAGTAGCGCTCAGAGCGCGATTCCTGGGCTGCTAATCTCCTCGCGCGAAAAGCGGAGTGCTTCCATCCATTCAAAGAAAAATCGTGGTATGCCCCGTGGGTTGCCCAAGTAGAATGGACAAATCTCGATTGAGCCGGAATTGTGTAATGCATCTATCAGTTTCCGCCACTAAGTTTGCGCTTCGATTACTCGCGCTCGTAGCTCTAACAGTGGCAGCTTTGAACCTCGCTGCGCAAACCACAACGCAAAAACCCGATTCGGATGCAGAGATTCAGTCGCACTTCGCCGCGGCCCAGCAAGCTCAGCGCCAGAAAGACTACGCGACGGCCGAGAAAGAATACAAAAGTGTGATTGCGCTCGCGCCGGAATTCGCGGAAGTGCACATGAATCTCGGCTTGGTTTACCAGCTGCAGAATCGCTATCCCGAAGCCATGACGGAATTCCGCCGCGCTTTGAAATTAAAACCGTCGCTAACAGGTGCGAATTTTTTCATGGGAGTCGATTACTGCAAAAGGGGCGAAGGGCTCAAGGCCGTTCCCTATTTGAAAACGGCACTGAAAGCATCGCCGAACCAGCCGGAAATATGGTTATGGCTAGCGACGGCGCAGGAAATATCCGGCGACATCGATGCCGAAGTGGCCACCATGCGAGAAGCGCTGGCGTCGCAGCCCAAGGACGTGGATTTGCTGTACCTGCTTGGGCACGCGTATGAGCGGTTGGGAAAACAAGAAGTGGCACATATGGAAAAAATTGCTCCGGAGTCTTCTCGAAAGGAACAATTCCTTGCGGAAAGCTATGCTGCGAGCAATGAATGGCCATCCGCGGTAATTCATTTCCAGAATGCTCTGGCAGCTTCGCCACATCAAGCGGGGCTTCACGTGGAGCTGGGGGAAGTTTTGTTGCACGCGGGAAAAGTAAAGCTGGCTGCTCTGGAATTTGACGCGGAATTGCAGCTCAATCCGCAGAGTCTGCGCGCACTGGTGCGCCGCGGAGAAATCGAATTGATTCAGGAAAATATTGACGCGGCACTGACGGATTGGACCCAGGAGATCGCCATTGATGAGATGCAAGTAGAAAGGATCCTCGGTTTACGCGAAAGCGGATTTGGTGATTCAACTATCGAGCAGCTGCCCAGCTCCTTACTCGTGAAAATAGAGCCGATATCGTCGGAGCTGCGAAATAAAAATATTCCGGCCGCGCGTGTGGCTCTTGCATTTCTGGAGGCGCAAGGGAATCCTGCACAAGTGGCTGGCGGGGATAATCTGGCAGGTTTGCAGACACAGGAATCAACTTCTGGCCAAAGCTGTTCGGAAGCGGATATGAATCTCCTGTTGCAGCAAGATCGGTTTTCTCAGATTGCGTTTTGTGCGCAGGCCGGGCTGCCTCCGCGGACCTCTGCTGAACTGCGCACGCAAGTCGTGAATGCGTTACTGCAAGCCGGAGAGTATGAGGCGGCTCTTCGTACACTCGACGGGTTGCCGGCGACAGAAAGCAAATCGTTAGAAGCCTCCTACTGGCGCGCGCGCTGTGACGAAAAATTGGCCACCGCCGCATATCTGAGACTTTACCAGGCGGATCCGAACTCTTACCGCTGGCATCAACTGATGGGCGATATTGCGGCCGCGAAAGGAGACGACGGAAAGGCCATTGAAGAATATCGCGCGGCAGTTTTGTTGAAGCCTGGGTTGCCAAACTTACACTACAGTTTGGGCCATCTGCTTTGGAAAGATCTGAAAGTGCCGGAAGCGCGAATTGAACTGGAGGCCGAGCTGGCATCAAATCCCCATCACGCCGGAGCGCTGACTGATCTCGGCGATACTTATCTGCTGGAGCACCAACCTGAGAAAGCTTTGCCTTATCTGAACAGCGCGCTCGCTGCCGATGCTGGAAATTCCGATATACATCGGGACCTGGGCACGGCGTATTCCGAACTTGGTGATTACCGCAAGGCCGAAGAAGAATTGAAAATCGCGGTGACTGCCGATCACGATGGCTCAGTGCACTACAAACTCGCCAGGGCCTACCAGGCATTGGGACAGAAAGAGAATGCCAGCCGTGAATTCGCGTTGTCGACGTCGCTGAATCGCGAATCACACAGTAAGTTGGAAAAGCAAACGGAACGGCTGGCGGCAATCACAAATTCGACGCAGGATTGATCTCGGTCACTCGTCCGACAAATTGAATGAAAAGACTTCCCTACCTTTTATTTCGGCCCTGCCCGGGCTACCTCGCGGTGTTAATTCTTATCTGTAATGCCAATTCTCTGCTTGCCAATTCTTTAACCGGGCCTGCACCGCGACAACTAAGCCAGGGAGATTCCTTTCAAAGAGGCCTCGCCGCGCTACAAGCTAATCGCATGGACGACGCCCTCGCAGAGCTCACCGAAGCGGAGCGCGAACACCCTGAAGATGCGCGCGTCCGTAATTTTCGTGGCATTGTATTGGTCCGTCTGGGGAAAAACGAAGAAGCTGCCAGCGAGTATCGCGAGGCGATTCGTCTCGATCCGCAAATGGAGGACGCCTACCGAAATCTGGGATTTCTAAAATGGAATGAACACGAACTTGAGGCCGCACGCCTAGCGCTGAACCGCGCTGTAGAACTTTCTCCGAGCGATTCTTTTGCTCACTACTATCTCGGCCGGGTTCTGCTTGATGAACAGCTTTATGCTCAGGCTATCCGAGAAATTGAATCCTCCAACGTGCCATTGCCAGCAGACACGAGTTTCACGATTCAATGGGCGACCGCGAATATTGCCTCAGGAGATAAGGATAAAGCGCGCAAACTTCTGGAACCGCTCGCAACAATCCCTTTAGACGATCAGCAATCTATCCATGTGGCATCGCTTTTTCTGGCGCTTCGAGAGAATGACTCAGCGATTCGAATCATTCAGCAATTGAATAAGAGTCCGTCCTCGCCCGAAAATCTCTGGCGACAATTTGATTTGGCGCCTGCTTATCTACTCGCCGGAAATTACAGCAAAGCGATTGCCCAGGCTGATTTTTATCAACACGCTCTGACGCGCGGCGAAGCGAACGCGCATGAATCCCGAAGCCTGGACCATACTTGGCATTGCGGCTGCGGACTTGAAGCAAAATGATCGCTCGCTCAACGCTTTTCACAAGGCCGCAGCCCTCGCTCCCGACAACGAAGAGCATTGGCTAAACCTGACACGTGAGTTGATGGAGTTGAGCCGCTATTCGGACGCGATTTCCGCGGTTCAGGACGGACTCGCGGCAAATCCAAAGCCTTATGCTTTACATTTGCGGTTGGGCGCAGCGCAGCTCGCCGCGGGACATTACGCCGAAGCGGAAAAAGCGTTTCGCGACCTGGTGTCTGCCGGCGATCCGCTGCCTATGGGCTACGTTGGATTGGCGCAGGTGCTTTTGAGAACGGGCCGCGCCGAGGAAGCGGCCGCCGAGCTTTCTATCGCGCAGCAAAAGCTGGGGCCGAATTTCCTGATCAGCTATTTTCGTGGCCTGGCGTTCGATCGTAGCGGTAAACGAGAAGAAGCCATCGCGGCTTTTCAAGATGCTCTGAAAGTGGATCCCAATAATGCGGAAACACATCTCAGTCTGGGCAAAACGGAAATGAGTTTAGGACGTCTCGACGCCG
>CAVPKZ010000125.1:0-6319 GCA_963705755.1 uncultured Acidobacteriota bacterium | reverse complement strand
ATGACGCAGTTGTTAAAAAGCAGGCACCCTCTGGATGCGGAATACGATGTGCAAACCCTGGTGGCTATATTGGGTGCGGCCAGGACCATCTCTCTGGCGCTAACCGTCGTTCTGTTGGTCATTGCGGCCATTGCGCTGTTAATCAGCGGCATCGGGATCATGAACATCATGCTGGTGACCGTGAAAGAGCGTACCCGCGAAATCGGCATACGTAAGGCCATCGGTGCGGCCTACAAAGAAATTCTCTATCAATTCTTGATTGAAGCGTTTTTGATCAGCGGCGGTGGCGCCGTCTTGGGTATTTTGATCGGCTTGGCCATTCCGGTAAGTATTCAGCCTCTGATACCGGGAAATTTGCGAGTGCCTGTTTCGGGCACTAGCGTGATCGTAGCGTTCGTGGTGTCGTGCTCGACAGGGCTTTTCTTCGGATATTTGCCGGCCAGCCAGGCCGCCAAGCTTCAGCCCATCGAGTCTTTGCGCTATGAGTGAAGTCTTACGATCGTAAGGGCCATTGAAATACAAGCTGAGTGCAATCGAGGTGCAACCGTGACTCAACTAAACAGTCTGTCAAGACGTGCCCGAATTGTCAGACCCCCATGCGTGATTTTCGCACTGGGCCTATTGGTTCGCTGCCTGCTACGCGCAAAATGCGCCCAACGCCAAAATCACATTGGCGATGAGTAATGGCGCGCAGCAAACTATGGACAATTCCGCGCAACAATCCCCATCTGCGCAAGATGCTCCCGCGTTCACGCTGCGACGCGCCGTTGAGCTCGCGCTTCAAAATAGTACAGGCATTCAATTAGCAAAGATCCAATCGCGTTTGTCTGATCGTTCCGCGCTCATTACCAGAGCACAGTTCATGCCGAATTGTATGCGGGTTCCGGCCTCGGATATACCTACGGAATTCCGGAAACGCCCGGCGGACGGGCTCCGGCAATTTTTAGTGTGACCTATACGCAGGAGGTATTGAACGAGCCTCTGCGCGGTCAAGCCAAAGAACTTCAGGAGCAGGCCAGGTCGCAGAAAATTGCCCTTGAAGAAGTGCGAGATAACGTAATCGTCCGCACCGCGATGGCCTTTCTGGAACTTGGCAAAGTGCGCCACTCGCTGGAACTGCTACGAGCGGAACAGGAAAGCGCTGACAAGATTTTGCAAGTGACCACCGGCAGAGAAAACGAAGGATTTGAATTGGCCATCGAAGTCACCCGCGCGCAGCTTACTAAAGCGCAAGTAGTACAACGCATTTTGCAGTTGGAAGGGCGGCAGGATGAATTGGAGGTATTTCTGCGCGCGCAAATTGGGCTTGCAGCGGATTCGCCGATAGAGGTCCTGCCCGAAGATCTCCCGGGACAAGCGGAACAAGAGGGTGCCAATCTTGTCGCGATGGCCATGCAGGATAATACCAGCCTGCGGCTGGCCGAAGCCGACGTGCGCGCCAAGGAATTTCGCTTGAAAGGCGAGAAACGCGGTTATTTTCCGACCTTGGAGCTGGTGAGCGTCTACAGTTTGCTCGGCAAGTTCAACAATTACGATCAATTCTTCAAGACCTTTCAGAGGAATAATTTCAATGCCGGCATTTAGGTAAACGTGCCCATCTTCAGCGCGCGGACCAAAGCAAACATCGGTCTGGCCGACGTCAATCTCGAAGCATCGAAGGCCAGCTTAAGCAATAAAAAAATCGAGGTCAGCGTGGATGTGCGCCAGAAGACCCGAAGCGTCAGAGAGAAAGATGCGGCAAAAGAAGTGGCACGCCTCGAATTGCAATTGGCGCAGCAGGACGTCGCGGTATATCAATCGCAATACGCCGAAGGCAAATTGAATCTGCGCGAAGTGGAAAGGGCGCGGCTGACCGAGAACGAGCGTTGGATGACTTATCTGGATGCCAACTTTGCCCGGCAACAAGCGCAACTGGAGTTGTTGCGAACGGCCGGGCAACTCAACAAGGTCTGGCAATAAGAAAAAAAGTGGCCCTACGAAAAATGAGTGCGCGCAAGGTCTCATCGGGTAAATCCGCGTCCAAATCAGCCACCGCTCACAAATCGAACACCAAGAAAAAAATCGGATCCGCTGAACAGCGAGCACCTTGAATTTCTGGCGAACGCCCTGCTCACGTTGAACAAAGGTTTCGAACATCTGCCTGAATTTAAAAATGATCTGCCGGGCTCAAGCGGCTCGGGGACGTTCTCACCGCAACTGCCGAACGTCTGCGAGACAATTACCCGTATTTTCATCCTTTGTACGCCGGCCAGATGTTGAAGCCTCCTCACCCAGTGGCACAATTCGCCTATGCCCTGGCGATGACCATCAATCCTAACAATCATGCGCTCGATGGCGGACGCGCCACGTCGGCGATGGAAAAAGAGGCAGTCGCGCAAATCGCGGCCATGTTTGGCTGGACAAAATTTCTTGGCCATTTGTGTAGCGGCGGAACGATGGCCAACCTGGAGGCCTTGTGGTATCCGGGCAGTCAGCGCCGGGGAAAACAATTTTGGCCAGCTCCAATCGCCACTACACTCACGAGCGCATCAGCAAGGTTTTGCAGCTCCCTTTCGAAATAATTGCGTCCGACGGCCGCGGACGCATTGATTTGAAACTTCTTGAAAAACGGTTGACTCACAGCGACGTTGGGACCCTGGTAGTGACCATGGGAACGACCGCGATCGGCTCCGTCGATCCACTGCATGAAATTCTTGTCCTGCGTACCAAGTACAATTTCCGCATTCATGCCGACGCGGCGTACGGCGGATACTTTACCCTGCTAGAAAATCTGGAGCCGGATACTCAAAAGGCTTTCGCCGCTATGCGTGCAGCTGACTCCATCGCCATTGATCCCCACAAGCATGGTTTGCAGCCTTATGGATGCGGGTGCATTTTGTTCAAAGATCCGCAGCCGGCCGCTGGTACAAACACAATTCTCCTTATACCTATTTCACTTCGAATGACTTGCATCTCGGCGAGATCAGTCTGGAGTGCTCCCGTCCCGGTGCGGTCGCTGCGGCTTTGTGGGCCACGCAAAAGCTCTTACCGCTAACGAAGCGAGGGGAGTTTGCTCAAGGTTTAGCCAACGGCAGGGAAGCGGCGCGAGCATTGTCCTAAGCGATTGCAAGCCGACGAGCGGTTCGGACAACACTCCGCCAGAGTTGGACATGGTGATTTTTGCGTTACGCGCCGAAAGCGTGGGCACTACTTCGCTTCTTTCGCGGCAGATTTTCGAGGCTGCTGCCAAGCGAGATTTACATCTGGCCCTAGCCGATCTGCCCATCGATTTGTTTCCGAACCTCCCACCCAACATGAAGCGCGATCGCCAGACCATCACCTGCCTCCGTTCTGTTCTGATGAAGCCCGCACATTTTGACTGGGTCGACCAGATTTGGAGCAGAATACTGGCATCCGTTGCCGACGTCGTAAATTCAAAAACAGCAATTTCGAACAGCAGCAAATAGTCCCTATGTTTTGCGCCGCTACACGCGCAAGTCCCACTCACTGCTGTATTTACCCGCTTGATGCGCGATAGCACCCAATGGCAGAAAGTTTTGAGGGGATCACTCTAATTCAGTTAAACTTATAGCTAGTGTTTTGGGCCCGCGTCCAGTCCAGCTTACTTGGGGACGCTGCGGCGCTGAAGTTTGCGCAATCTACATCGATATTTGGAAGCTGAGGGTTAAGAATGCCTGATGTAATGAAAACGTTGCTGCTAAACCCGCCGAGTTTTGAAAATTTCGACGGCGGCGCAAGCTCTTCGTTGGCCCGCAACCCGCGAGATCGAATCCTATTGGTATCCCGTTTGGCTCACCTATCCCGCTGGCATGATTCCGGGAAGTCGTCTGCTCGATGCCTCGCCGCACAAGGTCAACTGGCAGCAGACTGTGCAGATTTGCAAAGACTACGAATTCCTCATTTTGTTTACCTCCACGGTGGGATTCGAGAGCGACATCAAGCTCATTCGCAAGATCAAAGAATCCAATCCCAGCATGAAGATTGCCTTCGTCGGGCCGCACGGCCACATCAAGCCCGATGAAACACTGACGGCCAGCGAAGATATCGATTTCGTGACACGCGGTGAATTCGACCATTCCGTTGTCGAATACGCGCACGGCAAACCGTTCAGCGAAATCATGGGCGTCAGCTATCGCAAAGACGGCAAGATCGTGCACACCCCGCCTCGCGAGCAGTTGCATACCGCGGAGCTCGACGCGTTGCCCTTCGCCACAGATATCTACAAACGCGACTTGCAAATTGAGCGCTACAACGTACCGTTCCTCCTGAGTCCTTACGTCTCGTTTTACACGACCCGCGGCTGTCCGGCGTTGTGCACTTTCTGCATGTGGCCCCAAACGATTTCCGGCCATGCGTGGCGCACCCGCTCCACGGAAAACGTGGCGCGCGAAGTAAAACAGGCCATCGAATATTTCCCGCAAATGAAAGAGATTTTCTTCGATGACGACACCTTCAACATTCGCAAGGACCGCGTTCTCGATCTTTGCACCAAGTTCAAGCCGTTGAAATTTCAGTGGTCCTCCACTGCCCGTGTGCACAGCGATTACGACACCCTGAAAGCCATGGCGGATGCTGGCGCGCGATTGTTCATCGTGGATTCGAATCCGGCGATCCGCAAATTGTAAAAAACATCAAGAAGGGCGCGACCGTAGAAATGGCCCGCACCTTCATGAAGAATTGCCGCAAAGTCGGTATACGCGTTCACGGCGATTTCATCATCGGGTTGCCCGGCGAAACTCGCGAGACCATTCAGAAAACCATCGATTTCGCCAAGGAACTCGATCCCGAAACCATTCAAGTTTCCATCGCGCATGCCATGCCCGGCACGGAATTGTACGACTCCATGGCCAAGGAAGGCTTCCTGAAGGTCGAAGCACTTGCGGACATGGGCGGACACCAGTTGCCGCACATTGAATATCCGCATCTCTCGAAGGCGGAGATGATGTCCGGAGTAAACCGCTTTTACGATGAATATTATTTCCGTCCTAAAGTGGTATGGCGCATCGTGAAAGAAGCTCTCTGGGATGGCCATGAGCGCAAGCGCTTGTATCACGAAGCCACGGAATTTTTGAAACTCCGAGCGGAACGTTTGAAGTGGGCGCGTGAAGGCGGCGACGGCGGCAAGCCCTTGGTCGCGGTTTCGCAGGCGCCGTCGGCCTCCGGCACCGACTAACCAATAAAAAATGTCTCACGAGCGAAAGTTCCGTTTGAAGACGCTGGTCATGGTCTTCGCCATGATGGTGTGTGCCACCACTGGCGATTCCTTGCTGAAGCGCGGCATGACCGAAATCGGCCCTGTCACCTTGGACCACGCCGGACTCTTCCAGGCCTTTCGGTTGGCCATGACCAGCCCAACGATTTGGCTCGCCATCCTTTTTCTGGTCGGCTTCATGCTTTCCAATATGACCGTGCTCAGTTGGGCGGACTACAGCTACGTCATGCCCGCGTCAGCGTTTGGCTACGTAGCCGTGATTTTTGTTGGCATGACTCTTCTTGGAGAAACCGTTTCCCAGCGGCGTTGGGTAGGCGTAGCGCTCATTTGTGTCGGCGTTTTTCTGGTGGGGCAAACCAAGCCCAGCACCAGCGCCGTCGCCGAGGCCGTGCAGTGATTCGCACCGCTGCTGCGCTCGCGATTTTTGTGCTGTCCGGCTCCGCAGGTGAACTGGCGGTAACACATGGCATGAAAAAAGCTGGCGCTCCGGACCATTTGCGAATCCAACAGGTCATCAGTTTTTTGGGCCGCGCTTTTCGCAACGGATGGTTTTGGGTGGGCGTCCCGCTGATGGCGTTATCTTTTTATTTGTTGATGGTGCTGCTGTCGTGGGAGCCGATCAGCCTCGTGATTCCTGCCTCAGCCTTGAGTTATGTAGTCGGCGCGCTCGGCGCAAAATATATTTTAAAGGAAGACGTGAATGGCGTGCGTTGGGCCGGCGTCCTTCTGGTTTGCGTAGGCGTGGCTATCGTGGCTGTCGGATAATTCCACGATGAGCAAGCGACCATGATGCATCTCCACCACGGATGGGTCGTCGCGGTGCTCGTAGTCGCTGCTTTTCCCCTGATCTATTACCTACTGGCCATTTTTGCCGCCTTGGCCTTTTCTCGCAGAATCAAAGCGCAGGCACCGCCAGCCCCAACATTTGAGCCCCCGGTGAGTGTCTTGAAGCCTGTGCACGGCGTCGACTTCGCCTCCTACGAGAATTACGCAAGTTTCTGCACCCAGGATTATCCCGACTACGAAATTCTTTTTGCTGTTAACAGTGAGAGCGACCCCACGATAGCCGTTGTAACGCAGTTGATTGCTGATTATCCACAGCGGCAC
>CAVPKZ010000124.1:0-19322 GCA_963705755.1 uncultured Acidobacteriota bacterium | reverse complement strand
ACTGTTGATAGTGACAGTGAATTATCTACAGTGTCAAGTAGTAGGTTCTCAGGCCTGGATGAGGACTGGTGGAAAGAAAAGGCGCCGGCGACAGAAACGAGAGCAGGAAGTATAGAGGCATCGATGGCGACAGTGACGGTAGTGAGAACACGGTCTAAAAGTAAGCGGGTGCACTGGGAATAGCTTTGATTTTACGGTGTGGTAGTTTAGTAATTAAGTTCGGATGTGTGGTAGGTCAGTAATAAAAAACTTAATGTGTAGTATCTTGCGGAAAAGTAAGCCCAGCGACTAGTCCCTGCTCCATGATCTGATACGCCTGCAAGCCGCTGATAAACGGGCAAGCTGCTGGCGTAGCATTGGGCGGGCAACCGGGATTCTGTCGCGACCCAAATGTGAAGTCGCCGTTGAAATTGGAGGGCTCCACAGTCGAGTCGCGGTTAACGCGCAGCCGCACGCCAAATTTTAGAAAATGTTTTCCCAGCGCCATGGAAATGTAGTTTTGAAATTCATATCGATCGAGAACGTCCTGCACCGTTCCTAGCGTGCTGCCGCCATTTACAAACGCAGCTTGCACGTTTACTGTCGGCGCAGTGCTAGCGGGGGTCTGGTTGGTGGTCTCGCGAATGAACTGAAAACGCGTCTCATTAATAATCTTGGGACTTAACATTTGCGTGTCGCTTACTTGGAGAGTTTGCTCGGTTTCCAGGGCGTTGTATCCGGTAGAGGGCAGATTGAAAAGTCCGATACCGTTGTTGTCCTGCCGATTATGCTCGTACTGATAGCGCACTGTAAGGGTGTTATTTTTGCTGACCTGGTAGTCGAAGCGCGGGCCAAGATTCATGCGCACGCGCGGATTAGCCACTGCCTCGCTGAAACTAACGACATTGAAGCTGGGGTCGAGAATTTTTGCGCTGACAATGGAGAGGTCGTTGATGTCCCGGTGCTCGAAATTAAAGAAAAACGACGCCTTCTTGGTCAATGGTCCGCCGATGCTTCCGCTGAACTGCGTAGACTCGTAACCCGGCGGCTGCATGCCCGGCGGAGTCACTTCGAACGGGTTGCGCGAGTTGAATCCCGCGGTGTTGCCCGTCAGAAATAATTGCCCGTGAAATTTGTCGGTGCCCGGCTTGGTGAAAATCTCGATTCGTCCGTAGCCCAGTTTGTCGTACTCCGCGGAAAAGGGGTTTTGGTTAATTCGAATCTCTCGAATTGAAGCTTTTGGCGGAAGTTGCCCGGCCGTAAATCCATCAATATAAATTTGCCCGCCGTTAGGTCCCGCCGACGGCCCTGCCAGCGCTTGCAACTCGTCCATCAATTCGTCCGGATCGTCCGACAGCGCTTCCAGATCTTTGTCTTTCAAAATAATGGCGCCAGCGTTGTTTTCCGGGTTCACATCCAATTGTGTTGGAGAGTCCTCGACGTGTATCTCCAGTTTTTGCTCTTCCAGCGTTAGTGCAATCTTTAGTGTTTGTGTCTGTCCCGCTTTTACAGCAATATTCTGCGCCGTGAATAAGCCGAAACCTTCCGCTACAACTTTAACGGTGTAGGTTCCGGGAGCCAGTCCCGTCAACTCATAAGCGCCGTCTTTACTCGTAACCGCATCCACCGAATTCCCATTCGGGGCCGTCAGTAATACCGCTGCACCGCTAACCGTGGAGCCGGAAGGGTCGGTCACTTGTCCACGAAGTGTTCCGGTCGTGGGTACTTGTGCGCGCGAAGGACTATTCCCAGTGAGTATCGCGAACAAAAATAGAACTGGTATGTACAAAACCCGAACTTTCATTAATTCTCCAGGAATTAATCGCCGGTGAGTCTGTAAATCGGCCCGGCCTAAGGTGTCCCTGCTTCACCGCTTGGTGCTGCGCTAAGACTCCAGGGCGAGAGAATTGACGATGCCCCGCCATTTGGCGAGCCTTGCAAAATGGGCTCGACACCGGCTAGCAGCGTTATGGCCGTCACCGCGTTGCTGCCGCTTGCTTCCGTGCCCACCAGCATCACCGCGTCGCCCTTCTGTAAATCCGCGATTGTGGACGCCGGCATCCGGCTGATCATTTGCTGCAAATCGGCACCCCCACCGCCAGCCCCGCCACCTATGCCTCGTCCGCGTCCGCCAAAATCTCCGGGCGCTTGTCTAGAAGCCGAAGCGGGTTCTTTGGCCGATGGCGCAGCCATCGCACCGGTCCTGGCGGCCGTCTGACCGGAACCAGCTTGGTCTCCGTTTGCCCCGCCATTCTTGCCGCCTGAGCCATTCAATCGCTGCGCGATGCGTTGTGCCATCGGCGCCGGCAATTTTCGAAGTTGCGACTCAGAAGTAATTTTCACTGCAACGTTTTTTTTGGTAGCCAGATCATGCACGGTGATGGTGCTCTGCGCGGTGTCCAGCGATGAAATCGTGCCGGAAATATTTCGGAAGCTGCCGGAGACAATCTCTTGAGCCGTCAGCTCGCTGCCATCCGCGCTTTTTGGCCCCGCGCTGGTAACTGATCGCCAGGCCGGATTTCTGCCAGCAGCGCGGGCTTGGCATCGTCAAACTTTATCGAGCCGGGTGTGTAGCGGCGCAGGACGGTATCTTTCGTTACCTGCACGATAACGGTTTTCTTTTCCCGCAACGTCGGCGTGGTAATGCTGATTACTCCGCCTGCCGCATCCACACTATTTACCAATCCTCCGACTCCGGATTTTTGCCATTCGTCGCGCTCGCGGCTTTGTTTTTCCGCGATGTCGGCCTTCTTCATCGCAACGATGGAAGTCGCCGAGAAAGTCTTATTGTCGTCGCCGGTCTTTCCGCGCACCAGAATGCGGTCCCCAATTTGAAGATCTGTCAGTGCGATGGGCTGCGCGTCCTTTAAATCTTTTTGACCAGGAGCGATGCGAACGAATTTTGTGGAGTCCCGAACGTCAACAGCCATTTCAACGCCCGCATCGCTGGTCAATACCAAGGTATTCCCCGAAATGGATTTAATAGTTCCCAGCGCGGGCGATGATTTAGCCGTTCCTTGATTAATTTGGGCTGGCTTTTGTGTCGCCGCAACTGCCCCCGCAACCAAGCCACCGTTGCATGCCGAGATAAACGTGGCAATGGCTATAACGCCCCAAGGCGATCGCCTGGGGAATCTCATGCTCTTCCAGAAAACGCACTGTTCCGGGAACTTCATGAATCCTGCCTCAATCTCCTATTTTCGCGCGAAGACGCACCTATATCTTTAGCGATTAGACGTGCCCTCTGTCCAAAATCGTTTCACACTCTCCCCAACATCGCACAAAAGGTTCTTGCGGGTGTAGGGATATTCTTATCTTCTGTCAATGTCAGGTTTTTGGGGTGATTTATTGCCATACAATTCGGGCCCAATCTCGGTCATCTTATATTGCAGCAGGTCGATCCAAATCTACTTTACATTTATTTTTATCGGGAGGGGCGCTGGCAACCCGAGACGCTTCCGGCGAAACTCACGAGCGCGACCCCCGCAGAGAAGCTTGCGTAGCTCGCGTTTCCGAATCGCCCACCGATATGGGGATCGTCACTTCGATCAGTGTGCCCGGGTCCGCATTTTTCAATCGTAACTCGCCCCCAAACTCCTTAGCGCGCTGGCGCATCCCGCCAAGTCCGATCCCTACGCTGCCAGGGCGCAACTCCACAATATGTCCGGCGATTCCTTTACCAAAATCGCGCACGCTTACCGAAACCTCATGCTCGTTTTTCGTCAAGGTAATGCAGGCCTTCATTGCGCCTGAATGACGAAAAACATTCGTAAGCGCTTCCTGCACAATACGAAAAACCGCAGTCTCGACTTCCGGCGCCAGTCGCGGGAATTCCTGCGGTTGTACGTCGAAACTGGTCTCAATCCCGCTGCGTTCCGTTAATCCATCGAGATACCAACGCAGCGCTGATTGCAGACCGATTTCATCCAGCAACGGTGGGTGCAAGAGATGCGAAATGCTACGGACTTGCTGCATCACCCGTTCCAGCAATCCGCTCGCTTGCAGCGCGGCCTGATTTTTCGCCTCTACTGAGTGCTGTCCCATATGAATTCCATCGACCAGCATTTTGGCCGCGCTCAGTTCTTGGCCAAGCCCGTCATGCAGATCGCGCGCGATGCGCCGTCGTTCCTCGTCCTGAGTACTTAGCAATCTTCCCGAGAGCCCGCGCAACTCCGTGTTCAGCAACTCCAGTTGTTGCGCGTTGCGATGCAACTCCGCGAACACGGTTACCTTCGCTCGCAGCAGCTCCGGCACGACTGGCACGGACAAATAATCCACCGCTCCGCGCTGGTAGCCTTTCAATCGGTCCAGATCCGTCAAATGCACCGCGGAAATAAAAATTATCGCGGTCTTTTGAAACCGGGGATGCTGCCGGATGATTTCCGCCAACTCGAATCCGTCCAATTCCGGCATGCTCACGTCCATCAGCACTACCGCAATGTCCATCTTCAACAGCAACTCCAGGGCTTCGCGTCCGGAGTTAGCCTTGACCAGATTTTCGCCTAGTTCGGCGAGGATAGCTTCGTAGGTCAAAAGCTTGGAAGGCTGATCGTCCACCATCAAAATATTTACTTTGTCAGGCACGATCATATTTTATCTGCAAGGCTCCGGAATTTATATACCAACCGCGTCCTGCTCCAAAAACCCCACAATTATACTTACCGCGTAGCTCATGAATGTTTCACCAGTTACCGGTGCAGCCACATGCGTAACGCGGAAAGCAGTTGGTCGGTATTCACGGGTTTGGCCAGATATTCTGATGCGCCCGCTTCGAGACATTTTTCGCGGTCACCTTTCATGGCCTTGGCAGTGAGCGCGATGATCGGCAAGCGTCGCAGTGCGGCATTCTGCCGGATCACCTGCATGGTTTCATACCCATCCATTTCAGGCATCATAATATCCATCAACACGATGGCCACGTCTTTCGTAGACTCCAGCGTCTTGATTGCCTCGCGCCCCGTGCCGGCCGTGAGCACCGTCATGCCGCGCCGTTCCAGAACGCTGCTTAGGGCGAAAATATTCCGCACGTCGTCGTCCACTACCAATACCTTCTTACCCACCAGCGCTTCGTCCGAGCGGTGCAACTTCTCCAGCATTCGCTGTTTCTCGGGGGGCAGGTCGGTAACCACACGGTGCAGGAACAATGCTGTTTCGTCGAGCAGTCGCTCCGGAGATTCCACGTCCTTGACGACGACACTGCGTGCCAGCGTGTGCAGGCGCGCGTCCTCTTCGGAAGACAAGTCTTTGCCGGTAAAAACCACAACGGGCAAGTCGCTCAGTGTCGGGCTGTTACCGATGCGCTCTAGCACATCGAAACCCGACATATCGGGAAGCCGCAGATCCAGCACCACGCAGTCAAAGGTATTTTCATTCACGCTCATCAACGCTTCCGTGCCTGTCTCCGCCACGGTAACGTCAATGTCTGTGTGTGTCAGCAATTCGCGAATACTCAATTGCTCCGCGGGATTGTCTTCCACCACCAGCAGACGTCGGCGGCGTGGCGCGGCATACGTTTTGATTCTTTCCAGGGCCGACTCCAATCCCTCCGGTGTGGTTGGCTTGGTCACGAAAGAAAATGCTCCGCGCGCCAACCCGTGATGACGATCCTCATCCATGGTCAACATTTGCACCGGGATGTGTCGCGTGGCCGGATCCTGTTTCAGGTGATTCAGCACCGTCCAGCCCAGCATGTCCGGTAGAAAAACGTCGAGTGACACAGCGGTCGGATGGTACTCGCGCGCCAGCGCCAGTGCCTCCGCGCCGCGTGAGGCCACGAGGACCTTGAATCCTTTGTCCCGCGACAGATCCGCCAGAACACGCGCGTAATGCGGATCGTCTTCGACAATCAGAAGCACATTATCGCCCGGTTCGAGCCGTTCGCGGTCGTCCAAGAATCGTCTCTGCCGGATGCTCCAGTAAGGCTGCGCCCGCCAGGTGGATAGCCGCCGCGCTCGCCGACGCTTTGCGCTCAGTGAGCGTGCCTACTGCATTCGACGGTCCAACGTAGGTTTTTGGCAAGTACAGCGTGAACGTGCTGCCTTTGCCCGGTTGACTCCGGAGTTGAATTTCTCCACCCAACAAACTGGCCAATTCGCGGCTGATGGCCAGTCCTAAACCGGTCCCGCCGTACTTGCGGCTGGTTCCTGCGTCCGCCTGTTGGAAGGCCTCAAAAATAATCCTCTGCTTTTCCGTGGGTATGCCAATACCGGTGTCGGAAACTTCAAAGGCGATTACAGACGCAGCCCCGTTCAGAATGGGATGATTTTCGCTCCATCCGCTATCCACGGGGGCAACCGACAGTCGCACGCCGCCGTGTTCCGTAAACTTGAACGCGTTGGATAGCAAGTTTTTCAGGACCTGCTGCAGTCGCTTTGAGTCCGTAACCAGGCTACGCGTCAGATGTGGATCGGCGGCTAGCTCAAACGACAACCTGCGATTCTCCGCTTCGTGTTTGAAAGGCCGGCCAATCATTTCCAGCAGGCTCGAAATACTTCTTCCGCTTCGACCGAAACCGTTCCGGACTCGATCTTTGACAGGTCCAGAATGTCGCTGATCAAGTTCAGCAGGTCTGTGCCGGCGCCGTGAATGGTGCGCGCGAACTCCACTTGCTTGGGGGTCAAATTGCTGTCGGCGTTGTCGCTCAACTGTTGGCCAAGAACCAGAATGCTGTTCAACGGGGTGCGCAGCTCGTGGGACATGTTGGCCAGGAATTCCGATTTGTACTTGGAAGTAAGCGCCAACTCCTTGGCTTTTTCTTCCAGTGCTCGGCGCGCTTGTTCGATTTCCTGGTTTTTGCGTTCCACTTCGACGTTCTGTTCCGCCAACTGCTGCGCCTTTTGCGCTAGCTGCTCGTTGGTCTGCTGCAATTCCTTCTGCTGCGTTTGCAGTTCGGTCGCTAATTGCTGCGACTGTTTCAGCAAGCCTTCCGTCTGCATCGTGGCTTCAATACTGTTCAGCACGATGCCAATGCTGGCCGTCAATTGCTCGAGGAAAGCCAGGTGCGACGCGGTAAAAACGCTAAGTGAAGCCAGTTCAATAACCGCTTTAACCCGATCTTCGAACAAGACCGGCAGCACAATCACATTTTTTGGTACCGCTTCGAATAATCCGGATCGCACCGGCACGGCGGTCCTGGGTACGTCCGAAATCAGCATCCGTCGCTTCTCAGCCGCGCATTGTCCAACCAGTCCTTCACCAACGCGCAAGTGTTGCCGGTGTCCATCTTGGCCGTCATCCGCGAACGCAGACAACAGCACCATGCCCGCCGAATTTTCCGTTTCCATCCGGTAGATAACGCCTTGCTGCGCATTCACCAACGGAGCCAATTCCGAAAGCATCATGCGTCCCACCGACGTCAAATCCCGTTGCCCCTGCAACATGCCCGTAAACCGCGCGAGGTTCGTCTTCAGCCAGTCCTGCTCGGCGTTGCGATCCGTGGTCAGGCGCAGGTTGTCGATCATGGTGTTGATGTTGTCTTTCAGTTCCGCGACCTCGCCGCTCGCTTCCACTTGAATCGACCGCGTCAGTCCCCCTTGGTCACCGGCGTCGCCACTTCCGCGATGGCGCGTATCTGGTTGGTGAATTTGTCCGCCAGCAGGTTCACGTTACCGGCCAAGTCCTTCCACGTTCCTGCGGCGCCCGGCACGTTGGCTTGTCCACCAAGGCGCCCTTCCACACCAACTTCGCGCGCCACGGTGGTCACTTGATCGGCGAACGTCGCCAGCGTATCCGTCATGTTGTTAATGGTTTCAGTGAGCGCGGCAACTTCGCCCTTCGCGTCACCGTGAGGTTCTGGTTAGTTTCCCGTTGGCCACTGCGGTCACTACTTTCACGATACCGCGCACCTGCTCGGTGAATTTGCTGGCCATGAAGTTAACGTTGTCGGTCAGATCCTTCCACGTGCCGGCGACGCCAGGGACTTTAGCTTGGCCTCCCAGTTTTCCTTCCGTGCCCACGTCGCGCGCCACGCGCGTTACTTCGCCGGCGAAAGCATTCAATTGGTCCACCATGGTGTTGATGGTGTTCTTTAACTCCAGAATTTCACCTTTCACGTCTACAGTAATTTTGCGTGACAGGTCTCCGCGTGCCACGGCGGTCGTGACTTCCGCGATGTTTCGCACCTGACCGGTCAAGTTTCCAGCCATGGAGTTTACCGAGTCCGTCAAATCCTTCCACGTTCCTGCCACTCCAGGCACGTTCGCCTGTCCCCCCAAACGCCCTTCGCTGCCCACCTCGCGCGCCACGCGCGTCACTTCCGCGGCGAACGATCGCAACTGTTCCACCATGGTGTTCAGCGTTTCTTTCAACTGCAAAATTTCGCCGCGCACGTCCACGGTGATCTTGCGGGAAAGGTCGCCGCTTGCAATAGCCGTCGCCACTTCCGCGATGTTTCGCACCTGGCCCGTTAAGTTACTGGCCATGAAGTTCACGTTGTCGGTCAAGTCTTTCCACGTGCCGCCGACTCCAGGAACCTGGGCCTGCCCTCCGAGTTTTCCTTCGGTACCAACTTCGCGCGCCACGCGGGTTACTTCGCCCGCGAACGCGTTCAACTGGTCCACCATCGTATTGATAGTGTTCTTCAACTCCAGAATTTCGCCTTTAACGTCCACCGTGATCTTGCGCGACAAATCGCCGCGCGCCACGGCAGTAGTGACTTCCGCGATGTTTCTCACCTGACCGGTCAAGTTTCCGGCCATAGAGTTCACCGAGTCCGTCAAATCCTTCCACGTGCCCGCCACTCCAGGCACGTTCGCCTGTCCCCCCAAACGCCCTTCGCTGCCGACCTCGCGCGCCACGCGCGTTACTTCGCCCGCGAACGCGTTCAACTGGTCCACCATCGTATTGATGGTGTCTTTCAACAACAAAATTTCTCCGCTGACGTTTACCGTAATCTTCTTTGAAAGGTCGCCGCTCGCAATAGCCGTCGCCACTTCCGCGATGTTTCGCACCTGGCCGGTAAGATTGCTGGCCATGGAGTTAACCGAGTCGGTGAGGTCCTTCCACGTTCCCGCCACACCAGGCACCAACGCCTGGCCGCCCAACTTACCGTCCGTTCCGACTTCGCGCGCCACACGTGTGACTTCCGAAGCGAACGACCTCGATTGATCCACCATCGTGTTGATGGTGTCTTTCAACTCCAGAATTTCACCCTTTACGTCCACGGTGATCTTGCGCGACAAGTCACCGCGCGCCACCGCCGTCGATACTTCCGCGATGTTTCGCACCTGGCCCGTCAAGTTGCTGGCCATGAAGTTAACGTTGTCGGTCAAATCCTTCCATGTACCGGCCACGCCAGGCACCTGCGCCTGCCCGCCAAGTTTTCCTTCCGTACCAACTTCGCGGGCCACGCGGGTTACTTCGCCCGCGAAAGCGTTCAACTGGTCCACCATGGTGTTGATGGTGTTCTTCAACTCCAGAATTTCACCTTTCACGTCTACAGTAATTTTGCGTGACAGGTCTCCGCGTGCCACGGCGGTCGTGACTTCCGCGATGTTTCGCACCTGACCGGTCAAGTTTCCAGCCATGGAGTTTACCGAGTCCGTCAAATCCTTCCACGTTCCTGCCACTCCAGGCACGTTCGCCTGTCCCCCCAAACGCCCTTCGCTGCCGACTTCGCGCGCCACGCGGGTTACTTCGCCGGCGAACCGATTCAGCTGGTCCACCATGGTGTTTAACGTTTCTTTTAACTGCAAAATTTCACCGCGAACGTCCACGGTGATCTTGCGGGAAAGGTCGCCGCTCGCAATAGCCGTCGCTACTTCCGCGATGTTTCTCACCTGACCAGTCAAGTTGCTAGCCATGAAGTTCACGTTGTCGGTCAAGTCTTTCCACGTGCCGCCGACTCCTGGAACTTGAGCTTGCCCTCCGAGTTTTCCTTCCGTTCCCACTTCGCGCGCCACGCGCGTCACTTCGCCCGCGAACGCATTCAATTGGTCCACCATGGTGTTAATGGTGTCTTTCAACTCCAGAATTTCGCCCTTAACGTCCACCGTGATCTTGCGCGACAAGTCGCCGCGCGCCACGGCCGTAGTAACTTCCGCAATGTTGCGGACCTGTGCGGTTAAGTTGCCGGCCATAGCGTTGACCGAGTCCGTTAAGTCCTTCCACGTTCCCGCCACGCCCGGCACCACCGCCTGCCCGCCCAACTTTCCGTCGGTACCGACTTCGCGCGCCACACGTGCGACTTCCGACGCGAACGACCGCAACTGATCCACCATCGTGTTAATCGCTTCTTTGAGCTGCAAAATCTCGCCGCGCACGTCCACCGTAATTTTGCGCGACAAGTCGCCGCTGGCCACCGCAGTCGCCACTTCCGCGATGTTACGCACCTGACCAGTCAGGTTGCTGGCCATGGAGTTCACCGAATCGGTCAAATCCTTCCACGTGCCCGCGACGCCCGGAACCTGAGCCTGGCCGCCTAATTTCCCGTCGGTGCCGACTTCGCGCGCAACGCGCGTCACTTCCGCGGTGAATACCCCCAACTGTTGAATCATGGTGTTCACGATCGTCGCCGACCGCAAAAACTCGCCTTCCAACGGCCGCCCATCCACGTCCAACCGCACCGTCTGCGTCAAATTCCCTTGCGCCACCGCCGCGATCGCGCGGGTCACTTCCGTGGTGGGCCGCAGCAAGTCTTCCACCAGTGTGTTAACGGACGCTTCCATCTCTCCCCATGCGCCCTTCGATTCATGGAAACGCGTGCGTTCCCTGGTTCGTCCTTCCTTACCGACTACTAGTCCCACGCGCTTAAGTTCGTTGGCCATGTGTTGATTGGCCGCCACAATTTCATTAAACGTATCTGCAATCTTCCCGGGCAAACCGGTCCACGCACCGGGTAACCTGACAGAGAAATCGCCATCGCGCATCGTTTGCAAACTTGCCAGTATCGCCGCCAATTCTCCAGCCGCTTGCCCGTTAGAGTGCGCACCGTTGCTCTTGCCGTCTCCCAGATTCGTCACAGTTTTCGCATTGGGTAGTGCGCTGCCCTTGGTGCTTCCACCAGTTTTCGATGTCGCAGTAGTCCTTGCGTTCTTCCCGCTAATCCCATCGGAGTTACTTTTTAGAGCGACATTACCTGGCTCAAGGGTCTCTGTTTTTGTGGGACCCAAATCTTGCGTCGTTCGCTTCATTCTGATTCTCCTAGCCCGTTGTTCGAATCCGATACCGTAACTCACTATATCGCCCGGCCTCCACGACAGCGCCAAGCCCCGCTTTCTCCCAAAATGACCGTATTGCATTCCGATGAAACAGCTTAGTTATCTCTAATATCTAACATGGGTGCCGCGTTTGTGTGCCTACGGTATTCACTGTAGAGACGCCTCGGAGTTAAGTCACGACGACAAGGTTGGGCACTCCTTTTCGAACCTCGACAACAACCTCGTAGTGTGGCTTTGTAAAAAAAATGCGCGCCGCTGCAACCAACTGCTCTGAAGGCCTCCTCAAACCACAGCACTAATAGTCGCGCCACTGGAAGGTAGAATCACCATGAAATTTGATCCGACTCCGGGTGTGCTTTTACATTCAATTGAGCCTCCCAAAACTTCCACGATGGCACTGGCAATGGCCAGCCCCAGCCCGCCACTCTGATGAGGACCTCCATTATTCGATGACGAGTTCGCGCGATAAAATCGCTCAAAAATAAACGGCAAGTCCTTGGTGGATATCCCGATGCCTTTATCTTCAAAATGAAGTTTGATTGCGCGGTCGTCTTTTTCCAGGCGCACCCTGATCGAAGTGCCGCTACCTGAATACTTGATCGCGTTATCCAGAAAAATCAAAAAAAGCTGGCGCATAAATGCCTCATCGCCCACGTACGGTACGTCCGGCCTGAATTCGCGAACCAAAAGAATATTCTTTGCGTCCGCGCGCGACTTGACCAGCGCGCATGCCTCCTCCAACACTTCGTCCAGATACAGCGGCTCTTTGGCCAAACGCAATTGCCCCGCATCGGCCACCGAAAGCGTGAACAATCCTTCGACGATATGGGTGAGCTTCTTGAACTCTTCATCAAACTCGCAAAGCGTTTTCCGATACTCCTCTGCGCTGCGCGGCTTGGACAGTAGCAATTGAGTTTCACCGTGAAGAACAGATAAAGGAGTGCGCAATTCATGCGATGCATCGGTAACAAATTGGCGCAGCGGGCGAACTGAGGAATCCACCCGCTCCAACAGTTGATTAATCGTCTGAGCGAGCAAGTTTAACTCGTCGTGGCGGGGCGATACCGGCAGCGGCGTCCAGAAACCTTCACGACTAGTGACGCGTTTCGCCATCAACGCGGCATGATTCGTGAGCGCCGTAATTGGCGCCAGGCTTTTCCCCACATAAAAAGTGGAAATACCCGCGGTCAATAGCAAGCTCAATGGAAATATCAGCAAAGCGACGCTGCCGAAATTTTCCAGTGTACTTCCAAACCGCGAGGTTCGAATGGCCACCGCGAGCACCCGCGACCCGTTAACCATTTGAAATGGAATCAGCGCCACCCGCACGTGGCGTCCGTCATCCAATCCCCCCGCGCCGAATGTCGGTTTAGTGACCCGCGGATTCATTCCTCTTAAATTGAGCGGCGACGACAGATTTTTGGAACGCTGCAGAACCACACCGTCCACATTCAGCAATTCAAAAAATTCGTCGGGAATGTTGAGATTGTTTACATCCTCAACATTAGGTTCGGCAATTAAGTCCGCAATGATCGGACCAGCGGTTTGCTGCAGCTGGTTATTAAGTTGAGCTTTTACTTCGCTACTTAATAACGCCCAGAATGCCAGATAGGAAACCGCGAGAAGCCCCGCGACCACGGAGCAAAACAAAATAATCATGCGAAAACGCAAAGTTTTCGCCTTCATCATGTCCAGCAAGCCCAAGTCGGTGCCTCGCGCGTGATCAACCATTATATAAGGAAGGGCAACGTCTTAAAAAAGAGGCTTAACTGCCGCGCCGTCCGCTGTTAACGGAGAGAGAGTCCCGGCACATTGCGCTGCGGCATCGAAGTTCTAACCGGCTCGGCGGCAGTCTTCGGCTGCAAGTAGTAATTAATGGCCGGCGTAAAGACCAGCGACAACACCATCGAACTCAACAAACCGCCCACTACTGCGATCGCCAACGGTTGCAACATTTGCGAACCAGCCCCGATAGCGAAAGCCAGCGGCAACATACCTGCAATCGTCGCAAGCGCGGTCATCACAATGGGCCGCAAGCGGCGCCGGCCCGACTGAATCATGGCGTCTTTCGAGGAAAAGCCCAGTTGCTGAAAATGATGCTCGGCGTCCAGCAGCAAAATACCGTTTTTCGCCACAATGCCAATCACCATGATCATGCCCATGAAGGAAGCCACATTGAATGTGGTGCGCGTAACCAACAAGGCAAGAAAGCCGCCGAAGGTAGACAGCAATGCAGAAGAAAGAATAGCGATGGGCGCGGAAAACGTTCGAAACTCAAATAGCAACACCACAAATAAAAGCAAGAGCGCCAAAAACAACACCATCAGCAGGTCATGGAAGGACTTCTGCTGTTCCTCATATATGCCGCCATACTCCACCCGTATGGAGCTCGGGAGATGCATGTCTGAGACCGCTTTTTTGACTGCTGAAATTCCTGTCCCTAGATCTACTCCTTCGAATCGCCCGGTGACTTCCACCAGCCGCTGAAGATTCTCGCGCCGGATTTCCGTTTGCCCCGCTTCCTGCACTACCGTCGCCAGCGATCCCAATGTGGCGGTGTGCCCCGCTGAACTTGCCACTAATGTGTTGCTCATGCTTTCCAATGAAGACCGGCTCGATTCGGGAAAACGTACCCGAATCGTGTACGGCCGGTCATTCAAAATAACCGGCAGCGCAGCCGGCTCACCCTCCAGAATTGCGGAGGCATCCATGGCTACCTCTTCGGGGGTAAATCCAGCACGGGCTGCCACCGTGGGGTTGACCTGATATGTGACCGCCGGTCCGCTGATGGTATTTTCAATCCCGTTGAGAACATCTACCACGCCGTGAATCTTGGTGATCGTATCCGCAACTTTCGGCGCGGTCTCCTCTAACAACTTGGCGTCTTCGGAAAAGAGTTTGATGACCACCGGTTCGGGTTGGCTGATCAAATCCCCAATCATGTCCTGCAGTTTCTGAATGAATTCCACCTTCGCCGCGGGTTCCGATTCTTCCACCTGTCTACGGATATCGTTCATCACCTCGTCGATGCCGCGCTTACGGTCACTCTTAAGTTTCACGGTAAAGTCGCCGCGATTTGCTTCGGTGACCGCCGCTATGCCTAGTTCAAGCCCCGTGCGCCGTGAGGTATTCTCCACCTCCGGGGTGGCGCGGATAATGGCCTCAATGCGCTGCAAAATGGCGTTCGATTCCGTCAGCGAACTACCGGGCGGCGTGAAGTAATCCAGAGTAAACCCGCCTTCATCCATCTCCGGTAACAAATCTGTTCCCAGAAATTTGTAGCAAACCCCGGAAAGAGCGACGATCACTACAGCACTGATCACCAAAACCAAAGGCCGATCCAGGACCGATTCCATTACGCGCCCATACAGCTTTACAATTCGCCCAAAGAAACCGGAGAGATGCGCCTCTTCCGCGGCCAGCAGTGACGCGACATCGTCCCCTTCCTTACCGCCATGTGGCGCATTCGCCGAATCCTTGCGCCTCACTAAATATTGGCTCAGTGTCGGAGTCCAGGTGAGCGCGAGAAGCAGTGACGTGAAGAGTGATACGGTCATGGTGACCGCCAACGCTCGAAAGAAGCTTCCGGTGACGCCGGTAATCGAAATTAGCGGCAGGAATACGACGATAGGAGTGATCGTCGAACCGATAAGTGGAATGGTCAGTTCATGAAGAGCGCTTGCTATCGCTTGGAAGCGGCCTTGGCCGGCGTCCCGATGTAGAACGATGTTCTCCAGCACCACGATCGCATCGTCGATCACCAGCCCTACCGCAGCAGCAAGTCCGCCGAGGGTCATGAGGTTAAAGCTCTGGCCGGTCAGTTTTAATACGATAAAAGTAATCAGCAGAGTCGCGGGGATAACTAATCCCGCGACCAGCGAGGTCCCCCAGTCGCGTAGTAAACAAAACCAAAATGATAGAGGACAGCACCAGTCCCAGTAGGACGGCATCGCGCACGCTGGCGATCGAGTCATGCACGATGGTGGACTGATCGTAAAACGGGTCGACCCGCACTCCTGGCGGCAGCGACGGCAATAAATCGCTGATCTGCTTGTGAACTTCGTTTGCGACATCCATCGTGTTGCTTTGCGGTTGCCGGTTCACATTGAGCAATACCGCCGGTTTACCATTCGCGGTCACCACCGTATAGACCGGCGCCTCGGACGGCAAAACGGTGCCGATGTCCCCCACACGGATTGGTATGCCCGCAGCGGACGTTTTTATTACGATCTGGCCAATTTCCTCGGGACTGTGCACCTGCCCGCTAACCAGCCCAAGAACCAGCTGGTGGTTGAATTCCAACAACCCAGGCGAATCCACCAGGTTGGTGCGTTTCAGGGCATCCAATATTTCCGGCACCGTCACCGTCGCCGCAAGCAAACGCGCCGGATCCGGCGTGACTTGAAACTCTGGTACTCTCCCGCCTTGCACAATTACCGAGGCCACTCCATCCAGCCGGTTGATGCGCGGCTTCAAATTGTAAGTCGCGATTTCCCATAGTTTGTTCTGTGGGACGGTATCCGATGTCAGGCTGTAACCGATGATCGGAAAGCTCGCAAAGGTCATACGGTGCGTATCCACCTTCGCCGTCGTCGGAAGTTCCGCTTGTAACCTGGCCACCACCGCGTCCACACGCTGTAATGTCAGAATCATGTCCGAGTTCCAGTCGAAGAATAGATCCACTTCAGCGGATCCTCGGCTGGTGATGGATGTCACCTTGAGCAATCCGGGTACGCTGTTTACGGCTTCCTCAATGGGGCGCGTGATGGTGACCAGCATCTGGTCGATGGGCATCACGCCGTTATCGATGCCCACCACAATGCGTGGAAAATCCGTCTCGGGAAAGACAGCTACAGGAATTGTAAACGCGTAATAAACGCCCACCAAAACCAGGCTAACAATCAGGAAAAGGATCGGTCGAGACAGTCGGTGAAACCAGGGTTGTTGCTCCTGCTCAGCCAGCTGTTCGCCTCGCGGTGACGATTTCCGGGGATCCATGCGAGGCTACTCCTTTTCCTTCTCTGCTTTTGCCGCTGCGCCGCCTTTTTTGACGTCGTTCTTAGCGCCGCTATCCTTTTTATCGTTATCGCCGGGGTCGTCCGCATCCTTCTTATCCGCTTTATCCGCTCCTGCTTTATCCCCTTCCGCTTTTTCTGGTGCCTCGGGTTTTTCGACTTTGATCTTCGTCCCATCCGGTACGGCGTAACCCCCGTATGTAATCACCGGATCCCCCGCGTTAATGCCGCTCGCAATCTGCTCATCTTCGCCGTTGCGAATCCCCACTTGAACAGGTTTCACATGGGCCTTGTCATCCGTGCCCGCCACTAGCACGTAGTTGCCATTTCCTTCAGGGTTTTTGTACACGGCCGCTGCGGGCACCACCACCGCTTCTTTTACTGTTTTTGCCACCATCGCGACTTGCACCGTTATGCCCGGTCGCAAATTCGGATTCGCTTTCTTTGCTTCGACCCATACTTCAATCGTCGTGCTCCCAGGATCCAACGCCGGACTAACCAAAGTCACTTTGCCTTCGATCGGATCATCCCTGCCCGGCACCGTTAATTTCGCCGGATTCCCGACCTTCAGTTGCGCTGCCTCCGATTGCGGGATGTGCCCCTTAGCGATCAGCCTAGAAATATTCATCACCGTCAAAAGCGGCTGGTTGGCCGTCGCCACGTCTCCAACGTTAAGCGGCCGGTCCGTCACCACTCCGTCCATCGGGCTCCTAATCTCTGAATAGCTGAGCTGCGCCGCCGCCCCGCGGTACTTCCCTTCTGCAGACAGTCTTTGGGCTTGCGCCGATTTGAGCGCCTGTTCCTTACCCACACGCTGCAAGTCCGCAAGTTGCTTTTGCGCTTGCTCGTTCTGACTTCGCGCCGCAACTAATGCCACTTCCGCGGCGTCCAGCTCACGACGAGGAAGTGCCCCTTGTTGAAACAAATCTTTGCGGCTGTTGTAGACCTTTTCAGCCGCTTCGAACGCGGACTTTGCAGAATCCGCATCCAGCTGCGCTTTCTGAATCTGCTGCGGCAAGCTCGACGTGACTGTCGTTGTGTACGCGGCTTCGGCCTGCTCAAAATCTCCTCGGCTGGATTCCGCGGCGGCAGACAGATCGGCATTTTCCAGCACCGCAAGCAATTGGCCCTTTTTCACTTTGCTTCCGCGCTGCACCAGGAACTGCTTGATCGTGGAGGTTATTTTGGGCGCCACGGTGGCCTGTTGCAGCGGAAAAATCACCGCCTCCTCGTTTACAATCTGCGAAATATCCTCTTTCTCCGCCGGAGTGGTCTGGACGCTTACCTCTGGCTCTTTTTCCTTTTCTTCCTTGGCGCAACCCCACGCAAAACCGGACAACAAAGCGGCGGCCGCGGCCATTGCCGCAAAGGTGAAGTGTTTTTGCGTTCCGAAGACTAGTTTTATTTTCATGGATTCGTCGATACACCCGTTAGAGTTTGCAAGCTTGCCAGCGCCACGCGATAGCGCAGCGCCCCATCCTGATAAGCGGAATTTGCGCTGGTAAAGGTCGTCTGTGCGTCCACCACTTCCAGCACCGTGGATTCGCCGTTTTGATAACGCAGCGTGACCAGCCTGAGGCTTTCCGACGCCAGTTCACCAGATCGCTTCAGATCTTCCAATTCGCTCAATGCGGTGCTGGCTTCCGCATATAGCGATTGAATTTCCGCGATCAATTTTCTCTGTGCCAGCGAGAATTCCCGCTTCGCCTGAGCCTGCTTCAACTCCGCCTGCTTCACTTTGCTTTGCGTCGTTCCCCAATTCCAGATGGGAATATTTAACGTGGCCAGCCACGAATAACCTACGTTCGAATACTTTGCGCCGTTGCCCAACTCCCCGTTCACTGCGAAGCGCGTGGCATCAATCCCGTAAAAATAATCGAAACTCAGCGACGGCAGGTAACCCGCTCGCGCGCCAAATACGTCGTATCTCGACTGCCGCACCGCTTCCAGCGCCGCGCGTAAATCAGGATTATCTTTGGTCCCCTGCTGCTGTATCTCCTCAATGCTCGGCAAGGGAGCGGCCTCATGTATATCGTCCGCTACCTCAAAGTTGTCGTTGAAATTTGGAAAGATCAAAACCGCCAAATCCAACCGCGCATTCAGCAATGCCAGATGAGCTTCTTGAAGCTGCCGGCGCCGATCCCGCATTTGCAGCTCCGCCTTAATGACATCCGCGTGCGCCACTTCGCCGCCGCCCTCCAGCTTTTGTGTAAGCTGGAAAAATTTATCGCCTTCTCCGGCGGCAAGCTGTGCGGTTTCCAATTTGTGTTGCGCCGCTCCAACCTTGTAATAATTTTGCGCCACGGTAACTACCAAACCGCGCTTCGCGATTTCTACCTGCGCCCGCGCCACCGCCGCCGCCGCCGAAGCACGCCCGCCAATTCGACAACGCCGACATATCGATTGATTCGTGTATGTCTGCCTGACTGGTGTACTCGTGCGGCGCATTGTTCGCAATATAATCACCGGCGGCGCTGCCACCGGCTCGGCCTTCCTGCGGTGCTTACCGTCTCCGCACTTGGGATGCTTTGTGTGTACAACGCGGAATTGTTCTATGTCACCGTCGGCAGCAACGTGTTCCGCGCCTGCTTGCGTCTTCGTGCAAAACGCCCGCATTCACTAGCGTCGCCTGAAATTGCGTGGCGTTTTTTCGCGCCAGATCCAAAGCCTGTTGAAATGTTAAATGTAGTCAGCTCTCCGCTTGGTGGGGGCGCCGCTTGTCGAGCGGTCAGTTGTTCCTCCGTATGGGCCGGCAGCCGCGCTGATTCCGTACCGTTGTTTTCGGCGCCGGAGTTTGTACCACAGGGTTTCTGCCGTGGGCTCGTGAGGCGGATTTTTGGCTGCGGCTCTTGAGCTTGCTGTTGCCGCGTAGACCCGTTGGGGCCCGCGGTGCTCACATGAGATTTACCCTGCGGCGACGCGGGCATACTCCACGACAACATCAGCAACGCAATCGCAGCTTTATTGACGAATTTCGCGCAAGAAAATCCCATGAACTCCATCCGATTAAATGATGACTTCACCGTGACCTTAGTTCCTTGACCGGACTATCTCGTGCGGTTTATTGGCATCTATCGTGACACGTACCCAGCGGTTTCTCCACGCATAATACTTCCAGAGGCGGTTAATTCTAAATTAAGTTTCTTTTAGGTCGAAGCGGTACCAGGGCTGT
>CAVPKZ010000123.1:0-39702 GCA_963705755.1 uncultured Acidobacteriota bacterium | reverse complement strand
GGTGTAGAGCTGGGCGACGGCAATCAAAGCCTCGGGCACTTCGTTGGCGCGCGGAGTGATCAGGTAAACGCGACGATAGCTGGAAACCACTTGGCGATAATCGCCGAGGGTTTTTCGCTTCAGTTACCAGGTTTGAGATTTAACGTGGTACGCAATTGCTCAGCGCGCTGGAATTGCGCGGCGGCCTGGCGCTTTACGGTGGCGGTGGGCGCCGAAGGCGCGGCGGTGGCAGAAGGGACCAAGGCGGGGTAAATAGACGACAGGAAAAAAAATGGCGAAACGAGGGCGAACATCTTTTTGAGACTATTTGCGGCGGTTGGAATCGCGCTCGGCATTTTCTTTTCGGGGTCGCCAGCAAACGACAAACTACGTTCTTAGATGATTCTTTGCCTCAGTCATTGTTGAAAATAATTCTACCGTTCGAATCGGTTTCCCGTCGAATGGGACGTCGCCAAGTGCCTGTCGAGGCGTCCCGAAGCAGGTTGGAAGTAGGCATTCTGCACTTTCTGCACGTAGTTGCGAGTTTCGCGGAACGCCGGAATACCATGCGCCCGGTCGACCGCGCCTTCACCTGCATTGTACGCCGCAAGAGCCATGTCCAGGTTGCCATTATAGCGGTCCAGCAGGGTCTTCAGATAATGAACACCGCCGTCGATATTCTGTTGCGGGTTGAAGACGTCATTTACGCCGAACCGGCGCGCTGTCGTGGGGATTAGTTGCATGAGACCACCGGCGCCTTTGTTCGAATAGGCGGCGGGGTTCCAGTTGGACTCCGTCTGGATTACTGCGCGAATTAGGGCGGGGTCGACGCGATGGCGGTCGGCTGCTTCGCGAACCAGTTTTTCGACGCCGTCGCGATCCAGGTAGACCGATGGATGGGTACGTCCCGCGAAGAAAGCTTCGCGCGGCAGGTAGAAGTTAGTGTGCTTTGGGGCACTCAGGTTTATTTTTGCAGGGGGATCGGCGTTGATAAACAGACGGCGCCCGCTGAGGTGCCGTGCTGGCAGCAATTTGTGCATCAGCTGGCAATGCAAACAAGCTAAGCGTCGCTAGAGCTACAGTTGCCGAGAGTGCGGTGAGCTTTGACATAAGGGCCGGGGAAGGCTGGTTATCGTTCAATTCGAATTTGGTGTTCGCGACGAGTTGAGAAAGCGGATTACTTGTCGCAGTTTTGAGGGGACGCTGAGCGATTAATGCCCGAACAAAGCAGTCTGAGAGCCCACGGACCCTCTTTCCAGCGCTGCGCGATTATAGCAACGGCTCGAGAAGGGACGGAATAGAACGGAGGGTACTATTGAGTGCAGATGTGTCTTTTCCGCCAGCCTCTGCGAGGTCTGGGCGGCCGCCGCCGGAACCGCCGACTTGCTTGGCCAGCGCCTGTATCAGCTTGCCGGCGTGGACTTTAGCGGTTAGGTCTTTTGTGACGGCTACGATCAGGGCTACTTTGTCGCCATCGGGCATACCTAAGGCGATGACGCCGGAACCCAGTTTCTGGCGAAGACTGTCGACGAGCTGGCGCAGGCCGTCGCGGTCAACGTTTGCGACTTCGGCGGCTAGTACTTTTACCCCTTTGATGAGTTGGGTTTTGGCAGCGAGTTCGTCGAGTTGGCCTAACGCGCCTTTGCGCTTCTGTGACTCTAATTCTTTCTCGAGCTGCTTCGCGGTTTGCGAGAGTTTTTCGACGGTGTTCAGAAGGGCGTCTTCACCGACGTTTAGTTGACTGGCGAGCTGGCTCAGGAGACGCGCCTGATTCTGGTAATGTCGAGCGCGCCGACTCCGGTGACGGCTTCTATGCGGCGAACTCCAGCGGCGACGGATTGTTCACCGACGATTTTCAGGACGCCGACATCGCCGATGCGGTGAACGTGCGTGCCGCCGCAAAGTTCCTTGCTGTAAAAGCCGCGGGGGGCATGGGGGTCGGGAATGGTAACCACGCGAACGTTGTGCTCGGGATATTTGTCGCCGAAAAAAGCTAGGGCGCCGGAGGACAAGGCTTCTTCCAGGGAAGTGACGTTTGTTTCGATCGCGGTGTTCACGCGAATTTCATCGTTGACCTGTTGCTCGATGTCGCGCAGTTCCTGAGAGTCGACGGCCGCGAAATGAGTGAAGTCAAAACGAAGGCGTTCGGGCGAATTCAAGGAGCCGGCTTGTTTGACGTGTGTGCCGAGGATGTTGCGCAGGGCGGCGTTGACGAGGTGCGTTCCGCTGTGATTGCGCATGATATGCGTGCGACGAAGGGCGTCGGCCACCACAGTGACGCGGTCGCCTACATGAAGTGTTTCCTTGGCGGTAACGCGATGGGCCACCAGGCCGGCTACGGGATAAAACGCGCCGTTTACGTCGGCGAGACTTTGTGTGCCGGAATTGTCGAAGAAGCCGCCGATGTCGGCCATCTGGCCGCCGGATTCGGCGTAGATGGAGGTGCGGTCGAGGACGACTTCGCCGCTTTCGCCGGCTTTGAGTTCGTTGACGGAACCGCTTTTGGTGACGATCGCTTCGATGCGGCAATCTTTGGAAGTAGTGCCGAAATAAAAGCACGGTTCAGTTTTGAAAGTGTCCGCAATTTTTGCGTAGGCAGGATTGACACTTTCCTTGGATGTGCCTTTCCAGGAGGCACGCGCACGGGTGCGCTGCTCTTGCATGGCGCGTTCGAACGCGGGCCACTCGACGGTGATGCCGGAGTCGCGGGCGAGATCTTCGAGGAAGTCGCGAGGCAGGCCGTAAGTGTCGTAAAGCATGAAGGCTTTTTCGCCGGAGAGCGAAGCTGACTTGGTATCGCGGGCGGCGGCTTGCGTGCCATCGCCAGTAAATTCGGCAAATTTTTTGAGACCGACGGTGATGGTGCGAGAGAAGCGCTGTTCTTCGCCCAGCAGAATTTGTTGGACTCGATCGAAATTCTGTTCCAGTTCAGGGTAGGCGGCGCCCATTTCGAGCTTCACCGCGTCGGCCATTGGAGGCAGAACGGTGGCTGGCACGCTGGCAACGGCTTGCAAGAGATTGGCGTGGCGCAGGGCCCGTCGGATAATTTTGCGAAGGACGTAACCGCGGCCTTCGTTGGAGGGGACGACGCCGTCGGAAACGAGGAATGTAGCGGCGCGGGAATGATCGGCGATGATGCGCAGAGACGCGTCGGAGTCTGGATTTTTACCGTAGCGCGTGCCGGTGAGCTCGCCAGCTTTTTGTATCAAAGGCTGAAATAAGTCGGTGTCGAAATTGCTGAGCTTGCCTTGAATTACGGCGGCAAGCCGTTCGAGGCCTGCGCCGGTGTCGATGGAGGGCTTCGGCAAAGGAGCGACTTGGCCCGACGAGTCGCGATTGAATTGCATGAAGACCAGATTCCAGATCTCCACGTAGCGGCCGCAATCGCAGGGGAACTGGCAATCCGCGTGGCCTTCGTCGGAGGCGACGGCGCCCATGTCGTAATGGATTTCGCTGCAGGGACCACAGGGGCCGGTATCGCCCATGGCCCAGAAATTTTCTTTTAGTCCGGGTACGGCAACGATGCGCTCGGAGGGGACGTTTTGGCCGAGCCAAAAAGATTTTGTTTCTTCATCGACGCCCAGCGAGGTTCCTGGCGCGATTTCAGCGCCGCCGAAGACCGTGACGTAAAGCTTGGATTTGTCGAGGACGAACCAGTCCGGGGAGGTTACGAGTTCCCAGGCAAAAGCGACGGCTTCTTTTTTGAAGTAATCGCCAAAAGAGAAATTGCCCATCATTTCAAAAAAGGTGTGATGGCGCTTGGTGAAACCAACATTTTCGAGGTCGTTGTGTTTGCCGCCCGCGCGCACGCATTTTTGGGCGGTGGTGGCACGTTTGTAATCGCGCTGTTCCAGGCCGAGAAAAACGTCTTTGAACTGATTCATTCCAGCATTGGTGAAGAGCAGCGTGGGATCACCGTGGGGCACGAGCGAACTGCTGGGAACGATGCGATGACCGTTTTGTTCGAAGAATTTTAAGAATGTGGCGCGGATCTCGTTGCCGGTCACTTGAGCCTCAGGTCGCGTCAGGGATCGTTAGAACATTATCGCAGAGGAGGGAAGAGGTACCAAGAGAACCGGGGAACCGCGGCTTTCAGTGCTATTTAGGCCGATTCTTCATCGACGGCATTTTCAATCGCGGGGACATCTTCGCGAGTAACTGCTCGCAATTCGTTGCGAACGATGTCAGAAGCGAAACCGGCACGTAGCAGGCTGCGGAACAGGGAAGCGATTTTACGGTCATCGATTTCGCCGCGAAATAGTTTGAGCTTTTCTCAATGCGATGACGCACGACGGCGCGCTCGTCGGTCTCTTTGGCGGACTCTTCGAGAGCCGAGTCGATATGACGGTCGGGAATGCCACGGGCGCGTAGCTCTCTGGCGATGCGAAACTTGCCCTGCTTGCGGATTTCAGCGCGCTGGCGGGTAAATTGTTTCGCATAGCGAGCGTCGTCGATCATTCCCTGGCGCTTCAGGCGGTCGAGCACGGACTTGACCATGGCTTTGTCGTCGGTGCGCCGTTCCAGCGATTTCTTCATTTCGTGGACGGAATGAGCGCGACGCATCAGGGCGCGTACCGCGGTGTCGTATAACTCCGGCTCGGAATCCAGCTTGCGAGGTGCGCGAAACATATCGGGAGCATAGAAGGTGCCGGTGTGGGACGCAAGCGGACTGAAACGATGGGGCCAGTATTACTTTAGCTAGCATTCGAGCTAGGGACATAGAAGATCAAAATTAAGCGGACACGGCATATAGCGTTCCAAAGTCGGCCGAGACGGACGCGTTGAATCTGTTCGAGCGCTTGGTTGCGAGAGTGTTACTTTTCCGTCCTGGGTCCACCCTCGCAAGGGGGTCCGCTCGATTTGAGCGTCGCAAACTACATCGCAGAGAGCGCTTGGCGCGGAAAATGCGAACTCGAACAGCGGACAGCGGCAGGTTTAATGCGTCGGCGAGTTGGGAATAACTCATGCGGTTGTAGTAGCGCAACACGAGCACGATTCTGTGTTTCTCCGGTAAGCTCGCCAGGGCTCGTCTGATTCGACCCTCGGCCTCGTTGCGAAGAACTTCGGACAGCGCTGAAGGTGTGGAATGGTCCAGGAGGCCGTTAACGTCGACTTCCTCCAACGAAGAGCTCTTCTCATGTTTCCTCCTTCTCAGCTTGTCGATGCAGTGATGGGCTGCTATCTGCGAAATCCACGGGCGGAAAGGCACCATCTCATCTTTTTGGTGCAACACCCGGTAAAGCTTCAGGAAGACTTCAGCAGCGGCATCCTCAGCATCTTCGAGCTGACGAAAAAACTTCCTGCAGATCTGCAAAACGTGGCGATAGTGAGAGACGTAGAGCACTCTCAATAGTTCTGAAGACACCGTTGCCGGCTGGATGACTGCTCCGCACATCTGTCTTTCCCCGAGCAATGAGGTTGACGTAGATGACATTGCGTCCTTCCTTTCACCAGACACACCAATATCGTTGGCGCGTCAAACATGTTTGAGGGCGTCGTCAGTTGCTTTAGTTTTTGAAGCGCCGAATCAGCACGTCTGGCCTACAGCAACCGAACTGAGCCGGCTAGATACAGAAAAATTCTTGTCGCGCTTATTGTTGCGTTCGGGAAGTGCGAGCTTAGTCTCGCAGCGACGGATAACCAGAAGGGTCAAATCATCGCTGGGTGGGCATTGCGCCGCGAAATCGAGCACGGTCGCTAGAGTGGAAAAAAGAACCTGGTTTGCGGTGGCGCCATTGTAGGACTCCACCGCGGCTGACAAGCGTCCGATCTCGAACTCTTGATCGTCGCGATTTCGACATTCGGTCAGGCCATCAGAGTAGGCGACCAACATATCGCCAGGATTTAAATAGACTGTCCCGCAGTTGTAGGAGGCCTCTTGGAGGGCGCCCAGCATCGGGCCACCTTCCTCCAATCGATCCACGGATTTGCCGCTCCTCATAATCAGCGGAGCGGGGAGCCCAGCGTTGCAGTACTGCAATTCATTTCCCTTTGGATCGAGGCGGGCAAAAAATAATGCGGTGATCGGCGGCTCACTGTGATCGATGCATAGCTCGCGATTGACGGCGGCGATAACATCCGCTGGATGAAGATAAGTGCGCGCAGAACGCTGAATCAGGTCGATCAGATGAGCTTGCCAAATTCCGGCGGATAGCCCCTTTCCGGCGATGTCACCCAGAGCGACTCCCAGCACATCATCAAGTTGCATCACTTTAAAAAAATCCCCGGAAAGATGACGCACCGGAAAGATTTCGCCGGCGATTTCAAAGTCGCCCCACACCAGTTCACGAGGGGAGCAGAGTCTCCTTTGGATTTGCGCGGCCTCGTAAATCGCCTGTTGGAGTATGGCGTGCTCACGACGCACAGCGTCCAGTTGTTGCTTGATCGCGTGAATGTTTTCAGTAGTGGCCGCCATTTCTGAATTCTTACGCCGGCGACCTTTGGTTGTCTGTCCGGTTTCAAGCGCCGAACTGTTCTTAGTCCGCTTGGCAGCGGCCTTGCGCGTTTCTGGCGTCTTCGTGGTCATGTTCATCCTACGAACCTGTAGCCGACTCCATGAATGGTCAGAAAAAAGCGCGGCTGGTCTGGAACCGGTTCAAGTTTTTGGCGGAGTCGAACGATGTGAGCATCGACCGTACGAGTCGTTGGGAAGTTTTCGTATCCCCAAACCTCGTCGAGGAGGCGATCGCGGCTTAAAGTCTCCCCGCTATGACAGAGAAAATGCTTCAGAAGTTCGAATTCTTTACTGGAAAACTCCACGGACTGACCATTACGCAACACGCGATAACTGCGCAAATTCACTTCCACATCGCCGAAGGTATACCGATCCTGCTCTTTGGGAAGAGTTTGGGACCGGCGTAGAACGGCTTTGACACGCGCCAGCAATTCGCGGATGGAGAAGGGTTTGGTGACATAGTCATCGGCGCCCAGTTCGAGACCGACGACTTTGTCAACTTCCTGTCCGCGAGCGGTGAGCATGATTATGGGAATCGAGGGACGCTTGGCCTTCAGTTGTTTGCATACATCGAGGCCGCTCATGCGCGGCATCATCACGTCCAGGACCACCAAATCTGGCGATTCCTTCAAGGCTTTCTCGAGTCCTTGAACGCCATCGGGCGCGGTGAGCACCTCAAAGCCTTCGAACTCAAAGTTGTCGCGCAAGCCGGCCACCATGTTCGGCTCGTCCTCGACGATTAGAATTTTCGTTGCTGACATACCCTCCCCCTTTAGCTTGGTGGGGACATTTGCATTTGTAGTTCTCATGCGACCGCGCTTCCCGCGTCACCGGATTGTGTGGTTAGAACCAGAGGCAACGCGATGGTAAATTTGCTGCCCTTGTCGGGGACGCTTTCGACCAGCACATCGCCTCCGTGGGCGCGCACAATGTGGCGCACCAACGAGAGACCTAACCCGGAGCCTTTGACGTCGTGCACCAAGGGGTCGCCACAGCGGTAAAACTTCTCGAAGATTTTCTCCTGCTCGTTGGCCGCGATGCCGATACCGCGATCCTGGACTTCCAACTTGACTGAGCCGTTCGAGCGGTACAACTTCACGGCAATGTGCTTCTGATCTTTCGAGTATTTCAGCGCATTGTTCACCAGGTTAAGCAGTGATCGCGCGATCGCTTCGCGGTCGACGTTCACCGGCGGAATATCAGGCGAAATGTTTTCTTCGAAGCCGAAACCGTTTTGTTGGATTTGGAAACGATAGGAATCCAGAGTGGAATGTACGAGCTCGCCCAGATTGGTCTCCTGGAATTCGTACTCTTTTCGCCCGGCATCTATTCTGGAGAAGTCCAGAATATTGTTGATGAGTGCGGTCAAGCGTTCGCTCTCCTCGCGGATGATGCGGAAATACTCCTGATATTTCTCCTTTGCCGAGAGGCGTCCCAACTCCAAAGTCTCGGCATAAAGCCGAATGAGCGCCAAGGGTGTGCGCAACTCGTGCGAGACGTTAGCGACAAAATCGGATTTTTGTCGGGCGAGATTCATTTCTTTGGAAACGTTGCGATAGGTGAGGAAGATGCCTGCGACCATGAACAGAGACAGTGCGGCGAGGACGATGTAGTTATATCGCAGGAATCTCGCCCCGATATCCGCGACGGTAACGCCCTGGTACTTGATCGCGAGAGTCATCTCCGGAAAAACATACTGAAACGTACGCTCCGCCTCTGGATTGGCCCCGTCCCAATTTCCAGAAGTCACCCACGGGGTGGAGTCTTTTGCAGGATGGATCATCATGACCGGGGGATTAGCCTCAATTTCTGGCACGTTGTTTTTGCTGGTCAACACATCTTTCATCATGGCCGGCAGGAAGTTTTTACGTATGTAATCGTCATCAAAAGCGACCACGCCCAGAGTTGTGCGATCCTTCGGCACACCGGGTGGCACGAAATAGGCAATGTTCCAATAACTGTGTTGGTTGTCCTGGATTGACCAGCCCCCGGTGAAACCCACCGGATCCTCGTCCTTCTCGGCCATCGCTCTAACATGTGACGCTAACTGGGAAGCATCGATGGGAATCCACGTGGAAGCCATCTTGATGGTCTCTTGCGTGGCTGCGCAGAATTGCGGGTCGTGGTCGCGACCAGGCTGCGTGCGACTCAAGAACAGATTGTTCTTCTTGTCATACAAAAAGGCGTAGGCAAACTCGGGGTGTTCAGACAGCACGCGTTCCAAGCCGGCCTTGATGGCGGCATGGTCTTCATCCGGATTCGGGAAAGCCGTGCGGACTGGAGTAGTCAATTCGATTGCCCGGTGCAAAGTTTTCTTTTCCGCTATTTTCAGCTCGTGGGAAAGTTCGCGCTGGATGGCCGCTTCGAAGCCTCCGGAGTGTTGGAGATGCTTCAGGTTCCAGATGCTGAAGCCCATCAGAGCTGCTGCGGGAAGCACGATGGCTAGCTCGAGCGTCAGAAGGGTTCGCGTCCGGTCCGTCAGTCGCCACGTCTTAAACATTCAAATCCTCGCGTATGTATTACTGCCACTCAACGTCACGACTATAAAGCCCCCCCAGCGTAGATGTGTCAAGGCTTAGCAAACCCTTGTAAAAAGTTGTAAAGGAGAATGCCAGCGGCGCGGCATTCAACCGCAGCATTCAAAGGATGTCATGGATTATCTGACGGTTGCGGAAAGCTTGCGTGGGCAGGGACAGATTGAGCTCAGCTAGAATGCACGAGCAAAAGTAGCTCTTCGGGTTTTTTGACGGTGGCTACTTACGAGCGTAGCGCTCGAAATCGACCATCTGGCGTTCCATTTCCTCGCGGGCAGAATCGGAGGCGGAGCGCACGCCTTGAATGCGAAGTTTGAATTCGTCGGCGTTGGAAGCGCGGAGCAAAGCTTCGTCAAGAGTGATGAGGTTCTTGGTGTAAAGATCGAAAAGAGACTGGTCGAAGGTCTGCATGCCGTATTGGCTCGTGCCGGCAGCGATGGCGTCGCGGATTAAACGCGTTTTGTCGGCATTGATAATGCAATCACGAATGTAGTTGGTGGCGATCATTACTTCCACGGCAGGGACGCGGCCTTTATCGTCGGCGCGACGCACCAGGCGCTGGGAGACGACGGCTTTTAGTGTAGCTGCCAATTGCAGGCGAATCTGTTTTTGTTCGGGCGGAGGGAAGACGGCAATGATGCGCTGGATCGTTTCTGTGGCATCAAGGGTGTGCAATGTGGACAGCACCAAGTGTCCGGTTTCCGCGGCGAGCAAGGCGGTAGAAATGGTTTCCAGGTCGCGCATTTCGCCGACGAGAATCACGTCGGGGTCCTGACGAAGGGCGGCGCGGAGGGCGGTTGAGAAATTTGCAGTGTCGACTTCGACTTCGCGCTGATTAATAAAGCTTTTCTTGTCGCGGTGCAGAAACTCGATGGGGTCTTCGATGGTGATGAGGTGGTCGGCGCGATCGGCGTTGATGCGATCGATCATGGCCGCGAGGGTGGTGGACTTACCGGAACCGGTGGTGCCGGTGACCAGAACCAGACCGCGTTGCTCCTCGCAGATGCGCCCAATCACGGCCGGGAGATTTAGTTCTTCCGAGGTACGAATTTTAGTGGGGATTACGCGCAACACCATGCCGACGTTGCCGCGTTGCTGGAAAACGTTTACGCGGAAGCGACCGAGACCCGACACGCCATAAGCCATATCGAGCTCGGCGGTTTCTTTGAACTTTTGCTTCTGACGATTGGTCATCATGCTGAAGGCCATGGACAGCATTTCTTCCGGGGTTACGCGAGGGACGTCAGAAAGCGGGGCCAACACGCCTTCGACGCGCAGATAGGGATGATTACCGACTTTCAGATGTAAGTCGGAGGCTTTGGTGTCCACTGCGCGACGTAAGAGGTCGTCGATACTGAGAGCCATAAAAATTTATCCCCACAAGATCGAGCTAATAACGGACGTTAACATCCGTATGGTGGAGCAGCAAGAAAACTACCGGGAGAGGTTACGAGCTAGTTACCTGAGATCCGCCATGCAGAACACGAATGGTTAAACCTCAGCTCGTTTGAGGTACAAAAAATCGTAGAGAAGCGCGGCGGCAAATCCCCCTGCCAAAGGGCCGACCCAGAAAACACCGTGATTAGCCCAATGGGTGGCGGCGAGGGCTGGGCCAAAGGCGCGCGCGGGATTGAGAGCCCCGCCTGTAAATGGGCCGGCGACAATTATCCCGAGGACGTACATGAGACCGACACCAAAGCCAGCAATGGAACGGAAAGTTCCGCGGTCATCGAGTGTGGTGGCGAATACGGTGAGAACCAGAAAAAAGGTGGCGGTGGCTTCGAGGGCCATGCCCGCCCAGCGTGGAAAATCGCGAGCGAATTGAGGAGTCCCGAGGGCCACGGCTCGCCAGGTGTCCTCTGGAATGATGGCTTTTAGTAGAAAGGCTGCTGCTATTGCGCCTGCCAACTGAGCAATCCAGTAAAGAATAACGTCGATCGTATTCTGGCGTCTGGTGACCCAATAGCCGATGGTTACGGCGGGATTAAAGTGACCGCCGGAAATGTGACCGAGGGCGGAAATCATGATGCCGAGCGCCAGTCCATTCGCGAGCGCAACACCGAGAAGTCCAAGGCCGCCAGCGCCGTGCAGGAATTGATCTGCGCAGATGGCGCCTGCTCCGAAGAAAACCAGGGCGAAGGTGCCCAGGAATTCGGCGGCGAGTTTTTGCGTGGTGGTGTACATGCCAAATCCTCCGGCCGGAAGATACACGCGACGGGGTACGGAAGGGATTTTAACTTGAAGAGGGGGATGCGACCACAAAAAGCGTGGAGGCATGTTTCGTGGCTTTGAGTTGGCGGCTCAATATGAAACGCGCGTCATGTAATAAGAAGGCAGGTCGGCGCGCACAATCTCTCATACAAAAAAAGACCCATCGCGCACTTCCTTGCCCGTTAAGATTCTTGGCCGGGTCAGCGGGATGTGGCGGCGACTGGAGCGTTCACGGGAGTCAGCCAATTGTGGCGGTCGGGTTTGTTGCCGCTGGTCAGAGCGAAAAATTCGTCCTGTAGCTTGCGCGTGATGGGGCCGGCTACACCTTTGCCGACGGTGATGTGATCGACCGAGCGGATGGGAGTAATTTCGACGGCGGTGCCCACGAAGAAAACTTCGTCGACAATGTAAAGCATTTCCCTGGGGATGACAGACTCCTTGACGGGGATGCCAAGATCTTCAGCGATCCTGACGACGGCGTCGCGAGTGATTCCAGGAAGAATGCTGGTGGCGAGAGGCGGGGTGTAAAGGGTGCCATCGTGAACCAGGAACACGTTCATTCCCGAGCCTTCGCTGACATGGCCGCCAGAATCGAGAGCGATGCCTTCGGCGTATCCGTTGAAGGTCGCTTCCATGCGAATCAACTGCGAATTCATATAGTTTGCGGCGGCTTTGGACATAGCTGGTAGCGTGTTGGGTGCAATGCGGGTCCAGGAGCTAACGCCGACGTCGACACCTTTGGTCAGTGCCTCGGGACCGAGGTAGGCGCCCAGGTCCAGCAGGCCATATAGACTTCGATGGGGGAGTTAAGAGGATTGACGCCAACTTCACCGTAGCCGCGCAGCACAATCGGTTTTACGTAACAGGAATTCAGTTTATTGAGGCGGACTAACTCGGTGGCGGCATTGCCAAATTCTTCCGCCGAATAGGCCAAGTCCATTCGATAGATTTTCGCGGAGTTCACGAGGCGATCCATGTGTTCGCGAAGACGGAAGATGGCCGGACCCTGCTTAGTTTCGTAGCAACGAATGCCTTCGAAAACCGCGGAGCCGTAACTTACGACGTGGGAGAGGACGTGTAATTGGGCGTCGTCCCAATTTATCCATTTTCCGTTGTGCCAAATTTTTTCTGTCTTCTGAACCGGCATCACTACACCTCTTAGACCTGAAAATCGCCTTAGAAAGCAGAATACGGTACGGCGAGTGGAGCGTCAATCCAGAGTATCGGGAATGCGGCGAGGAGCAAGAATCAATATGGCGCTTACTTGTCTGCATTACAGAGTTGGCGATTACACGACGACTTGCGGTGACTCAATAAACTTTATTTCGGCGTATCGGCATGCCGGCCTGGATTTTCTGCGGCATGCATGGCGGCTTGAGATTCAGCGACGAGGCGGCCGGTGCGATTTTCGTATACGCCCAGTAGTAAGAAGGGAATGGCCGTGGAAGCGGCCCATAGCTTGGCGCGGCGGGGAATTTTTGATTCGGCATCCCAACGGAAGAGCTGCGCGGACACAAAGAACGTGATCGCGGCCCAGAAGAGTAGCGCGAAAATTCCGAGCAGCAAATGCGTAATGGGTACTGAAAACACGATGGCCCGTTGCAGGCTGTTGACCAGGTAAGTGGCGGGAAGGAAGACGCCGACGCGCTGCACTACTCCGGGAAGACTTGGAAGCGGCAGAGTAGCGCCAGAGAGGAAAATTAGCGGGAGCCAGAGCAGTTGATTGATGATTTGCGTTTCCTGCATGGTGTTGGTGACGCTGGCGACTACCAGGCCAAGCGATGCGAAGGAAACCGTGCCGACAGTAACAAGAATAAAAACGGCGAGGAGGTCGCCGAAATTGTGCACGTGGAAAAACACGCGGGCGAAGAGCAGTTCTAAAAGAACCGTGGGCATGGTCAATAGGTAATTGGCGACGATGCTGGAAGCGAGCATGTCGCTGGGTGTGACCGGGGTGACGTGGAAGCGACGCAAAATTCCTTGCTCCCGGAAGGTGACCAGCGCGGCGCTCAGTCCCCAGAAGCTGCCCATAACGGTGAGAGCTACGACAGGGCCGAGCAGGTAGCGCACTGTTTCCGGAACGCCCTTGGCGAAAACTCCGGCGTAAAGAAAAAAGAAGCCGAAGGGCATGATCACGCTGAAGAACAAAAACATTTTGTTGCGAATGGTCAGCTGAATCCGCATGCGGGTGAGAGCGGCAAAATTACTCAATCGCGTAACCTCCTGCCAGTGAGTTCGATGAATACGTCTTCGAGCGAGGGAGTGGCGATTTCGAGGGAGACCAGCTCGTTACCTTGGGACTCGAGATATTTCACGAGGGAAACAATGGCTTGGGGCGGCCGTTGACATTGCAAAACGTAGCTGTCGCCGAGGATGCGGCAGTCCGAGACACCTTCCAGTTTTCTTAGAGCTTCCGCTGGTTCGGGGCGAGCTAAGCGAACTTCCAGACGGGTCTTGTCGCCGGAGCGCTCTTTTAGTTCGCGTGGTGTACCTAATGCGATGACGGTCCCATGATCGACGATGGCGACGCGATCGCAGAGGCGTTCGGCTTCTTCGATGTAATGAGTGGTCATTACGATGGTTTTTTTCTCGCGGCGAAGCTCTTCGATGATGTCATAAATTTCGCGCCGCACCTGAGGGTCGAGGCCGGCGGTGGGCTCATCGAAGAAGAGCACTTTGGGATCGTTGATCAGCGCCATGGCTAGAGCGAGGCGCTGTTTTTGGCCCCCGGAGAGCTGGCTGTAAAAGGTATTGCGCTTTTCTTCGAGCCCGAATCGCTTGAGGAGTTCTTCAGGGTTTCGATGGCGGCGGTAGAAGCTGGCAAAAAGCCGGAGGGCCTCGATTACCCGCAGTTTGTCGGGGAGAGAAGTCGACTGCAGAGCCGCGCCGATCTGGTGCTTAAGTTCTTGCCCATTTTTCTGGGGATCCAGGCCGCAAACGGACACTCGGCCGGAATCGAGGGTGCGCAAGCCCTCCATGATCTCCACAGTGGAAGTTTTCCCTGCGCCGTTGGGCCCTAACAAACCAAAAACTTCACCTTCCTCAACGTTGAAACTGACGCCGCGCACGGCTTCAACGTCACCGTAGCGTTTTACCAGGTTCTCAACCTGCAAAATCGAATTATTCATCGCAAAGAGTTATAGCACAGGTGCCGAACACGCCTGGTTACGAGCGACAAGGAGGGATCGCGAGGAAGTATAGCGATGCACTTGCGCTAGCTAATTCAATGGCCTAGGACGGGGGCGTGCCCGAGCTTTGCGCGGTTTTGCCGTGGTGTGCTTTCCTGTCGTGCTGATTGTGGCCGGCGGTTTCCAGGCATGCAATTTGAGATCTACGCGAGATTCGATTAATTTCACGCCTTCACTTTCGAGAAGTTTTTTTTGCAGCATGGCGTAGGGTCCGCGAATGAGGATTTTGCCACGTTCTCCCACCACGCGATGCCACGGGATGCCTTTCCCGGACGGAGTACTAGCCATGGCGCGTCCGGCGGTGCGAGCTCCACCAAGTAGATGCAGGGCTTTAGCAACGGCTCCATAGGTTAAAACCCTGCCGCGAGGAATTCGTTGCACCAGCCGGTAGACCTTGTCCCAGGACATTTACGCTCTCCAAAAAAGACGCGATTATGCTAAGCCGCGCTATGAGAGAGAACAAGACAAAAGTCTGAAAACGGGGTTTAACAAAGTGAAAGAGAAGCACAAAAAAGCATTCGCATCACAGGCGTTGCGGAAAAGTGATGAAACAAAACGAATAATTTGATGAGCAAATGGGAATAATGCATCTAATTTACTGTCAACAAAATTGCAGTCACATTTTTCGTTTACGAATTAGACACCGAGCGATTGACGCTGTAGTGGAAGTCAAATACACTACAGGTAAATGGGGCGTGTGAGGTAAAGTCATGGCTTTTATTCGCCGCAAAGGAAATACCTTTTATCTGGTGCACAATGTGCGCCACGGCGGAAAAGTGCGGCAATTGCATCTCGCGCGCTTAGGAAACCGCGCGAGAATCACGGATCAGGTAGTACGCGAAGTATCGAAGAAGCATCCCTTCATCGACCTAAACTGGCGTTCTCTGCGCGAACGGTTGAATAGTCAGTTGGATCTCGTGAATCCCGACTCCCCGGTAGTACAAAACCTAGTATCGAATCTGCGAACGCTGAATCTGGATTTGGCGGATTTGTTTCCTCCGCTGTTGCGAATTTCTGAATCGCCTGTAGTGGCCCGGGAATTGCTCCTACAGTTACGACTGCTGCAGTCGACGCTTGAGGTCAAGTTAGATCAGTTTGACCGAAGCGGCGTGCGATTTGGTAATGCGCCATTGCGGTTGCGTGGTGCAGGGAGGCGGTCATGAGCACAGGTACAAGCATTCTTCCGCTCGATCCGAGTAAACGAAGCACAGGAACGTTGGATTTCGAAACGTCGCTGCGCTCGAGAATCGTTGGCCAGGAAGAGGGCGTTCAGGCGCTGGTCGAGTTATACCAGGTTTTCTGCGCCGGATTGAACTCTCCAGGCCGGCCGGTTGGCAATCTGCTGCTGCTGGGTCCCACGGGTTCAGGCAAGACGCGCATCGTGGAAGCTGCGGCTGAAATTCTGTTCGGCGATGCGCGCGCAATGATCAAGGTGGACTGCGCGGAATTCCAGCATTCCCACGAAATCGCCAAGTTGATTGGCTCGCCTCCGGGTTATTTGGGACACCGCGAAACACAACCTTTAATCACTCAAGAGGAACTGGCTAAAAGCCACACAGAGAAACTGAAGCTTTCGTTCCTTTTATTTGACGAGATCGAAAAGGCTTCTGATTCGTTGTGGCAACTGCTGCTGGGCATGCTGGACAAAGCCACATTGACGCTGGGCGACAACCGCAAAGTGGATTTGTCGCAAACGGTAATTTTCCTGACCTCCAATCTGGGCGGCGGCGAAATAACTGAAATGATGCACGGGGGTCTTGGTTTTGTGCAGCCCCAAGACAAACCGATAGCTGGGTTGGAGAAAAAGGTCGAGCGCACCGCGATGGAAGCGGCTCGGGCAAATTCTCACCCGAGTTCATGAATCGGCTGGACAAGGTAGTGGTATTTCATCCCTTACAGCGCGAACAGCTCGAAGAAGTTTTGCAAATCGAGCTTGGCAACGTGCAGCGGCGGGTGCTGGAAACGGCCAAGGGCCAATTCTTATTCCGTGTGACTAACGCAGGGCGAGACTTTCTTCTAAAGGAAGGCACGGACCAGCGTTATGGAGCGCGTCATTTGAAGCGTGCCATCGAGCGCCACGTGGTTTACCCGCTGGCGAACTTGCTGGCCACCGAGCAGGTCCAGCTGGGAGACCTGGTGCGCATCGACTGGGATGGCGAGCACAACTTGCTGACTTTTGTGCGGGAAGGCGAAGGGGCGCTGGTGAATACCGCGACTCCGCAGTTAGCCCGCAGTGCCGCAGCGGAAGAAGTCCGTGACGGCCGATCCGTGGATGCGCCCGCGGAAGTGGTGCTCGAAGCGAAGAAATCGCGCGCGGCTTTGCCGGCGGCGACTCCCGCGGCTGCGCCGCAAGGCCGCAAAAAAACGGAACGGTAACGCCGCAGGCCATAGTGCCGGGACTGCTGTATCGTCAAGCCACAGCGGGACTGAACTGTCAAAATTTGTCGCCTGCGACTGACACAAATATGTTTCATCGCTCTCAAATTGCTCTCAGATGAAACAGTGTCTCAATCCATGAGACAGTTCCCATAAGTTCATCAAACGTATGTTGTTGAAAGTGCAAGACATTCCCCCTCAATAGTCCCCGCATCGGTTGGCATTCCTCATGCTGTATCTCAAAGAAGCTAGGCATTGAGACTTCGATCGTCTTCCACACACCTGTGGCCGCGCGAAGAAGGACTGGGGAAAATGAGAGCTGCAGTTCGACACCAACTTGATCCGTCCATTCGCAGCACGGATACTCGCGACTTTGAAAGTTCATTGCGTTCCAAGATTGTTGGGCAGACCGAAGGAGTGCAGTCCCTGGTCGATATGTACCAGGTGTTTTGCGCGGGCTTGAACTCGCCTGGGCGCCCGGTCGGCAACCTGCTGTTTCTTGGTCCGACGGGTTCGGGAAAGACGCGTATCGTGGAGGCGGCGGCGGAGATATTGTTCGGCGATCCACGCGCGATTATTAAGGTGGACTGCGCGGAATTTCAGCATTCTCATGAAATCGCGAAATTGATCGGTTCCCCCCAGGTTACCTGGGACATCGGGAGACCCATCCGCTGATCACCCAGGAAGCGTTGGCAGCCAGCCATACAGAGAAGCTGAAGTTGTCTTTCCTGTTGTTCGACGAAATTGAGAAAGCGTCTGACGCGCTGTGGCAGTTGCTGCTGGGGATTTTGGACAAGGCAACACTGACGCTGGGCGACAACCGCCGCGTGGACCTTTCGCAAACGGTGATTTTCCTGACCTCGAACCTGGGCGGCGGAGAAATTACCGATTTGATGAATGGCGGAATGGGATTTGTGCAACCGGGCGATAAGCCGGCCGCAGGTTTAAACGACAAAATCGAACGCACCGCTGTGGAAGCTGCGAGACGCAAGTTTTCGCCGGAATTCATGAACCGGCTCGACAAAGTAGTGGTGTTCCACCCGCTGAAGAAGGAACAACTCGAAGAAGTGCTTGAGATTGAACTTGAGCAGGTACAGAAGCGAGTGTTGCAGACCGCCAAAGGGCAGTTCTTATTCCGCGTAACCGGGGCCGGCCGCGAATTCTTATTGCAAGAAGGAACGGATCAGCGCTATGGCGCTCGCCACTTGAAGCGCTCTATCGAACGCCACGTTGTTTATCCTCTGGCAAATTTGCTGGCTACCGATCAGGTGCAACTGGGCGATCTGGTTTGCATTGATCGAAACAACGAAAAGAATGGCTTGACGTTTGTGCGCGAAGGGGAAAACCTGGCTATGCCTGCGAGAAGGCCGGAACCTGTGGTTGCTGCGCGGCAGCTGCCGGTACGCAATGCCAAATCCGTGGAAGCTCCTCCGGTGGCCTTTGGACCCGAAGGAATGCCCCGGATGGCTCGATAACATTAATTAATTGAAAACTTATTTCGCCCGCGGCGATGTTTGCCGCGGGCTTTTTCTTGTACGCCGCGCATGTTCGGCAGCTTGCGGGTGAAAGTCCCGTCCCAACCTGATGGAGGTGAAGGGTAGCGAAGCGCAAGGGCGTCACCGCGAGGTGGGGTCTGAAGGAAGCGTGGAGCCAAGATACGGGCCGATGGACAAGAACCGGATTTGAGGCCTACGGCGTTGGACGAGCGGGCCAGTGATCGCGAAGTCCGTATCCATCAAGAACGCTGGTGGTAAATCCGGCGGTCGCGTATCGAAAGCAGTCGAGCTTATCGCGGGAGATCTGTTGCACGTCTCGAATTCGAGACTGAGGGTGGAGTAATTCACTCTGATCCTGCAGCAGAAGTCAGCAGCGGGCGTAGTACTCACGCGAGTGAGGAAGGCCCAAACAGTGAGAGCGAGTAGTAGAACGTCGAACTCATGAGTGGCACTGCGCCAGCCAATCAGCTTCGGCTGAGCTTTACAGGTTCAGAAGACGGTGAAGGGGAAACGGAAACCTGTCGAGTGGCGAAGCTCTTATGGCGAACGACGACTCGAACCTCCGGCCCGCCAGGGCTCAACTTGCTGAACCGCCGTATGCGGACCCGCCTGTACGGTGGTGTGGGAGGGCGAGCAGGTGACTGCTCCCCCTATCCCGATTTTAAGATTGAATCATGGCAACGCCAGTTAGTCGGCGGCTTCCGATCGTGCGGGGGCTTGTTTCCACCGGAGGATCGGTTTGCGCGCGGCGCCGACTTCATCCAGGCGGCCGACGCGTGTCGTGTGAGGCGCTGTTTTCACCAGTTGAGGATTGGTGGCCGCCTCGTGGGCAATGGACTTCATCGCATCGATGAACAGATCGCACTCTTCTTTGGATTCCGATTCCGTGGGCTCAATCATCATGGCGCCGGCCACAATGAGCGGAAATGCCGTGGTGTAGGGATGGAAGCCATAATCGATCAGCCGCTTCGCGATGTCCATGGTATTTACGCCATTCAGTTTTTGACGTGCATCGCTGAACACCACTTCATGCATGGAAGGCAGGGAATAAGGCAACTCGAAAACGCCTTCGAGATTTTTGCGGATGTAAGTGGCGTTGAGCACTGCGTCCTCGGTGGCCTGCCGAATTCCCGGACCATAGGCAAGTATGTAAGCGAGCGCGCGGACGAGCACACCAAAATTTCCGGCGAAAGCCTTTACGCGGCCAATTGAATCAGGGCGGTTGGCGTCGAGTAACAGACGTCCGCCGTCTTTTTCTAGAAGTACTGGAGTCGGGCGAAAGGGTTCCAGAATTTTTTTCATGACTACCGGACCGGCGCCGGGGCCGCCACCACCGTGCGGGGTAGAAAATGTTTTGTGTAAATTGAGGTGCATTACGTCAACGCCCATGTCACCGGGCCGTGTAATGCCGGTCAGGGCGTTCATGTTCGCGCCGTCCATGTATAGGAGGGCGCCCTTGCGGTGAAGAATGTCGGCGATTTCCGCGATGCGCGGCTCGAAGATGCCCAGAGTCGAAGGATTGGTGATCATCAGCGCGGCAACATCTTCGGTGACCAGGTCGCGAAGTTTGTCGACGTCGATCTGACCGTGAGATTCGGACTTAATATTTTCCACCTGGTAGCCGGCGATCACGGCGGTGGCTGGATTTGTGCCATGGGCGGAATCGGGGATTAAAACTTTCTTTCGTGGATTGCCCTGTTTCTGGAGATAAGCGCGGATTAAGAGCAGACCGGTGAGTTCACCTTGCGCTCCGGCCGCGGGCTGCAAGGTGATGGAGTCCATGCCGGTTATTTCGAGAAGGCAATCTTCGAGCAGCTTTATGATTTTTAGGCAGCCTTGCGAAAGCTCCTGGGGCTGATAGGGATGCTCGGTGGCGATGCCATCGAGGCGCGCAACAAATTCATTTACGCGCGGATTATATTTCATGGTGCAGGAGCCGAGGGGATACATGCCCAGATCGATGGCGTAATTCCAAGTAGAAAGGCGGGTGAAGTGACGCAGAACTTCGATTTCGCTTACTTCCGGAAAATCCGAGACGCCCTCGTGGCGATGATGACGGCCCAGTAGTTTCGCGGGGTCGGCGGCTGGAACGTCCAGCGGGGGCAGATCAAAGGCGCGCTTTCCGGGCGAGGAGGTCTCAAAGATGAGGCGCTCGTTCTGACTAACGTGTTGAGATGCTTTTTTGAAATGCTCGCTCAATTTTTGTTCCTATCGCGTAGGTGAAATTATTTGTAAGACCGCCGTTATACCGGCTGTTCCAGTGCGGAACGCAAGGCACTTGCAAATTTTTCAATTTCTGACGCGGGCGATAGTTTCCGTAACGCAGACCAACGCGTGCTTGGTCAATTCGGGATATGCAGTGCCGAGTACAAAAGGGCCAATTATTTTTTCGCGCAGAAGTTGAGCATTCACGAGCTTCACTGATCGCGGCAGTTCGATTGTGAATTCGTTAAAAAACGGAGCGTCGAAGGCGCGGCGTACGCCGGGGATTTTCTCGAGTTCCGTGAGGGCAAAGCGCGCTTTAGACAAGTTCTGGTGGGCCATTTCGCGGAGGCCTTCTTTACCAAGCAAACAAAGATGGACAGTTGCGGCAAGGGCGCAGAGTGCTTGATTGGTGCAAATGTTGGATGTGGCTTTCTCTCGGCGGATATGTTGTTCACGAGTGGCGAGAGTCAAGACGAAACCGCGGCGGCGATTCGAATCGGTTGTTTGCCCTACGAGGCGGCCGGGCATTTGTCTTACGAATTTTTCTCGCGAGGCGATCACGCCGACGTACGGGCCGCCGTAGCTGGGCGCCAGTCCGAAACTTTGGCCTTCCATGGCGACGATGTCGGCCTCAGCCGGCGGATTTACAAGACCCAGTGAAACGGCTTCCGTTACGGTGGCGACAAGTAACGCTCCGACTTTGTGGGCGATGTTGGCAAGGTCCGCGATGGGTTCGATGACGCCCAAAAAATTGGGCGATTGCACCAGGATTGCGGCGACATCTTCTTTCAAGCTGGATTGCAACGCTTTGGAATCCAATGTGCCGTCGGCACTGATGCCGACTTCTTCTACGATCAGGCCAGAGTTTTTAGCGTAAGTTTTCAGCACCGCGCGATATTCGGGATGCACGGAACGCGCAACCAGGACGCGGCGCTGGGAAGTCAATCTCTCCGCCATCAATACCGCTTCGGTCGCGGCCGTGGAGCCGTCGTACATGGAAGCGTTGGCGACTTCCTGACCGGTTAGCTGGCACATCAGCGTCTGGAATTCAAGATGGATTGCAGAGTGCCTTGGGTGATTTCCGCTTGATAGGGAGTGTAGGAAGTTAGAAATTCGCCGCGCTGAATAATGGTGTCGGTGATTACGGAGCGGAGGTGATTGTAGACGCCGGCTCCGAGGAAACTGGTGTAGCCAAGAGAATTTTCAGCGGCGCGAGCCTTGAAATATTTAATGATCTCCGCTTCGGACAGCGGGCCCGGAAGATTCAAGGCTTTCTTTAAGCGGTGTTGTTCCGGAACGCTGGAAAAAACTCGTCAATGGATTTGCCGCCGACTACCGCAAGCATTTGCTTGCGTTCGGCGGGGCTTTTGGGAAGATAGCGCATCAGGCGGAGGCTTCCTTGTTTTTGCCTCAGAGATGAAGGCTTCGTAGGCCTCGGCATCCATCAGCTTTGAAGCTCGCCTTGGATCAGCAAGCTTCACCGATCAGCCAGGCGGATTTGTGGGGGTCCGAGTTGAGCTTCTCCGGAGTGGCTTCGAAGGTCGGCGTTGGCTTCATGACTTCGCCCGAGACTGGCGCGTAGATTTCACTGACGGCTTTCACGGATTCCACGTTCCCAAAGATTTTCCGGCGACTTTTCGCGCCGCCTTGGAAGTTCCACAAAAACGACGTCGCCAAGTTCGTGCTGCAGCGTAATCGGTGATTCCCATGGTGCCAACGTCGTCTTTGACATCGATCCATTCGTGTTGTGTGGTGTAGCGATACGACGGGGGATAATGTCATAGGGTCCTTTCCGTCACTAAACGGTGCTTGCTAATTGCTGAGTTGCTTCAGTTTTTTTGCCCGCTTATAAAACGGAGTCGGAACACTTGAGCTTTAGCTTTCTGATTACTGAATTTTTACCTAATATCGACAGTTCCGAAGCGCTGACATGGAAGGCGGTAAATAAGCCAAAGCAATATTTTTGCATAGCGTCGGGGACGGCGAACCGCTGGTAATAACGCCGATGGGTTCGCCTTGTTCATTCACGCAGCGATATTCATCGCGCGCGATGCCACGATCGATCATTTCCAGGCCGACCAGCGTACGACTTCAACCCGCGGCTTTTGCGCGTTGAAGTTCGGAGCGGCCAATGCAATTTCCTTTTTCCATTTTGCAGTAGCGGTCAAGACCTGCTTCCCGATACGTTGATGTTTTCGCTGATCTCGTGGCCATACAGCGCCATTTTCGCTTCCAGGCGCAAGGTATTGCGCGCCCCGAGTCCGCACGGAATGATTCCAAATTCGCGGCCAGCTTCCATGACTTTGGTCCAAACCTCTCGCTCGTGCACCACATCCGAGGGGACGTAAATTTCAAAGCCATCCTCGCCGGTGTAGCCCGTGCGAGCGATCAATATGTTTTTCAATCCGCAAACGGTGCCGTGCGTGAACCAGTAATTTTTAATCGGACGCAGATCTACGTCGGTGAGCTTTTGCAGCACATCGATGGCGCGTGGTCCCTGGAGGGCAAGTTGGGTGTAAGCGTCACTTAACTCTTCGACTTTGCAATCGTGGGACGCGGTATTCTCACGCACCCAGTTGATGTCCTTTTCGCGAGTTCCGGCGTTAATTACCAGAAGAAATCGTCATCTCCGATCCGGTGCACGATGACGTCATCCACGAAGGTGCCCGAAGGGTAGAGCATTGCGGAATATGGGCCTGACCAATAGCGAGCTTGGCGGCATCATTCATGGTGATGTGCTGCACGGCGGCCAAGGCGCCGCCGCGGGAGCGCGCTGTGGAGATGCGAATGTCGCCCATGTGGCTAACGTCAAAAATGCCAACGCTGCCGCGAACGGCTTTATGTTCGGCGACCAGGCCGCCAGTGGACGGGTATTCGACAGGCATATCCCAGCCGCCGAAATTCACCATTTTGCGCCCAAACGGCGGTGGATGGCATTTAGAGGCGTTTTACGAGAGCTCGGTTATGACGGACGGATTGACGGTAGACTCCAGAATTCAGCGGAAATTGATACTTAGCATGCGCTCTCCGGTGGGTCAAAAAGCTCAGCCAAAGTCCGATGGTACAGCTATTTAGTTCGCGCATTGGAGGAACCAGGCGTCTTGCCGCGCGATTGCTCCTCAGGTACAGTTTTTCCCGGAAGGTCCCATGCCCGCACCGGTTGTGTGTGTTCAGTGTGATAAAACCGAGGAGCATTGCGTGTGCGAAAAATACTGCACGATTTGCCTAGGTCAGCTTGACGTGCGACTCTGCATGGATGGGCTGTACTATTGCCCGGATTGCCGGGACGCCTGTGATGTGTCTTTAGCTGATAACCGTGCCCGCTGAAACGCAAAAGATTGCCATGCAACTGGACGCCGATGCGCGATTGTGCGCCGCTGCCGGTGGGGCGGGACGCTATTTCGCAGATGCGGCAGGGTTAGCGAACAGCGCGGTTTCAGGATTGCAGTCCGCGATCGTTGCAGTGTGCAAAGAGGAAGTCGAGCGACTAGGAGATTCGGCGCAACGTTTGGACGTCACGGTGGCCAGAACTCCCGACCGCATTGAAATTGTGATGAGAAGGCGTGCGACAGCGGGCTCCGGCAAAGATTCGGAAGAGCAGGGAATCATTAACGGGGTAGACCGGGTGCAACACGAGACTCAAGCGGAAATGGCGATTACGCGTTTGACGAAATATGTGGGCGAGCAGGCTTCCGCCGGTTAGGGATTTGGTTACGGGCTCGCGCCGCTTAGCGCGGTTACATTTTGAATGCGAAAGTGTTTTTGCGGATTAGCGAAGTAACCTGATCGTCGGTCAGCGTCATGCGCAAAACCACGCGGTCGCCCGCCGGGGTGACTCGTACCGAATCCAGAAGCTGAGCCATCTCGGGATTGTCCTGCTGTGCCTGGTAGTGCTTGTACAAAAATCCAGCCTGAAGTAATTGCCCGAGCGTGTTGGCGTCTTCCGTGGAACCACAAATGGCTTGGAACTTTCCGTCCAGCGCGCCGTTAGCGTCCACGCTGATGATCATATTGCGCATGCGGGTGACGAGCTTGGCGGCTTCGGGAAATTGTTGAATTTCTGGAGCGAGTTGTTGCATGGCTAGCCGCGTATAAGCGGGATTGAGAACGGCCCACACCGTGCCGGTGCCGTTGGCATCGGCGATGAGCGGATAGAACTGGTCATTGCGAAGCAGGCCTTCTTCACCGCCGAATCGTACCTCGATCATTTTTTCGAGCAGCTTGCGATGGCCAAATGCCGCCGTACTAGAATCAATAAATAAAAAGAACAAATCGTCGGGGCCGGCGCCGCTGCCGAAAGCGTACAACGTGTAGCCACGGGCTTTGAAGGTCGGCAATTTTTGCTGCTTGAAATACGATTCGGCGCTGCCGGGATTGAAATTGCCCAGAGCGACTCCGACAATTTCCTCTCCTGTAGGCACGGCATCAGAGCCGGTGGCACCCGTTTTCGCGGTTACGCCTTCGGGAACGAGGCCCCAAGCCAGCTCTTCGACTTGGGAATTTGGATCGACGCCTGCGGAGGCCAGGAAACGTTCGAACTGCTTAAAGCGATCGGGCAAGAGTTGTTCCTGTAATTGAGGGAACCAACTGAGTGTCCGTGCTTTTTTCAGATCTGCGTAAGCAAATTCGCCAATTTCTTTTGGAAATAAAGCAATGGTGTCGGCGGCCAAACGCCCCGCAAAAGCGGGTTTGGGCATGGCAAAACACAGCGCGACTAGTATGACGACGGTGAAGAGGCGAGCGATTCTTGTGACAAGGCCAGTATTTGCCATTTTATCCGAATTCATCCGCGGATTCATTTTGTATTCCTTTCAAACTCGACGCCTGCTGCGTATTTCTTTAGACGGCGGAATTCTTTTCCAGGCGCTCGCGCAATGAGGCGACCTTATTCCTGACTTTTGATACATAAGCGGCGTCATGCAGGCTATCCAGGTTGATTTCCACGTTAGCCAAAGAGCCGCGCGCGCCTGCTGCCACCATGAAACGGGCTACTTGTAAGTCTGAACGCATGGATGCGGCAGCGATAGCTTCCAGTTGCACAAGTTGTTCGAAAAGCGCAACCGTCACATCGGCCACCTGTAGCGGGGCTTCGGCAGCACCGCGGGTAGCGGTTTGAATGGCTTTGTCGCGCGTGGCATTTTGGTTCGCTTCGCCCTGGGGCATTTTGAAAGCCTCCATCACCTGGTCGAAAGCTTCGGCGTCGCGATCGATCGCTTTGGTGAGGTCGTCAGTCGTGCGGCGCAAGCGATCGAGCATTTCTGATAGTTGGACAACGAACGCGGCTTGAGACTTTTTCTTGCGCGATAATCCCGCGACCATCTGCCCTAGCGCACCAGCGAGAGCGCCAGCGAATGCGGACACGCTGCCGCCGCCTGGTGTGGCTGTCGGAGCCGCGACGGCATCAAGAAAAGGCTTTGCCAAGCGCGCAAACTTGCTTTCGCCGGTTGGGGCTCCAGGTGACGCACCGGATAGAGCGGACTGCAAGCGATTTTCGAGCACCTGCGATGGCGAGAAATCTTCCAGTTGCAGAAAGAAATCCGCGGCCATCTCCAAAGCTTTCTTGGGAACCAGGCCGACGATTTCGCTGCCGACAGGGATTGCGCCGTAGCGCTCAGCCTCGCGCTTGACCATTTCCATAGACTCGATGCATGGGGGTGGATTCGAAGTCGGTGAGGTTGATGGAAACTTGCGCGAGATTGCGGGCCTTCAAGGCTACGCCCATGGATTTCACGTGGCGCAAGCCGCCAGAAGAAAAACGAATAGCTTTGGCGATTTTATTGGCGACTCCGATATCTGAAGTGTTGAGGTTTACGTTGTAGGCAATCGAGGAATTTGCGCGCGCCGACGACCGTCGTGCCCGCTGTGGGATGCAGTTTTGGTTCGCCGACGTCGGGTTGGCGGTCGAGATTGCGCTTTAGGTCTTCGCGGGAGGCCTTCGAATTGGCCGCGTCGCACGTTTTCAAGATTTACGCGATCCGGTCGGTGCTGGCGGCGGCTTCGTAGAAAAAATACCGGGATGCGGTGGCGCTTCCATATTTCATTGCCAACTCGCCTGGCGAGTGCGACGCAGTCGTCGAAGTGTGACGCCTTCGATGGGGATGAAAGGAACGACATCGGTCGCGCCAACTCTAGGGTGAGCGCCCTGGTGGACCGTAAGGTCGATGAGTTCAGCAGCCTTGCCTACACCGAGGAGTGCGGCTTCCGCGACAGCATCGGGGTCACCTGCAAAGCGTTATGACGCAGCGGTGGTGGTCAGCGTCCATTTCGCGATCGAGGACGTAGACGCCCGGCACGCTCGCTCATGGCGGCGACAATGGCTTCGATCTTGCGCGATCGCGCCCTTCGGAAAAGTTGGGAACGCACTCAATCAATCGGGTCATATTTGAATTGTACGATGGAGGCCACCTCAGGTTGTACTAAGCGACGATTTGGAATAAACGATTTGGCCGCGCCTGATGGTGGTGTGACAAGTGTTCATTCCAAAATAATAGGGAATTTCACGGTAGTCATCCACATCGAAGATGGTAATGTCAGCGAGCTTACCAACTTCGAGCGAGCCGATCTGTTTTTCGCTGGCCCAAGGAATATGCTGAGTTAATGGTGGCTGGCGGTGATGGCTTCTGCTGGGGTCATGCGCAACTGGGTGCACGCCAGGGACAGAATCATCGGCATGCTTACGGTTGGGCTGGTGCCGGGATTGTAATCCGTGGCTAGGGCGACGATGGCTCCGGCGTCGATCAGTTCGCGTGCGGGAGCATATTGTTTCAGGCCCAGATGAAAGTCGCAGCCAGGGAGCAGCGTGGCTGTGGTTTTGGATTTCCCAAGAGCGCGAATATCCATGCGATTTATTTTCTCCAGATGGTCGCAGCTTGCCGCACCGAGCTTTACGGCCAGTTGCGTAGCGCCGGTGCGCGAAAGTTGTTCGGCGTGGATTCGCGGCCGCAGACCATATCGCTTGCCAGCTTCGAGGATCTGTTTTGATTGGGCGAGGTTGAATGCGCCGCGCTCGCAGAAAACATCGCAGAATTCGGCCAACTTTTGTGAGGCGATCTCAGGAATGAGTTTATCAATCAGCAGTGCGATGTAGTCTTGGACGCCGGACGGCCGGTGCGCGAAATTCGCCTGGAATTACGTGAGCGCCGAGGAAAGTCGAGATGATATCCAAGGGTTGCTCGGCGCACAGTTCCTTATGCAATTTTAAAATCTTCAGTTCACTGATCAGATCGAGGCCGTATCCGCTTTTAGCTTCAACGGTGGTCGTGCCGTATGCAGCGAACTGCTTCAGGGCTAAATGGGCACGTTGCTTCAAGGTGTCTGACTTTGCGGCGCGCAGCTTGATGACCGAATTCAGTATGCCGCCACGCTTGGCGATTTCTTCGTAACTCGCACCCGTAATTCGGAGTTCGTACTCGTCTGCGCGACTTGCCGCATGAATTAAATGGGTATGCGAGTCGACGAAACCTGGGCAAACTACGCGGCCTGTGGCGTCGAGTCGTTGCGCGCCGCGCGCCATCGGATGGACTTCAACCTGCGTGCGGGAGCCGACAGCGGCGATGAGGCCATCGGCGGTGAGGACGGCGCCATTTTTTAAAATTCCGACATTGGCAAGCACGGCGCCACGACGTGGTCTGCTGCCGCGCAAAGTTAGAATTTGAGAAGCTCCGCTGATGAGTATCGGAATGCTCAAGGCCTCGATAGTATGCCGGAGGGCCTGAATCTGTGACAGCGCATTCGATTACAGCATGGGAATTTTTAGATCGGTATTTTTCGCAAAAGCCTTGGCTTCCGGATATCCGGCGTCAATGTGCCGGGCCACGCCGATGCCGGGATCATTGGTGAGCACGCGTTCGATGCGAGCAGCCATTTCTTTTGTGCCATCGGCTACGGTGACCTGGCCGGAATGTCGAGAATAGCCAATGCCCACGCCGCCGCCGTTGTGAATCGAAACCCACGAAGCGCCGCTGGCGGTGTTGAGCAACGCATTCAGAAGCGGCCAGTCCGCGATGGCATCTGAGCCGTCAAGCATAGACTCCGTTTCGCGATAGGGAGAGGCGACTGAACCACAGTCGAGGTGATCGCGACCAATCACGATGGGAGCTTTTAGTTCGCCGCGAGCGACAAGCTCGTTGAGCGCCAATCCAAACTTGTCCGCTCGCCATATCCGAGCCAACAAATACGCGCCGGCAAGCCCTGAAACCGTACGCGTTTTTGCGCGAGCTTTATCCAGCGGCTGAGATGTTCGTCGTGCGGAACATTTCAAGTACCAGTTGATCGGTGCGCGCAATGTCCGAGACTTCGCCAGAGAGTGCCGCCCATCGGAATGGGCCCTTGCCTTCGCAAAACAAGGGACGAATATATGCGGGCACAAAACCGGGGAAGTCGTAAGCGTTTTTGAGGCCCTGCTCATAGGCGAAGGTACGGATATTATTTCCGTAATCAAAAGTAATTGCACCGAGGTTTTGCAGATCGAGCATGCCTTTGACATGTTCAGCCATGGCCGCCATGGAGCGCTTTTTGTATTCATCGGCATTTTTCTTGCGCAGCTCGATGCCGCCGCATCGAGGCTCACGCCGTTTGGCACGTAGCCATTGAGCGGGTCGTGCGCGCTGGTCTGATCGGTGAGCACATCCGGCACGACGCCGCGACGAGCTAGCTCGGGAATTATGTCGGCACAATTGCCAACCAGGCCAACCGAAACAGCCTCATGCTTGCGCACGGCATTTTTTAAAATGCGGAGGGCTTCGTCCAAGTTGGTGACCATGACATCGCAATAGCCAGTTTTGACGCGACGCTTGATGCGCTCGGGATCGACGTCGATGCCCAAAAATGCGGCGCCATTCATGGTGGCTGCGAGCGGCTGAGCGCCACCCATGCCCCCCATTCCGCCGGTTACGACCAGCTTGCCGGCCGGAGTCACCAGCGAAATGTTTTTTGGCGACGGAGGCGAACGTTTCGTAGGTGCCCTGGAAATTTCCCTGCGTACCGATGTAAATCCAACTGCCGGCAGTCATCTGGCCGTACATCATCAGGCCGGCGCGATCTAAGGCGTTGAAACGTTCCCAATTGTTCCAATGCCCTACGAGATTGGAATTGCAGAGCAAAACACGAGGCGCGTATTCATGAGTGCGAAAGACGGCGACGGGTTTTCCTGACTGCACCAGCAGCGTTTCGTCCGTCGTCGAGTTCCTTGAGCGAGCGAACGATGGCATGGAAACATTCCCAGTTTCGCGCCGCTTTTCCAGTACCGCCGTAGACGACGAGGTCATCAGGTTTTTCCGCCACCTCCGGATCGAGATTGTTCATCAGCATGCGCAAGGCGGCTTCCTGCTGCCAGCCTTTGCAGGTGATTTGGGATCCCCGGGGCGCTTTGAATGGGCCTTTGTTCGTCGGAGAGAGAACGGAGGTGTCGGAGGAAATCGGGGTCATAGGCGGTCAACGCCAATACTATCGCAGGGAGAAAGCATTTGCACGAATGCGAGTTGTTGCGTGAAATGCACTCTTTTGTTTATCGAAGCACGACTGAAGGCGGCAATTGCGCCGCGTAAATGGCTGAGTACAGTCGAAATCGCGATGAATTACGGCACTCTTCCCTCTAGATTTTTAAACGCCATCGATCAATTGCCGAACCCACGGGCCCAAATGTTCCGCCGTGGGGACCGCTGGGAAGCGATATCGTCGGCGGAGTTTCTTCGGCGAGTGGCAGGGCTTTCCAGCGCGCTCGTAGAACTTGGCGTGAAAGCGGGAGACCGCGTAGCTATTTTTTCGGCGAACCGGCCCGAATGGCACACCGCGGATTTTGCGATCACCGGCGCAGGCGGGGTCAGCGTACCCATCTATTTCAATGAATCACCGCAGCGGATGGCGTACATCCTGAATCATTCCGAGGCCAGGATTGTTTTTGTTTCCGGTGCGAAGCAACTGGAAAAGTTGCTGGCGTGCCGTGCAGAACTGCTCACTGTAGATCACATTGTGGCCGCGGATGCTGGGCCTGAAGCGGCGCCTGAATGCCTTCGGTATGAAACGCTGATTGCTGGCGCCGGCGCGACGGAGATTGCTTCCTATCGACTGCAAGCCTCACAGGTGCAACCCGGGCAACTTTCGTCGTTGATTTATACATCAGGCACTACCGGGGAACCTAAAGGCGTGATGTTGACGCACACGAATTTCTGCTCGAATGTAACGGACAGCCACCTACAGGTTCACTATGACGCGGCGAACGATCTGGCGCTGTCGTTTTTGCCGTTGGCACATGTTTACGGCCGAATGATCGACTATTCGTTTTTATTTCACGGAATTACTGTGGCTTATGTGGAAGCCGTTGAGCAGGTTGCGCAAGCAATGTTGGAGCTTCGTCCCACGACGATGGCGGCGGTGCCACGCGTATTCGAAAAGATTTATACACGGATAGTGGAGCAGGGAAGCAAGGCCACAGGGATTAAACGCAAACTGTTTGATTGGTCGATGAAGGTGGCGAGCCGGTCGGCCAGGTGGAGATGCGGCGAAGAGCGAGCGCCCTTGGCTGTGCGGGCACAATGGTCGCTGGCAAACGCGCTGGTGTACTCCAAGATTCGTGCGCAAACGGGAGGGCGCTTGTCCCTGGTGATGTCCGGGGGGGCGCCGCTGTCAAAAAACCTAACGGAATTTTTTTGGACTATTGGAATACCGATATATCAGGGCTACGGATTGACTGAGACTTCTCCCGTGCTGAGCTCGAATTATCCGCAGAACCGCGCCGGCAGCTCCGGGAAAGCCATAGCAAACGTGGAAATTAGAATCGCCGATGACGGTGAGATTCTGACCCGCGGGCCGTGTGTGATGCAGGGATATTACAAGAATCAGGAAGCAACCCGCGAAGTTTTGAGTGCCGATGGCTGGTTCCGTACCGGTGATATCGGCTACCTGGACGCGGACGGCTATTTATTTATCACCGACCGCAAGAAAGACTTGATTAAGACCGCGGCGGGTAAGTTTGTAGCTCCTCAGCCAATTGAAAATATGCTGAAGAGTAGTCCTTATTTGCTGAACGCAATGGTGGTGGGTGACCAGCGCAAATATGTGGTGGCGCTGCTGGTGCCGAATTCGGTAACGATATCGGCGAAGGCCGCCGAAGAGAGAATCACATTCGCGAACAACGCGGAGATGGCTTCGAATGCGTGGGTTCGCGCGCTGATCGAGTCGGAAGTGCGACGGCTTACGGCGAACCTGGCGCAATATGAATCGATTAAGCGTTTTGCTCTGCTTCCCGAGGACTTCACGTTTGATAATGGGAGCCTAACTTTTACTTTGAAACTTAAGCGGCGTATCGTGGAGCAACACTACCGTAAAATTATTGATGAACTTTACGCGGATGCGGCTGAACCGCGACCCATCCTTCAGGATTAACAGCAGCCCATTTGCTGGGATTTTTTGGCGTCCCCCGATTTGCCGCTAGTGTCCAGCCAGACTAAAATCAGAGTTGGGGAACACATGTCTGATCAACTAGTCATTGCGGGGCGCGCGTTTAAGTCTCGGTTGATTGTAGGAACTGGGAAATACCGGAGCTTTCAGGAAATGGCGCGGGCGCACGCCGCGTCAGGGGCGGACATGGTTACGGTTGCGGTGCGCCGGGTGAACCTAACGGACAAATCGAAAGAGTCGCTGCTTGATTATATCGACCGCGAAAAAATGTTTATTTTGCCGAATACCGCAGGGTGTTATTCGGCTGAAGAGGCTATTCGAACCGCACGTTTGGGACGCGAAGTCGGATTGTCTCATTGGGTGAAGCTCGAAGTGATTGGCGACCAGCAAACATTGTTTCCGGATACCGAGCAATTGATTGAGGCGACGCGCGTGCTGGTGAAAGAAGGATTTGTAGTCTTGCCATACACCAATGATGATCTGATTGTGGCGCGTAAGCTGGTGGATGCGGGAGACTTCCGCGGTGATGCCGCTGGCGGCGCCTATTGGCTCGGGGCTGGGTATACAGAATCCGGCGAATTTACGAATTTTGCGCGAACGCATCACGGAAGTGCCTTTGATTGTGGATGCGGGGGTGGGTACCGCGTCGGATGCTGCATCCGCGATGGAACTGGGCGCGGACGGTCTGCTTATGAATACCGCTATCGCGGAAGCAGAAGACTCCGTATTGATGGCGGAAGCGATGCGCGACGCCACCATCGCGGGACGCAAGGCATTTCTGGCCGGCCGCATGCCGAAAAGGCTCTATGCTTCCGCTTCCAGCCCTCTGAGCGGAGTTATGCGCTAGAGTATTCCTGACTTCTTGGGTACGACGACTCAACTGCCGGTGCCAATAAAAAGATTAGCGTACATCGACTGGATGCGCGGACTGGCGTGCGTGCTGATGATTCAGGCGCATTGTTATGACTCCTGGTTGAATCCGGAAGCGCGACAAACGGTCTTCTATCGGTGGTCGCAAGAGTTGTCGACGCTGGCGGCTCCGATATTTTTGTTCCTCTGTGGTGTCTCCTTCGCGTTGGTCACGGAAGGTCTGCGGCAAAAGAACAAACCTCGATCACATATTTTTAAGACAGCACTTTTGCGTGGCGGAGAAATTCTCGGGCTCGGATTTCTTTTGCGGGTGCAAGAATTCGTGCTCGGCTATCCCAAATCGCCGTGGACGGATTTGTTGAAAGTGGATGTGCTGAACATTCTGGGCGTGTCGATCATTTTCATGGCGCTGTTTTGGCGGATGACGAGCGGGAGTGCTTCGCCCGCGGCCGCGAGTCTGTCGGCTCACACCAGGGAGTCTGTCGAGAGGTGGAGAAATCGAATGATCGGATTGTCGCTGGATTGCCGCTGTTGTGGCGGTCGCGACGCCGCCATTGTGGACGACACACCGTCCGCGTTTCCTTCCGTGGATGCTGGAGTCCTACATCAACGGGGTCCACAATTTTGACGCGCCGACGCCGTGGATTTTCTCAATTTTTCCATGGTGCGGGTTTGCTTTTGTAGGGCTGGCGTTTGGTTTGTTTCTATTTTCGAATTTTGCGCAGCGCAAGGAAGTTTCGGCCCTGGCTATCGTGGGGGCCATTGGCGCGGTAGCCTGCGCTTTATCTCTTTGGTGGGATTATTCGAACGTCAGGGTCTACGCCGTCTACGATTACTGGCACAGTAGTCCAAATTTTTTCCTGATGCGGTGTGGCATTTTATTGCTGCTTACTTTTGCGATTTTTGCGTGGTGCCGTTGGGGTTGGGTAACGGAAGGGTTCAGTCCCTGCATACAATTCGGCAAGACATCATTGCTGGTCTATTGGGTGCACATCGAATTTGTGTACGGCAGATTGTCCATCTTGCCCAAATCGCGGAGCACTATTCCATTGGCGACGGCGGGCATGGTGGTGATTTTTGCGGCGATGATGGGACTCTCGATATGGCGCACCCGCGCCAAAAAGCGCGCGACAGTTCATCTGCAGGCCACAGCAACGCAAAGCTTAAGCGAAGCGATGTAATTTAATTACTTTCGAGTGAGGGAGACGTTACGGGTGTGTATTAAACGCCTGTGGCAGCAATTGCGATTGCGGAATTTTTATGATGATTTCGCCCGGCCTGGCGAGGATGAGTTCTTCACGGGCGATCTTTTCGATGGCGCGCGGATCGGTCTTTAAATCTTTCACGGCTTGTTCCAGCGCGGCATTTTCTTTATTCAATTGCGCAATTTCGGCTTTGACTTTCTTGATGCCATCCTGAGTGCGTCGCATGGAAAGGTAGCCGTGGGCGCCAAAAATATCATGTACAAAAAGTATGGCCACAAACAAAACAAGCAGGGCGGGGCCGTGTCGCAATAAGATGCCCGTCTTTTCGTCAACCTTCAATTTCATCTTTAGCGTTTTCCTTTTTCATCATCCATGCAAAAGCCACTTTTTGGTTTCGCTGGTCAGCTTCGTTGAAGCTTCCAAACTGGGAGCTTCAACATATAAGCGCAGCAGCGGTTCGGTGCCGGAAAGCCGTACGAGCATCCAGGAACCGTCTTCGAAAACAAACTTTGCGCCATCAGTACGATCCACGGAAAGAATTTTCGTCCGAGTAGTGTCGAAGCGTCAATGGCAACCTGCCTTACTGCATTCGCCTTTTGTTCGTCTGTGAGATGAAAATTCTCGCGCACCGGCCAGAATTCGCGGCCCAGTTTTTCAAACAGCGCTTTAACTTGTTGTTCTATGGAGGTGCCGCGGGCTGCGAGCATTTCGGCAACGAGGAGGCAGGCGAGGATGCCGTCTTTTTCCGGCACGTGTCCGCGAATGGTGAGTCCGGCGCTTTCTTCGCCGCCCATAGCAATTTTGTCTTCGCGGATTAATTGGCCGATGTATTTAAATCCAACGGGAGTCTGATAGATTTTTTGGCCGTGGGATTTTGCCACCGCATCCATCATTTCGGTAGTGGCCACGCTACGAGCCGCGGGCATGTGCCATTGGCGCGTTTCGACCAGATAATCGTAAAGCAGCGCCAAAATGTGATTTGGCTGGATCCACGTGCCGTCGCGGTCGATCACACCGAAGCGGTCAGCATCGCCATCGGTGGCCAGACCGGCGATGGCGACGGAATCCAGTACAGCTTTACGTAACGGCGTCAAATTCGGTTCAGAGACGTCGGGGCCGGTTCCGTCAAACAGGCAATCACGATTTAGACGCATGGCCTGAACGGCGATTCCGTTGCGAGTCAAAACATCATCGAGGTAACCTGCGCCACATCCATGCAAGGCATCGTAGACAAAATGAGCTTTGGCTTGGCGTAATGCGTCGAAGCGAACGAGCTGCTCGAGCCGCTTCAGATACGTTTCGCGAATGTTGACCATTTCGTTCGCGGCGCGCTTGTCGCCAGAAGTTGGTGCCGGTTTTACTGGGAAGGGTCCATCCTTTTCAACCATTTTGCTCACGCGCGCTTCGATCTCCTTGGTGACTTCCGGAAGCGCGGGCCCGGCGTCAGCAGATGAAAACTTGAGGCCGTGATATTGCGCGGGATTATGGCTGGCGGTGAAATTAATGGCGCCGTCCAACTTGCGACGAGTGATCTCGTAAGCAATGGCTGGTGTGGGAGTAAATGTATCGCATAGCAGGGTGCGGATGCCGTGCTGATTGAGGATGTCGACCGCGAGTTGCGAAAATTCTTCGGAGTAAAAACGCGGATCGTAGCCGACGAGAATAGTCGGATTTGTGGTTTTGCTGTTGACGTGATCCGCGATGGCGGTTACGGCCAGCCGCACGTTGGCGAAGGTGAAATCGTCGGCGATGAGGCCGCGCCAACCGGAAGTTCCAAACTTGATGGGAGAAGGATTCGGAGAAGTGTTCATGGCGATGTATTCTAGCCCGGTAATTGATAACAACAAACGGACAACAGTTGAAAGGCTGAAAGAAACGAAATGCCCGGAAGGCAGTGCCGAGTAATCCTTGTCACCTGCGGAACGCTCCGGGAGGCGCGGCGGATCGCTCGTGCTGCTGTCGAAGCTAGACTTGCTGCTTGCGTCAACGTGATGCCGAACGCCGTGGATTCCATCTACCGTTGGAAGGGTAAGATAGAAGTTTCACGGGAGTATTTATTGGTCATGAAATCAACCGCGAAGCGCTTGCCTGAGTTAGAACGAATGGTGCGGAGTATGCACAGTTATGATGCGCCTGAATTCTTAGTGCTGCCGGTCGTTTCCGGCTCGCGCGAATATTTGGGATGGCTCGCTGAAAGTGTAAAGCCAGCGCGAAAGAAATAGCTAGACGTGGTGTAGCGCCTGATCCAAATCGGCGATGATGTCGTCGGCATCCTCGATGCCCACCGACAAACGGACCAGTCCTTCAGTGATCCCGACGCGTTCGCGCACTTCTTGCGGCATGGATGCGTGCGTCATGAGTGCCGGAAGCGAGATCAAGGATTCCACGCCACCAAGGCTCTCTGCCAGCGCACACAGCTTCACGTGATTGAGAAGACGGCGGGCTGCCTCCAGAGAGCCCAGCTCAAAAGAAAGCATGCCACCGGGGCCTTTCTGCTGACGACGCGCAATTTCATGTTGTGGGTGGCTTGCGAGGCCGGGGTATAGAACCTTTTGAACTTTCGGGTGTGTGTCGAGATGGCGTGCTACTACCAGCCCGTTGGCATTGTGCTGCAGCATGCGCACCGCGAGAGTCTTGATGCCGCGCGAAATCAGGAAACAATCCATCGGCGCCAATCCGGCGCCCGCCGAGCGCTGGATAAAATAAATTTTTTCGGCGTCTTCCTTGCGAGTCAACACCACCGCGCCGCCCGTCGAGTCGCTGTGGCCGTTGAGATACTTAGTCATGGAGTGAACTACGATGTGCGCACCGAGCTCGATGGGCCGCTGAAGATAGGGACTCAGGAAAGTGTTGTCCACCACTACAGTGATGTTTCGTTGACTGGCCAATTTAGCCAGCGCAGCAATGTCCGCGATTCTCATCGTGGGATTAGTGGGTGTTTCGATGTACAACATTTTGGTGTTGGGCCGGAAGGCCGATAGCACCGCGTCCGACGAGGAAGTGTCCACAAAACTGAATTCCAGTCCAAAGTGAACCAAGAGTTGCGTGGAGAGCCTAAAAACGCCGCCGTACACCGCCTCGGAGAGCACCACATGGTCGCCAGGGCGCAACAAGCGAAAGACGGCATCGATGCCAGCCATTCCGGAAGTAAATACGTAAGCGCTGTGGCCGTCTTCAAGTTTGGCAATGGTGCGCTCCAAAGCTTTTCGATTGGGATGATTGGTGCGCGCGTAGTCGTAACCGTCTTTATATTTCCCCAACTCTTCGTTTACGTAAGTAGACGTTTGATAGATTGGCGCGACGATGGCGCCGGTGGACGGATCTGGTTCCTGGCCGACGTGGATGGCGTTAGTGGCGAAACCCATGTGTACTCCTCTTGGTTCGAATCGAAAATCTGCAGGCTTAATCACAAGCCGGACTGGCTGCGATCACCGTGACGCGTGGGCTACAAAAATAACCTGATTCTTCAAAATTACAGGAGGTATTACGGCGAGTCAATTAAAGCTGGCGCCGACGTTTCGGTTCGTCAATAAATGTCAGAAAAACTTGACCACCAACTGGCTTACGTAGAGGATAGTTTAATCAGTATGAAGAAATTGTGTTTTACACGAGCCGCATGCCTTACAGGCTTGCTGGCAATGCTTATAGTGGCGACCAGCGTCGTCAACTCGCAGGAAATCCCGAAGGGCCAGACCCAGCGGTCTCTGCCTAGCACCCGCGTAACCATTGAAGTCACCGGCGGTGATAAAGATCGTCCTATCGAAAATGCTAGCGTCTATTTGAAGTATGTTGAAGAACACAAAATTGCGAAAAATAAGCAGTTCGAGCTGAATGTGAAGACCAACCGTGAGGGAATCGCGCATATTCCGGATGCGCCACTTGGAAGAGTGGAGATACAAATTGTCGCGGAAGGATGGAAAACCTTCGGGCGGTGGTACGACATCACGAGTTCGAAGGAGCCGATCAAGATTCATCTCGATCGACCGCCCAAGTGGTATTAGACCGAGCAATGTTCCATCGCGGAACCGGCGGAAAATTTAAACTTCATCCCGCGCTCACTAATTTTTCGGGAAGTCGCGTAGTCTATACCCAAAGTTTTTTGCTGCTTGCACGGAAATTGTGCAAAGAGGGGAAGAGTATTGATGGGCGTGCAGTTAGAGGGAAGGCATGATGAGTTTTGCACAAACTTATCAACACATGTGTGCAAAACTTAATGAGAGCGAAATATTTGGCGCGACTTTCGGAAGAGATCGTGCAATGAGGGTCCGCACTTCTTTGGCGCTTCTTAATGACGGTGATACAGTTCACCGCGGCTTCCAAGCATGAATGAAACCTTCGAAGGACGATTTTCTTTATTGCAGATGTTTTGGGGCAGCATTTCCACACGGCCGCTACGAAGTTCGCTGAGTGTGATTGCTATCGCGATTCAGGTGGTTCTGGTGCTGATGATCGCGGGGCTCACTTCAGGTGTGATTTCCGAGTGGGGAAAACGGCAGGAAGGTGTCGGCGCTGACATCATCGTGCAGCCGCCGAATTCTTCGATTTTCTTTGCGTTCTCAAGCGCAGTCATGCAGGAATCGTTGGTCGACAAAATCGCGGCCCTGCCGGATATAGATGAAGTCGCTCCCACCGTAATTTTGACAGAACCAAAGAACTTAGTGATGGTCTATGGCATCGACTTCAGGCGATTCAACGCGCTTAGTCGCGGGTTTTTGTTTCGCGACGGCCGGCCGTTCTCAGGACCGGATGAGATGATTGCTGACGACATCATTGCGCAGTCAAAACACCTGAAGGTGGGTAGTCAAATTACACTGCTGAATCACGTTTTTACCGTAAGCGGGATCGTGGCGCATGGGAAAGGCGCGAGATATTTTATCCCGCTGCAGACGGCGCAAGATCTTGCCGGTGCGGACAAGCGAGTGTCCATGTTTTATGTTCGAAGCAAAGGAGATACGGAGATCGCGCGAGCGGAGATCTTGAAGTTGGATCCGCAAAACAGCGTTCGATCGCTATCCGAATACCTAACGTTAATGACCTCGTCGAATCTTCCGCAACTGCGCCCGTTTACGAGGACGATGGTGGCACTTGGAATTGTGATCAGTTTTCTGGTGGTCTTGCTGAACATGCATACGCTGGTCATGGAGCGAACGCGCGAAATCGGTATTCTGAAGGCGTTGGGATTTTCGAGATTCGATGTGGTGCGTATGCTGCTGGGAGAAACTTTTATTTTGACCCTGATGGGAACGGGACTGGGCATCGCCATTACCTTTCTGGTTCAAGCCATTTTGAAACAGACGAACCCCGGCCTGACGATTTTGATAGCGCCATCCTGGATTTTTTCGGCTGTAGTATTGGCTTTTGTCGGGGCGACCACCGGAGCGACATATCCCGCGCTGCGGGCGGCAAGTTATGATCCGGTCGTGGCACTGGCGTATGAATGATGGGTTCGCGCGAATTTTCAATTTCGAATCGGGAGTTGTGAATGCTGCCTGGGGACAAACATTACGAGGCGACGATAATCGAGCGGCGGGACATTTCGCCCGATTTATGGCTTATTCGCGTCGATCCCGGAGGGCCATTCAAATTTTTGGCTGGCCAGTATGCGACGCTCGGAGTGGAATTCGCGGGGCAACGGATTGAGCGCGCCTATTCGTTGGTGTCGTCTCCATATGAACAATCGCTCGAATTTTTTCTGGAACTGGTGCCTCACGGGGCATTAACTCCCCATCTCTTCAAATTGAATGAGGGCGACAAGCTATTTTGCCGCAAGATTGCCAAGGCCGGCCT
>CAVPKZ010000122.1:0-4932 GCA_963705755.1 uncultured Acidobacteriota bacterium | reverse complement strand
CTGGAGAATCCGCCGGGCGCCCCATGTCCCAATCCCGGGATAGCGCCTCTGCGATAGTCGATCTTGTTCGGCGATACTTTGAATCAATAGGTCCGCGGTTTCTCGCGCAATCGGCTGTTTGGCAGTGTGCTCAATAACCACCGCCTCACGCCAGAACATACGTTCCAGATACTCGACGCAGAGTTCAAAGGCCTGGAAGTCGGCGAAATTTTTGAGAACCGACGGTTCCAGCAGAACCAGCAGGCTGTGTAGCCGTGTGAAGGGATTGTGGCGGGGAGTTCTATCTTTTAGGAGCGCCGTGAGCTGTTCATCATTACTCCAGGGAATTGGCAATCTGAGACCCATCCAAGACGATGATTCGCGGTCTTCGATATAAGGCGCATCATCATAGATCAACTGAAATGCTTCGTCCCAGGTCTCGCTCCAGTTCGCCTGATAGTGCCTTTCCACAAAACGGCGCAACCCGGAGGTCTGCGCAGCCGCCGTTCCTTGATTGAAGGCGACTGCGGCATATGCGAATCCATCCCAAATCGAGTTCTGAACGTATCGGCTGGGTACCCAGTTGGTCAGAATGACACCCAATGCGCCTGGATCTTTGACCAAAATAGGCATTGGCATAACCGTGATATTCCGTAACTGTTCGCTGCCTGGCTCTGTACCCCACATGTAGCGTATCAATGCTGGCCCCCCGATGGCACGAGAGCCGTTGGCGCGAACTTTCAGAAAGGCATCCTGAATCTTGGAAGAGCTATTCTCCCAATAATTCCAATCCATGATGATAATGTTCTTGTTCAACCGGCCAAGAATCTCTGGTTCTTTTTGAATGACTAAACCCCACACGATCCATTGTTTCCCCAGACCTTCAGAAATGTGATTGAGTGAGTTCAGGTACTCTGCCCAGATTTGAGCTCGAGTCTTGGTCTCAAGGGCTCTGCGAGACAGTGTTGAGCCGCCCCAGTTGACTTCGTCGCAACCGCCATGAAGATAGCTCGACGGGAAAATTGCGGCGACTTCACGATACAACTTCCCAAATAATTGCAGTGTCTGAGGGTTAACTGGAATGATGCTCAGCTGAAAATCGCGCACCATCGTGGGATAGGGATGCGCGCCCAGCACCGAGCCCAGAAGATAATGCGTGCTTCGCACATTGGTAACCCAATCGCGCATCGCTTCGTTGATGGCATCTTTCAAAGTGCGGCTGCCGGACTCCACGCCAACAACCTTCGCACCCAGGAGGCGCATGCGGGAAACGTTGGGCGATTGCCGCGCCATGTCATCGGTGCCCATGTACACGGTGCATTCGAGACCGAGCTGCGCGGCCACCGTCGCAGATGCTACGCCGTGTTGTCCCGCGCCCGTTTCGGCCACGATGCGGGGCTTGCCCATTTTTACCGCCAGCAAGCCCTGGCCAATGGCGTTGTTAATTTTGTGCGCGCCGGTGTGCAACAAATCTTCGCGTTTCAAATAAATTCTGGGGCCCCCCAACTTATTGGTGAGCCGCTCCGCAAACTGTAAAGGCGTGGGGCGGCCGGCAAAATTTTTGAGTAGATCGGCAAGGCGCGACTGAAAACTCGGATCCGATTTTGCCAATTCATAAGCGCGTTCCAGTTCGAAGAGCGGCACCATCAACGTTTCAGGAACGTACCGGCCGCCGTAAGGGCCGAAGCGCCCGGGCGAATAGCTCAGCGATTTAAGAATGGAGCTCATCTGCCGCGCGATTTCTCCACAGGTAAATTTAGTTCCTGGTTGGCTCGACGCGCTTCGCGAACAAACTCGCGCAACTGAGCATGATCTTTTTCACCGGGTGAAGCTTCCACGCCGCTGGCCACGTCAACACCATAAGGACGCACTTGCAGGATCGCGGCGGCCACATTTTCGGCATTCAAGCCGCCAGCCAGGATGACTCTGTGGCTGCGCGCCGCCTGCTGCGCAACACCCCAGTCCGCCAGCCGGCCGGTTCCACCATATTGACCAGGCAGGGCATCGGCGGTATCGAATAAGAATCCTGAAACATCCGGATAATTCTCCAACGTTGCGGCGGAAAAATCTGGGCCGACCCGTAGCGCCTTGAATACCGGTGCTAGGCGAGTCAACTGCGTAACCGTTGTGGGCGACTCATCACCATGTAATTGCAGCGCATCGAGCCGTACATCCCGGAATATTTTCATGACTTCAGTGGCTTCAACGTTTACAAAAACCCCAAAGACTTGCACGCCAGAGGGAATTGAAGCTCGCAGTTCAACGGCCTTTTGGACAGAGAGTGCGCGAGGGCTTCGCGGATAAAAATTTAGACCAATGGCGTCGACGCCGGCCTCGCACGCGACACGCGCGTCCTCGACGGTGGTAATTCCGCAAATTTTCACTCGGGTCATACTTAGTTTTGCCAATTATCGTTCTTCGCGTCGGTGGCCGCGGAGGCCGCATCAAATTGCTCTCTGGTCACGCGCGGCTGTCCAAGCAATTCGAATAGCGCCGCCCCTGGGTCGGCCGCCTTCATTAGATGCTCACCGATGAGAAACGCATCGAACCCAGCCTCACGCATCTTTACAAGATCCTGGTGGTTGCGAATGCCGGACTCGCTGACAGCCACGCAATTTTCTGGAATCTGTTCGATCAGTTCCAGCGATGTTTCGATGCGCACGGCCATGGTTTTCAAATCGCGATTGTTCACTCCAATAATTTTCGCTGAAGCAGCCAGCGCTCGTTCAAGCTCCGCGGCAGTATGCACCTCAATCAACGGTTCCATTCCAATTTCGCGGCCAAGGGCAATCAGATCGCGCAAGAGAGAATCGCTCAACACCGCGACGATCAGAAGAAAACTGTCGGCATCATTAGCCCGCGCTTCCCACACTTGCCATGGGTCAAAAATAAAATCCTTGCGTAGTACCGGCAAGCCCATCGCTTTTCGCGCATCGCGCAAGTTTTTCAGCGAGCCATGAAAATATTCGCCTTCCGTAAGTACAGACAGCGCGGCCGCTCCGGCTTGCGAAAGACCCTTGGCTAGCTCCGGCGCGTCGAATGGCTCACGAATAACTCCGCGCGAAGGAGATGCCGGCTTCAGTTCTGCGATAATGTTTATCCCGTCGCGTGACAGCGCAGAATAAAAATCGCGCACCGGCGACGCCGCTTTCGCGCCATATTTCAGCGCCGTTTCTGGCAGCACGCATTTACGATGCTCCACCTCGGCTCGACGAGATTCGAGAATGCGGTCCAGCACCGTTCCGGGGTTGGTTTGAGCGCTCAAATGGGTAAGTTTGTATGCTAGGTAGCCGCGGCGGACGTGTCAAATCGGAAGCGTAAGGGACGCCGCTAGCTTTGCATAAGGCTGAGAGCCGACGGAGAAATGATGGGATATCGCGAAGAATACGGTCCGCTGCTCGATTCCATCGTGCAGGAGGGCGACCTCATCGCCATGCGATATTTTCGCGCAGTGGAAATGCGCGTGGACCGCAAGGGCGATGGCTCCGCGGTGACCCAGGCCGATCGCGGCGTCGAAGAAATGGCGCGTAAAAAAGTAACCGCTAGCGGATTGGCTCTCGATGTTCTGGGCGAGGAAATGGGCGGCCGCGATATGGAAGCAGCCAGCTCCGGCGACCGAGCAAGATTGATCATCGACCCTATCGACGGCACTGAAGAATTTTCGCGTGGTATTCCCACTTTTGGAACGCTGCTTGGTATCGAGCACCGTGGAGAAATTGTCGCGGGCATGGTGAGCGCTCCCGCACTCGGCACGCGTTGGTTCGCGTATCGCGGCGAGGGCGCTTTTCGCGATGGCAAAAAGATTCATGCATCGAGCGTTTCGAAGCTCAGTAAAGCCATGATTTTCACCACCGGCACTGGCCCTAAAAAAGATGCAAACGACCGCGCGAAATTACGCCGGCTGCACGATGCGGTGCGAAACAGCCGCTCTCTGGGTGGCGGACCGTCACGAACTCCTGGGGGTGACCCGGGAACGTGCCGCCCGAGGCGAGACCAGCGCGGGCGGCGGTCGCCGGCTGCTGCGGGGATCACCCCCGCGCCCATGGCGAGTCCCGCCGCCCCGGCGACGGTTCCCGCGAGCAACCCGCGGCGCGTCTCGTCCCCGGCCGGGGATCATCCGGACTTGAAGAAGAGCCTGCGGCCATCTCGAACCTCCATTGGTCGCACCAGCCCAGCCAGTACCGGGCCGTGACATGAAGCAGGCGGGCGCGGGAGGTGGAGCCGCCGCGCACACTGAAGATGACATCACTAGACCGGTTTAGCGTCAATGGTTACAGGCACAATGATCTAATCTGATATACCGGTTTAGTCGTCTTTCCCCGCAAAACCATCTCCCCCACCCCCTCACAGGGCCCCGCAGGCCGGCGTCCATGATCACGGAATATCCCGGACACATAGACCCAGAGATCTTCCGTGATCACGGGATCAGGGATCCGGTGGCCCCGTTTGGCGCCCCCGGCGCGGGGGCCGGGCCCGGAGAACGGGGGTTGGACCGAGGCAATCGAGGACGCCGCCCGGGCAAGCCACAATTTCAATAACAACCAGGCAAACTCGATCAACTCGTACAGCGGCGGTGACACCCGCCGCCCGGTCACCGCGACCCGGACCGGCGCGAATGCCTGCCGCGGCTTCAGCCCGAACTCTTCCACCAGCGCGTGGTGCAGCGCATCCTTGATGGCTTCCCACGTTACTGCACCTCTGGGCAAGCCGCGGCGGAGGATTGCCCTGGCATTTCCTCGCTGGGTTGGAAATTAATGTCACTGAGTTCCAGCCCCGGCGGCTTTTCATGTTGTCGGTTTATTTGCTGGTGATGGGCCTGCTGCTCGGATATCTCGCCGAGCAGCAAAAGCACTTGCGGGCCGAGAAAGCGGCAATCACTCGCATTCTCGCTCTCGGTACACGTCGAAGCGGGCCTCGCCGGGGACTCTTCAGCAGATCTCACGGGAAGTCCGC
>CAVPKZ010000121.1:0-27332 GCA_963705755.1 uncultured Acidobacteriota bacterium | reverse complement strand
AAAAGCAGTTGACCGCGCCTGCGCCGCAGTCACTGGTGCCAGAAACTTGTCTCGAGTTTTGAATATCCGGAAAATCTAATCACGGATCCGTTTCGGCGAGCTAAGGCCGACTTCCGAGTGGTGCCTCGCGCCCGCATAAAAGCATGGCTCCGGTACTGGCGATCGCTGGCATGGTGGCAAGGGCTGTCGATGTTGAGGCCCTTTGACCCCGTTGGAGAGATTTTTCAACCTATCGTCACCGGGCCGGACCGGATCCCAATCTTGCAATGAGGAGCGGGAATCATGACAGAGAAAAAACTATGGAGGAACCGGAAGGAGAGAAAAGAATGGGGGTGGCGATTGCAATCGGAAATCCGGGGCTGGAAGTAGTCCATTCGCATGCAGCGGGGATTGATGTTGGGAACGGCATGCATTACGTCGCTGTGCGACCGGATCGCGATCCACAACCAGTGCGCCGGTTTGAGTGTTTCCCTGCAGACTTGCATTGCCTAGCAGAATGGTTACAGCGATGCGGAGTGAAAACCGTGGCCATGCAGTCAACTGGAGTGTATTGGATCCCCATCTACGAAATTCTCGAAGAACGTGGCATGCAAGTGTATTTGGTTAACGCACGGCACACGAAGAACCTTCCGGGACGGAGAGAGCGATGTGCAGGAGAGCCAATGGTTGCTGAAATTGCACACCTACGGGTTGTTGAACAACTCGTTCCAACCGCCTTCAGAGATTCGCGTCCTTCGTACCTACTGGCGACAACGGGCAGAGCACGTGCATGGAGCGGCGACGTGCGTTCAACGTATGCAGAAAGCGTTGACGCAGATGAACGTGCAATTAGCGAATGTAATCAGCGATGTGAGCGGGCTAACCGGGCAGGCGATCATACGGTCGATCATTGCCGGAGAGCATGATCCTCGAAAGTTGGCTGAACTCAGTGATCCGCGGATTCATGCCAGTCGTGAGGAGGTGGCCAAAAGCTTGGAGGGCCACTGGCGTCCGGAACTGCTGTTTGTATTGCAGCAGGAAGCAGAGATGTATGACACCTATCAGCAACGGATCGCCGAGTGCGATCAGCAATTGCAGAAGCATTTGGCGAGTTTTGCGGCTACTGTTCCGTCTCCTATCGCCGAAGAGGAACCCGAAAGAAAAAGTAAAGCCGGCCAAGAATGCTCCGCGATTCGAGCTCGGCCGTGAGCTACAGCGCATCACGGGAGTAGACCTAACGAGGATTGACGGCATCGACGTGATGGTCGCCTAGACTCTGATCAGTGAAGTGGGGCTGGAGGTGAGCCGGGGAAAACCGAAGCGCACTTTTCCTTGTGGCTGGGATTATGCCCGGACAACCGTACCAGTGGAGACAAGGTGCTGGGCCGGGGACGCGGCTTGTGGTCAACCGTGCCACCACGGCTTTCCGCATGGCGGCGGTCACCTTGACGCGCAGCCGAACCTACCTTGGAGCGCAATACCGCCGTTTGCGCACCGAGCTAGGTGCTCCGAAAGCCGTTACCGCGATGGCCCACCGGCTCGCCGCCTGGTCTGTCGAATGTTGAAGTACGGTCAGCGATATGTTGGCAAAGGTGCTGAGTACTACGAGCACAGATACCGCCGACAACAGATCGACTTCCTCAAAAAGAAAGCAGCCAAACTGGGCCTCCAGATCACGCTCGTTAAACCTTAAAGAAGTTTCTGGAGAGATAGGCTTTCATCACCCGCCGATTGAGGGCGAACAGCTCGTTTAGCTGCTGGCGTTTTTGGTGGTCTAGATTCATCCAGCGCGTCAACAGCAGCCAGCGTTTGCCCTTCACTACCCCGCGCATGCGCCCACCTTTGCGGAAGAACTCCGCCCTCCGCACTTCATCGATGGCCTTGTTGGCATGCTGCAGAACGTGGAACTTGTCATACACGATTCGGCAGTGGACAGCCCCTTGGGCAATGCGGTTAGTAAATGGGCGCCACATATCCACGCACGCCGCCTCGATGCCCTTCCGCTGGGTTTCCCTCAGTTGCGTTCGAAAAAACTCATCGAGCGTTTCTTGCTGGCGATCCTGCCCGAACCACAAAGGCTCGCCGGTCTGCAAGTTGCTGACCACGGTGATGAACTTCAGCTGCTTGCCGAAGTAGATCTCGTCCACACCCATCTGCTCTAAGCGATCCTTGCGGCGCGTGGCACTCCAGCGCTGCAGATACCGCAGGTCGATCGCTCGCACCGTGCTGGCGGCCAGTCCGAACTGTCTGGCCACCTGGCGTACCGCTGCGCTTTCGCACGCCCACCCCACCGCATCCGCAAAGTCTTTGCTAAAGGGCGCTTTGCTCGGCAGTTGCGGTACCTTCTCGACCTTTACCCCGCACTCGGGACAGCACACCCGGTACAGTTCGATGAGCACCGTGGTCCGATACTTTCTCCACGGCAAGTCGCGTACCTCGCGCTGGTAATAGTCATGCGCGTCGCTAAACTTCCTTCCCCATCCCGAACAGATCAGTTTGCGATTCCCCCGCTTCCGCCGTACCCATAAACACAAGGTCTTGGCGGTTTCATCGATTTCGTGTCGAAACACCCGATAACCCGGCCAATCCAGGATTCTCGTGAATTCGTTGTCGCGCATTCCGCCGAGTCTAGCCGAACTGCCTCTCTACGGAAGCCCGCTCTCCTATTGAGTCTCTACGAATTCCTGCTCAGAGCCGCAAAATCAATAGGCTGCAAACGAAAAAAGATTCAATTCCCATAGCCGTCAGATCGCTGCAGCCACTAGCCCGCATCCGCCGCAACCGCCAGCGCCCACCTTCAAACGGCTCTATCGAACGCGCGCGGAGCACCTCGCCCGGACTTCACGCTTTTGTGAAAACGCGCCTCCGATAGAGCACTAGCGTTTACCAGAGTCGAAAATAACTACACCTGTGCTTGGCTGGCCTGAGGATTCAGTGATTCGATCCGATAGCCCAGCTGTTGGAGTTGCCGAATCATTCTCCACGTGCGCTGATATTTGGATCGTTTGGTGACTGCCGGGCCCCGTTCTTCGTAGAGAGTTCCCTTATGCAGGATTAACCAGATCAGACGACACTGTCGATGCGCAATGAGTCCGATGGCTTGATTATGTCCGAGTCGCGGGATGCAACGGCGATAGATAATCTCGAAGATACTCCCTTTGACTTTGACGGCGGCGTTAGCCGCCTGATTGAGTAATCGCCGCATGTGACGGTTGCCCTTCGGAGAGCGGTGGCTGTAGTTTACGTCCGGCGCTCTCTTCGTCGCCGGGGCAGGCGCCCACCCACGAGGAGAGCTGTTCTCCCGACGGAAAGGTCGCTGCGGTAGGACCAACTTCAGCAATGATCTGTTGCGCCGAATCCACTCCCAGACCCGGCACTTCCGCTAGCCGCTGGACAGCATCGTGGTGCGGATGGAGCAAAGTGGCTAGCTCTTGGTCCAGTTGGCCGATCTGCTGCTCGAGGAGTTGCAACTGCTCCAGCGCCATTTTCAGAAGCTGTCGGTACACGGGCTTGAGATCTGTGCACGCGCCGAGCGCATCACACAATTGTTCCGGCGTGGCCCGCAACCTCTCATGGGCCAAAGCCGCCAGAGCTGCCGGATTAGTTTCTCCATCAGCCAGCGCCTTCAACATGCGCCGGGCACTGACGCCGAGTAGATCGGAGACTAGGCTGGACAACTTAATATGGGTCTCTTCCAGAAGTGCCTCCAATTGGTTCTGCAGCCGCACCCGGTCGCGCCTCAACTGGTACTTCTTGCGCGTTACCGTCCGCCACAAACGCTGCTCGGCATCAGGCACAAAGCTCAACGTCAGTTCTCGGGCCACCAGCCGCTTCACCAGGCGTTCGGCATCGACGAAATCTCTCTTTCGTCCGGCGCCGCCCGCGATTGGATAGCGCCTGTGCCAGATGCAGCGTTCCCGACTTACGGCGTGCGCCTTCTCGCTTCTCGCACATTGGCTTCCAATACCGTTCCAGTGCTCCCCAAACTGGTTTCCAATATTGCGCCGTCGACTCCATGACTACTTCTTCGGCCTCTTGCTCGACGAGCCACGCAGCCAACGAGCGCAGTTGTTCAGGGTTGCTGTTAAACATCCTCCGCTCAAATTGGTATTCGCTTTCGATTTCAACGTCGGACACAACTACAGCCAGCACCTTTTTGTGAACATCGATTCCCGCTATCTTGTAGGACACAGTTCCTCCTGGCCGGGAGCGGAGAGCGTGCTGCGATTACCTTAACCAGAGTCGCGGGCTATCGCTGCTCCCCCAGGGGAAGACAACGACGCCCAATTATTCGCTCAAACACGCACGCTCCGGATCAGACAGATGGACGGCCTCGAAATCTCCACTGATAAGCTCGACCTCGCCGCTCCAGACCGTGGCGATCTTATCACTGAGTGATTTTCATAAGGTTTCGCGGGCCGAAGGCCCTTATAGTGATTCTGGGGAAAGTATCAGCAAAGGAGAGATTTCCACCGTTGTTGTTGCGGCGCGTGCCTGTGGAAATGTGAAAAATTTGAGTTTGCTGACCGGCTACACTGGCGGGCGGCAGGCGTCCTGCGGTCATGAATAGAAGGCCCTAACACTCGATGTTTACCTTTAGATTTTCAGCCGCGGGATGCGCTTTGTTGCAACGAATACTCAGATACTGTCAGGGCCCCTGTTGCCATGACTCTGCTATAAGGATTTCGAACAACAAAGTAAGCCTGCGATGGAGCGAGAGCAAGCGACATTCGTAATTCGAGGAGGGAGTCAAGAAAACTCATGAGTCAAAACCAATCCGAAATCCAGTATGCCGCTTTTTTGGCCATTGATTGGGCGGACCAAAAGCACGTTTGGAGCCTGCAAGAGGTCAACTCCAGCACGCGTTTGCGCGGAGAAGTGGACCATATGCCGGAGGCCGTGGAAACCTGGGTCGCGCAGATGAGTCAGCGCTTTGCCGGTCGACCGATTGCGGTGGCCGTGGAGCAGAGCCGCGGAGCCTTGGTGTTCCTGCTGAGCAAGTACGAGCAGCTGCATATCTTTCCGGTGCCGCCGGCCATGACCGCCAACTTGCGGAAAGCATTTTATTCCTCGGGAGCTAAGAATGATCCCAGCGATGCCGATCTACTGCTGGATCTGCTGCAGAGGCATCGGGAGAAGTTGCGCCGCTTGTCGCCGGATACGGAGGCTACGCGGCGCATCCAGAATCTGGTGGAGGAGCGGCGCAAGCTGGTCGACGAGAAGACGGCCCAGAGTAATCGTTTAGAAGCCCACTTGAAAATTTACTTTCCGCAGATTCCGCGCTGGTTTGGGGATGTGGATAGTCCTCTGGTCTGCGCTCTGCTGGAGCGCTGGCCCACGCTGGAAGCGCTGCAAAAGGCGCGACCGGACACCTTGCGGAGTTTTTTTCGCAAGCAGCACAGTCGCAAGGAGGAGCTGATCGAGAACCGGATCAAAGCCATTGGGGAGGCCATGCCCGCGCTGAAGGATCGCGCCGTGGTGGAGGCCAAGGTGGCGGTGGTGAAGGTGTTGGTGCAACTGATTCAGGTTCTCCATGAGGGTATTGAAGGCTTAAATCGGCAGATTCAGGAGGCGGCCGAAGCGCATCCCGATTTTTTCATCTTTGATTCTCTGCCGGGAGCGGGAGCGGTGATGGCACCACGGCTGCTGGCGGCGTTCGGTTCGCAGCGGGAGCGCTATCAAAACGCCGCCGAGGTACAAATCTTTTCGGGGATTGCCCCGGTCAGTGAGAGTAGCGGGAAAAGCAGTTGGGTTCATTTCCGCTTTGCTTGTTCGAAGTTCTTACGGCAGAGCTTCCATGAGTGGGCCGCCCTTTCCATCCCCCAATCGCAATGGGCGCGCGCCTACTACGAACTGCAGCGCCGTCGGGGCAAGAAGCACCACGCAGCGGTGCGGGCGTTAGCCTTCAAATGGATTCGTATTATCTATCGCTGCTGGAAGGAGCAGGTGGCGTACGACGAGAACGTCTACCTGGCTGCCCTGGCCAAACACAACTCGCCGCTGGTGGCAGCAACGAAAGCGGCGGTGGCGTCGTGAGAAACGTGTGTGAAAACTGTGCAGAAGGGGGGTGAATTTTCCTGGGGAAACTCAATTTTCTCCTTGACAGCACTCCTCAGAAATCTAAAAGGAAGGAGCAGAAGCACTGGAGATTCACCGGGTGACCGGCTGGTACCAAGGAGTGTTCCAAATGGGATAGTTTTACGGTAGGGTGTCATCGGACAATTTTCGACTGGAAAAAAGGAGCTGACCACGAAACAGTTGTCATCCGTCCCATGTCCTACGTGCGGTGTCGCTGCAGGGCGGCGTTGTGTGGTGCATTGAGGCGCCCCGCGATCAGAACCACATGTAGACCGGAAGCTTTCCGCGATTGAAGCCATAGAAACGAATCCACGAAGCAAAAAGAGTCCCTGGAAGAGCTTAGACGATGTCAGGAAGGAAATGGCGATGCCGCAAATGGCCCAATTCCCGCGCGCCATGCAATATCCTAGAATCGGAGACCCAATCAACCCATGAGGTCCAACATAAAGGCCCTTCCCAAGATTTCATTCGATTTGGACGGACTGGTCGCACTAAATAAAAGCTTCGCACCCGGAGGAACTGTTTTCTCTGAAGGGGATATCGCCGAAACGCTCATGTACATCCAAACAGGCCGCGTGAAACTCTCCGTGGTCTCTAAGACTCACAAAGAGGCCATTGTTGCCATTTTGGGGCCAGGCGAATTTATTGGTGAAACATGCCTGGGATGTCATAGAATTCGTATGACGACCGCCACCGCGATCGCACCCACGGCTCTACAAGTCTTTAATAGAAGCGAGATGGTCCGAGCTCTCCACGCCGACCATGCGCTTTCCTACCGTTTCTTGTCTTATCTGATTTCGCGCAATATTCGGCTCGAGGAGGATTTGGCGGACCAGTTTTCTCACTACAGCGAGAGGCGGCTCGCCCGCACACTTTTGCTGCTCGCAGGCAAGGAGGACCGGCGCATGCTGCACAGCTTTGCCGGAATATCGCAAGGGGTCCTCGCGTCAATGATCGGCACTACACGCTCGCGCGTCAGCTTCTTTATGAATAAGTTCAAAATGCTTGGCTTCGTCAAATACCGTGGCCCTCTCGACGCGCACGGTGGGATACACATCAACACTGCCCGTTTGGCTAGAGTTCTCCGCAAATAGCTTCAGCCTGCGCGCCTTGGTGGCCTGAGAGTATCGAACGGCTTCAACCCACTCGTGGATGATTTGGCTAGTGGGGATCCTTTGTGGCTCTCGGGTGCTCGACACAGACATGAGTGGCGAATTCCTTGTCGCGCTCCTCTTCGAACTTTGTCTTCATCTCGTCAATGGTCGTGCCAACGAGTGGCCATGAAGCGTTAAACACCCATGCGCATTCCGTGCAAGCCCACCCCTGAAAATTCGGCCTCTCGGTCCATACCAGTTTGCGACGCATCGGCTCCTTTGCCGCCCAGCAATTTGACGCGGTTAAACTTTTTGAAAGACGGCGCAGCATTGGTCATCGACGGGACTGCGACGACAAAAGCCGCTCTTTTCCTTACCTTGAGCGAGGTTCTGCTTAGGGGGCTTTCGAACGCACATCAAAACTGAAGTGAATTCAAAAGACCTGAAGATTACCGATAGAAAAGAACTGTTGTCTGTGGGGTATCCAACACTGACGGCAATTACTATCTCAATCCGAGGTCGTTCTCGAACCCTTGAATGACCTCGTAGCACTCACAAGTGGATTTTTCGAGTTTCCTGCGATTCACAATCTTCACTGCGCCTCGCACGTAATTTATGATTCCCTTTTTTTGCAGTACCAACGCGGCCAAGCTTACCGTGGATCGGTCAGTACCCATCATGGTCGCAATGAAATCGTGGGTGATCGGAAGCACTCCGGAATGCACCCGATCCTGAGTCATCAGCAGCCACCTCGAGAGACGTTGCTCTATATCGTGAAGTCGATTGCACGCCGCGGTCTGTGCAACTTGCATTCCTTGCAGCCCCGCATGCCTGTTCAGCATCACCTGTAACTGCGGAGCCGACCTCAGAATCCGTTCCAGCGCATTCCCCATCATTCGGAATCCGTCCCCGGCGATTTGGATTACTTCACGCACTGAACTTCTGCTCAAGCCGGCTGCCAGTCCCGCCCCAACATAGCCCTCGTTGCCTACTACGCCCACTTCGACGGTTCGACCGTCTTTGGTCACTACAACTTGAGAAACCATTCCATGGTTCGGGAAATAGACGAACTCGATCTTTTGTGTCGGCTCGTGAAGGCTGAGATGATGCGGCAAGTCAACATACGTCAAGTCAGGACGCATCGACTCATATTCATTGTCGGGTGTTGCCAAAAGTACTTTGTTGCTTACTTGTTTTCCCTCGGCGCTCGTCCGTTGACCTGTCTGTGCGGTTCGATAGTTTTTCCCACTCATGTCAATCCTGAACGGCAATGAACTGCCTTGCATGTATTTTGTGAAACCTCAGGGCCTCTTAGAGCCGAGCCCCGTCTCAATTCAACCAAAAAGGGGCCTAACTATCTGTCCGAAAGCGGACACCGCTCAAAACCAAAAGCGGAGCGGATCATGGAGTTGAAGCCGAACTGACGACAGGGCTTGCCCGCCGGTTCATGGAGCCAATGCCTGATAGCGCTGATTGGATATTCTCCCTGTATCTCAGCAGCGCCCTTGCGGGAGGTAGGAAGCTCTACTTGGAGCTTGCAGCCGATTGCGGACGGATTACGGGCAACCCTTCCATAATTCCGGTAAGGTAAGGTTTGCCGACAATTCGTCCAGAATGTCGTCTTTCGCTTCCCATGATACCCCTTCTGGACGATGACCCGCGCGTCTGTTTACGCAAAAATTCGGAATCTGAACACCGATCTCCTTGCCCGGTTCTGCGACAGCTTTTTCCCGCAAGCGGACAATTCCGGGGCCGCACCATCCTGTTGGGAGGCTGATAAGGATAGGCAACGCAGGGACGTAGCAAAGAGGAAGTTTGGAAGGATATCTGCACTTAGCTCAGCAGATTTCAGGGGTGCAACCGTGCAAATATTTTGGCAGGACTTGCGGCAAGGGCTGCGAATGCTCGCGAAGTCGCCTGGCTTCACGATCGTCGCCGTGCTCACTCTCGCGCTTGGCATAGGCGCGAATACGGCGATCTTCAGCATCGTGAACAGCGTCCTGCTTCGTCCCCTGGCGTACCAAGATTCGCCTTCGCTGGTCAACATTTGGGGGAAATTCGAGAAGGATGGCATTCCGCAGAATTGGATCTCCGAGCCCGAATATTGGGATTTGCTGGATCACAACGAGTCGTTCTCCCAGATTGCTGCATACTCACTCGGAGGCAGAGCAAATCTAACGCGCGCGGATGCGCAGCCTGTGCAAGTTTCCACAGGCAACGCTACGGCGAGCGTACTACCGCTGCTCGGCATTGCACCAGTCCTCGGCCGCAGCTTCGGCACCGACGAGGATCAGCCCGGCCATTCTCGCTACGCCCTTCTCAGTTATGCGCTGTGGCAAAGCCAGTTTGGCGGCGATCCGAACATCGTAACGAAACCGATTCAGCTCAACGGCGAGGCGTACACTGTAGTCGGTGTTCTGCCCAAGCAGTTTTCTCTCGGCGGGAAACAGGACCTCTGGATTCCGCTTGGTCTGGATCGCGCAAAACCGAGCGGCCGCGGTTCCCACTATCTTCACGTCGTGGCACGTCTGAAGCCGGGCGTGGATTTTGCGCAAGCTTCGACAGCGCTGACGCGGTTCGCGGATGATCTCCGCCGCGCTTATCCCGGTAACTACGGCCGGGGACCGGAGAAAGATTTCGATATGTACTTGGTGCCGGTGAAGGAGCAGCTTGTCAGAAAGCTGCGGCCCGCGCTGTTTGTGCTGTCGGGTGCCGTAGCCTTCGTGCTACTCATTGCCTGCGCCAACGTTGCAAATCTCTTGCTCGCCCGCGCCTCCGCACGCCAAAAGGAACTTGCCATTCGAGCGGCCTTGGGAGCGGGGCGGGCCCGGCTCGTGAGGCAATTGCTGACCGAAAGCCTGATTTTAGGACTTGCCGGCGGATTGCTAGGGCTTGTGCTCGCGCATTGGGGCGTCGATGCACTCCGTGCGCTTGCTCCGGCGAACACGCCCCGCATTGACGAAGTCCATATCGACCCTCTCGTGCTTGCGTTTACCTTCGGGGTTTCGCTGCTAACCGGGCTGTTCTTTGGACTTGCGCCGGCATGGCACGTCGCGCGAACCGATCTGCGCGAAACGCTTAACGAAACTGGCCGCGGCACTTCGGCGGCCGGGGGAAGCCTGCATTTGCGCAACTGGCTTGTAGTCTCGGAGCTTGCCTTGGCAGTACTGCTACTCGTCGGAGCGGGCCTCTTGATTCGCAGCTTTAGCCATCTGCTTGACGTTTCTCCAGGGTTTCAAACGCAACACTTGCTCACGATGGAGCTGTCACTGCCGGAGAAAACTTATCCGGATGGGGCGCCGGTGCAAAAGTTCTATACGCAGCTCATGGCAGGCGTGAAAACGGTTCCCGGAATCCAAGCCGCGGGCGCCGTTTCGCAAATGCCGCTGACGGATGCCTATACTTCCGGCTCCGTCTTCTTCGAAGACACGTCAATTCCAGATATCCCGAAATTGCAAGAGCTAGGCAATCTTCCGTACATGGAGATCGACCAACGTTCGGCCACACCCGAATATTTTCAAGCCCTGGAGATTCCGCTCGTCCAAGGGCGGGTGCTGAGCGATGCGGATGACGCGAGCGCTGCCCTCGTCGTTGTGGTAGACAGTAATTTCGCGCACCGCTTCTGGCCACATCGGGATGCCATCGGCCAACGCGTGGCCATCGATACCATACCGAACGTCAAACCCGGTGCGCCACGTTGGCGCACCATTGTGGGAGTGGTTGGACACGTGAAGCACTATTCCCTTGACGTCGAAGGCCGCGAACAGATTTACTTCCCACACAGGCAACCACTCTACGGAGCTTTTGCCCCTCGAGATATGACCATCGCTGTGCGCACTTCGCTGAACCCCGCCAGCGTGACCAGCGCGATTCGCCAGCAGGTCTTCGCCCTCGACAAGGACCTCCCGCTCTACAACATCGCCACAATGGATCAGCTCGTCTCGAATTCCGTAGCTCAGCCGCGCCTGAACCTTTCACTCCTGGTTGCCTTTGCTCTATTGGCGCTTGCACTCGCGGCGGTTGGTGTGTACGGGGTGATGGCCTATGCTGTGACGCAGCGCACTCAGGAATTCGGCATCCGCATGGCGCTCGGTGCGTCTCCCACGGACGTCTTGAAACAGGTGTTCCTCGAAGGAGGCCGCCTCGCGGCCTTCGGGCTCGGCCTCGGCCTCATTGCCGCGCTCGCACTTACTCGCTTGATGGCCAGCATGCTTTACGGCGTGAAGCCCAGCGATCCGCTGAGCCTTGGCGCGGCCGCTGCGGTTCTGGCACTGGTCGCGCTTGCCGCGTGCTACATCCCTGCGCGCCGCGCCACCCGCGTTGATCCTCTCGAAGCCTTGCGCTACGAATAATTCATAGTTCTGCGAACCACAAGCGAACCATGAAAATAGCCGCTGCGCGCCCATTGAAAGTAACGGGTTTATTGCTATTTTCTGAGGAATAGTTCACCTCCGACTGATCGGCATTGCTCTATTCATAGAGTTGGAAAGCTCTTTAAACGTCCCGAAGTCCCGTTGTGGAAATACGAAAGCTTCACGGCGCTTGCCGCGGACTGCGGGAGGATGACGGGCAACGCGGAAGTTAATTAACGAGTGCTACGTCTAATTCCTAGGTTGCCGACGAACCACTCGGAGCTTGATCGGTCAACACTACCGCGCCACTGATGTACGTGCGATGGGATGGCCAATGCGCTGTTCGCCACGGTTAAGGGGCAGGTCGGCAGTGAGCAAACTTCTCAATGGAAAGACGTCGTGACGCCTCGTTCTAAATGTCCGGAATTGCTATCAGCTTTCCACGAGAGTGCCCTTCTGCCGCATACCGGAAAGCCTCAGGCAGCTCACTCAACCTGTAACGCTTGTCGATGACGGGCGTTACTCTCCCGGTCGCCATGAACTCGCCCAAGATGGTCAGATCCTCTTGGTTCACTTTCGCAATGAAAAAGACCATCTTCTGGCTCACGAACCGTGATAATACAAGCGCTCCCAGCAAACGAGCCAGAAGACGGATCACCGGGCTGTCGTCCGGTGCGCCAACCATGACCAGTATTCCCTTGGGATTCAAGACGCGCCTGCACGCTGATAGCGAGTGGTTCCCAACGCAGTCGAGCACAAGGTCGTAACGTTGCCCACTCCTGGTGAAATCCTCTTTGGTGTGATCAATGACGCAATCCGCACCGTTGGATCGGACCATGTCTACGTTCGTCGTACTGCATACGCCCGTCACATTCGCGGCGAACGACTTTGCCATCTGCACTGCGAACGTACCCACGCCTCCCGCCGCACCGTTGATTAAGACTTTCTGCCCCTGCTGAATTCGTCCCTTATCGCGAAGGCCCTGCAGTGCAGTTAGCGCCGCCACCGGGGCGGACGCCGCTTGGTCAAACGTCACGTTAGCCGGCTTACGGACCAACACCGATTTCATCCCCGGCAGCGACTGTGAAGTCGCATACTCGGCGAACGCTCCACGGCAAGTGCCGAACACCTCGTCGCCCGGCTTGAATTGCGTTACGTTCCTGCCAACCGCTTCAACCTGGCCGGCCACATCAACACCGGTTCGTTTGATTTTCGATTTGCCGAGCCCGAGCAGTAATCGAAGGATGAACGGCCCGCCTTTCATTAACTTCCAGTCAAGTGGATTGACGGAAGCCGCGCGGACCTTTATCAGAACCTCATTGTCCGCAGGGGTTGGCTTGTCAATTTCTTCAAATCTAAGAATATCGGGGGAACCAAAGTTTTGATAAACGATGGCTTTCATGAGTTTCCCTTCAGGATTGTGCTGAATCCATTCTTGGTGAAAGCGGACATGCGTCAATGCCAAGCGCGCTCAGAACTATTCTGTAAGGTTGCAGGCGCGCTTGATCGGATGTGCGACCGGCCCGGCGCGGCCTGCGATTAGACACTCGTCTTAGAATCCGGCGGTAGCGTAGCGTCCCAGCAACCACGAAGCCCTTGGCGGAATTTTTCGCGTTCCTCGGGCGTCATCTTTTCCCACCGTTCTCGCATGCGTTCCCCCATACGCTCCGCCATGCGTTCTCTCATGCGATGACGAATATGCCCTTTTCCGCCTCCAGAGCCGCCCCAGCCCCCGAACAAAATCCGGCAGAGTGCCAACAACCCGAGCCCTTGCCAGAAGGTGAGCGTGCGCCAGCCGAACAGCGGTGGCAGTAGCCAATTCCACAGGAGCATCACAATCTCGCCCCCGAGGTAGCCGAATAACACAATGCCCAGAATCGCCAGCGGGGCGATCCAAATCCATTTCCTTTTCATGTTCCGCTCCTCTTCATGATTTCGTAAATTCGTCATAAATGCTTTGCAGCCGCTCGCGCAGATGCAGCACCGCATAGCGTTTGCGCGAGAGCAGTGTGTTCACGCTCACGCCGGTCTCGGCGGCCAGCTCCTTGAAGCTGCGGCCGTCTAGCTCGTGAGCGACGAACACTTCGCGTTGCTCCTCGGGCAGTTCGTCAAGCGCAAGCTCCAGCTGGTCCAGAAGCGCGTTGCGGACGTAGAGCGCCTCCGGCCCGGCGTCGGGCGATGGCAGCAAATCTTCGATCTGCAGGAGCTCGCCGTCTTCGTCCGCGACCGAGGCGTGGCTGAAGGTCTCCGGCTTCTTCTTGCGGAAAAGATCCGTGATGCGATTGCGCGCCACGCGAAACAGCCAGCTGGTGACGTGATCGATGGGCATCAACAGCCGGTTCGCTTCCACCAGCTTGTAGAAGGTGTCCTGCAAAATGTCCTCAGCATCGCGCGGGTCAGGCACGCGACGGCGGATGAAATTGCGCAGCCGGAATCGCTGCTCCGCAAAGATTGCGGAGATTTGACGGTTTTGGTCGGTCATTGCCCAGGTGACGTTCGACGTCTGATTCATCCACTTCTGTAGACGAATGGAAGCCGGAAATATTGTAGACATTGGGAAGGGGGCGAGTCGTCGCCGGATGCTCTCTGGGTAGCGGACGTATTACGCGCTACCCGGAAGTTATCCTGCCAGTTCACTGTCCCAGAAGGGACTTCTGGCTCGTTTCTCCAGAACTGCCCCGTACGAGTAGTATGATGTCGTTTGGGAAACTCAGGAGATTTGGTGGTGTCTGCGCCAGCCGGTCCGATTTCATCATCGCCGCTGCCTTTGCAAATTGAGGCGCTGGTAAAGCGCTTCGGCCAGGTAACTGCCGTCGATGGCATCACGCTCGAATTGGGCAATGGCGAATGCCTCGGACTGCTCGGGCCAAACGGTGCCGGCAAGAGCACGTTGATCCGAAGCATCGTCGGGCGAGTCGTTCCTGATGCAGGGCGTGTTGCGGTCTTTGGTTCCCCTGCGAATTCAGCCGCAGCCCGCGCCGCACTCGGATGGGTACCGCAAGAGCTGGCGCTTTATCCGCGACTCACTTGCAAGGAAAATCTGGAATCTTTCGGCGATACCATGGGCTGGCCGGGAGCGCGCTGCAGCAAGCCGTCGCTTGGTGCCTTGACTGGTCGTCGCTTCAAGACCGAGCAGGAGAGCTGGCCAAAAACCTCTCAGGCGGGATGAGGCGGCGGCTGAACATGGCAGCCGGGATTATCCACCGGCCCGAGCTGGTGCTGATGGATGAACCGACCGTAGGGGTGGACCCGCAGTCACGCAATCGCATCTTTGAGATGATCGAAAAGCTCCATGGCGAAGGGACTGCAATCATCTATACCACTCACTATATGGAAGAAGCGGAGCGGTTGTGCGATCGCATCGCCATCGTTGACCATGGGCGCATCATCGCCCTGGGCACGAACGCAGAGCTTGTCGAGAACACATTCGCCTCTCGCAGCCAGATACTGGCGCGCTTCACGAGCCCGGATGGCGGAGTGAGCGCATGGGTGGAGCATCGCGGAGTGTCACTGCGCCGCCCGAACCTGGAGTCGGTGTTCCTGCACCTGACGGGAAGGGCGTTGCGCGAATGATCGTTCCCATCATTCGCACCGCGATGGTTTCCCTGCGCCGTGACCGGGCCGCGCTGGCGTTGAGTTTCATCTTGCCGATTGCCTTCTTCAGTATTTTTGCGGTCATCTTCGGCGGCCGGCGCGACTCCGTTCCAAAAATCACAGTCATCGTGGTGGACGAAGACCAGAGCCACACCTCGCAAAGACTAGTGAAGGGCCTGGAGCGCGAAGGCTCTCTGGTTATCAGAACGAGACCCGCGTCCAAAAATAAAGGTATACAGCCACCGGAATATACGGCCGCAACTGCAGAAGCCGCTGTGAAGGAAGGCGACGCACCGGTTGCGCTGATCGTGCCCCGTGGATTTGGCGAGAATCCAATTTCTTTCCGCGCAAGCCAAGACCACGCAACGATTCAACTGCTTAACGACAAAAGTGACATGGTGGCGTGGCAGATGGTCGCGGGCCTTCTGCAAAACGTCGCCATGACTTCCATGCCGGATGTCATGGCGGAGCAGGGATCAAAGTACGCCGATCAGTTCGTCGGGGGATTCACGCCGGAACAGCGCAAGCGGATGAATGACGGACTTGAGCAGTTGCGTCAGCATGAGAACGTGGGAAACGGTACCCGAGAAAACGCCACCAACAATGGGTCGAGCAACGGAGGAATCATAGCGGTCAAAACCCGCGCGGTCGTCGGAGAAAATAAGAACAATCCTATGGTGTCTTTCTACGCTGCGGCCATCGGCGTGATGTTCCTCCTCTTCACAGCGAGCGGTGCGGCCGGGTCGCTATTGGATGAAGCCGACAGCGGCACCTTGGAGCGCGTACTCAGTTCGCGTGTAACCATGACTACGCTGCTGGCGGGCAAACTGGCGTTCAGCACCCTGCTGGCCTTCTCGCAATTGGTGGTGATGTTTATCTGGGCGTGGGCGATCTTCAAGATCGATCTTCTGCGCCACATCCCCGGTTTTGTCGTGATGGGTGTCTGCACCTCTTTTTCAGTGGGCGCATTTGGCATGCTACTGGCCAGCATCTGCCGTACGCGGGCGCAACTGGGAGCACTCTCGACGCTGGTTATTCTGCTCATGTCTTCCGTTGGCGGCAGCATGTTTCCCCGCTTTCTTCTGCCAGACGCGATGCAGAAAGCTGGTTTGCTGACGATCAACGCTTGGGCCATCGATGGTTTCACCAAAGTATTTTGGCGAGATGAGCCGGTTTCGCATCTTTGGCCTCAGGTCTTAGTACTTCTCGCGATCGGGGTTGTGTTGTTTGCGATTGCCCGGAAAATCGCCCAGCGCTGGGAATACGTGTGAGTTAGCGCTTGCTCGCCTGACAAACTTGCATATCTTTCTGCAATCGATCGAATCGGGCGGGCCCCGCCCCAGGTCACCGACGATTCGGACCCGAGTGACGGGCAAACCTTACCTTACCGATTAGGGAAGGTTTGCCGACCACCCGCCACCGATTAGCTCTTTGTCGGCGCTCGTGCTTTCTTTGGCAGGAGCAGCACGAGCGTCGCTGATATGAACAATGAGACCCCAGCAATGGCCAGGCCGGCGTAGAGGTTCCCCGTTCTCATCGCGATCGCCCCAATCATGTATGGCCCAGCAAAGCCGCCGAGGTTTCCCACGGAATTAATTAAGGCGATGCCCGCCGCCGCCGAGTAACCCGTCAGAAACTCGCCGGGCAGTGCCCAGAAAGGACTAAAATGGCTGTAAACGCCAGCCGCCAAGAAAGATAAGAGGGTCACGGAATAAAATGGGGAACGAGTTGCGCCCAGCATGACAAGAGCACCTGCTGCTGCGAAGGCTGAAATCGCCACATGGTATCTACGCTCAAGCTTGCGATCGGAGCTGCGGGAAACAATGATCATCGCTGCCAGCCCCACCAAATTAGGAATCGTCACCAGAAGTCCGATCATGCTATTGGAATAGAGACTGGAGAGTGATTTCACCAGCTGTGGCGTCCACGATTGAAGAGCATAGTTACCGATCATCATCCCGAAATAAACCAGGGCCAGATGCCACACGCGACCGCTTGCCAAAGCCTGGAACACTGAGTATTGGTGCTGCTCCAGTTTTTGCCGTTCCTCGCGTCCCAATTCCGATTGAATCCAATCCTTCTCTTCCGCGGTCAGAAACTTAGCTTCCTGGGGGCGGCTCGGCAGAAGTAAGTAGGTGAGGAAGCCGAGGATTATGGCGGGAATTCCTTCCAAGATCAGGAGCCACCGCCAACTGCTGACGCCGAGCCAGTGCACGTGATCCAGGATCAGACCTGAAACCGGCGCTCCGAGGATGGCGGAAACAGGGCTGGCCGCTATCAGAAGCGCAAGCGCCCGCGCCTGTTCGCGTTTGGGAAACCAGTAGGTCAGGTACAAGGCCATTCCGGGGAAATAACCAGCTTCGGCCAGGCCCAGAAGAAAGCGCACGAGGTACAACTGATGCACACTGTGCACGAAGCCCGTCAACGCGGCTACCGCTCCCCATGTGATTAATAAGCGGGCAATCCAGATGCGGGCACCGATTTTGTGCAGTAGCAGGTTGCTAGGGATCTCGAATAGAAAATAACCGAAAAAGAAAATCCCAAAGAGCAATCCGAACTGCTGGCTGCTGATGGCCAGCTCTTTGTTCATCGTCAACGCCGCAAACCCAATGTTGAAGCGATCGAGAAGGGCCACGACAAAGAGTAGGAGTACAAAGGGAAGAATCCGGTAGTGGGCTACTTTGCGCAGCGACTACGCAATCGTATTCAGTTGAGAGTAGCCCACTACCAAGAATCCTGATCCGCATTTTCTGGATTGTTCTCGCCTCGATGGACATGGCAGGAGTGGTTGTTTCGATTCCCACGATCACCTCAGTGTGAGTCTGCCCTGAACCGAATGCGTGTGAAGGTTTCGGGAACTCTAGTGTCTCGAAATGCGTCCCTCAAACCACTGGGCCGGATGCTGGTCGTATGACGGGCAACTCTGACGTAAAGCGATTAGGTAAGAGTTGCCGACAATCCAGGAGTCGGCCAGACCACTCAATACAAGGGCGTTTTAGCAGGACTTACCCCAGGTTGCCGACGTGCGCTATTGGGAGATTTGCGATCTGACGTTTGAATTCACCTTCTCAAGCTAAGACGCAGAACGTTTCGCATACCGCCACTCAAGCAGAAATGCGATCCCTGTCCCGATCAAGACGAATGTCCAAACCCAATCGGTGTTGACGCGGAGCAATCGCTCTCCTGAGAGCAGAAACACGATGCCGCCGATCAGAAATAATGGCCCAGTGATCGCGCAGTGAAAAGAACGATTCTTGGTCCAGTTGGCGAAGCAGCCGATAGCCATGGCGAAAAGGCACGCCGCTGCTGACTGGGCATGGAGAGGACGCCAATAGATTCCTATGAGGTTCAGCACTCCCCACGTAATCAGCGAGACTACCAACCAGTAGCACATCGCCGCTGGCGAGCTACAGCAAGCTTCCAGTTGCTTTGTCACAGCTTGAATTTCCTTTCTGACTTCGAAAACGAACACCCCTTGGGCTTTGGCGCGGTAGGTGGAGGCTCACTTGGAAAGTAGGTCTGTGACTACTTTCGAGAAATCAAGCGAACGCACTACTGGGCCATTTAAAAAGACGGCACGCGGAAGCTGTTCATCCCAGTGTGCGTCTGGAGGGTAAACGGCGACTTCATCCCACTGAATTCCTTGGCGGGTGCAGCATTTCGGCTGAGGTTGACCTCCGTCAGACTCAACCTTGTGCCCCAGTTTTTCTGCGAACAGGTGGTTCTTATCCCAGTACTGCGTAACTCTTGGGTCAGACAGCCGCGCCAGTATAGCCGTGCCGGGACTGGAATAGTCCGTTGGAAGAATCGGTTCCCACACCGCAAACACACGGATGCGCGGATTTGTGTTTTGCTTTAGAACGTCTTCAACTGCGGAAGACCCCCGCAGACATGTTGGTCACGTTGGGGAAAGCAGGAGAACGATACGCACTTCCCCAGAAGCTGCGTTGAACGCTGTACGGAATTGGTCAAAGTTTGCTGACGTGAGTGAGGCAAGCGGCGGCTGACCTGCTGGAACCTTTGCCCCGCGGTAGACATGCCAAGCCAAAGCTAATAGCCCAACGGTCACCAGCACCGCAAGAATGCTCAGGCCCTTTTTCATCGTTGTCTGCCCGAAATGTCCGCGAGCACGCTAGCAATGACCTGAGGAAACAGGAGAAGAAGAACCACGACGATGGTCGCCAAAGCTAGCAGTGCGATTGCAGTCTTGCTTTGACGCGCCCGGCATCGCATCCCACGATAGACTTGGAAAAAACCAAGGCCAAGAAGGATGATCGAGAGTGCTAAAAGCCAAGGCCGTGCGCTAGCCAAAAAGACGGCAGCCCCGGCCATGCCTGCCGCGCCCAAGAACGGTAGAGGCAAACAACAACTCAAAGTCAGCAGCGAACTGAGTATCGCGCCAACGGAAGCGCCAGTTGTCTTCCAACTACCCATCAGACCCCCGAAACACGCGCTTTTTCGATTGCAGCCCGTAAACGCTGTTGCGATGGGACGCCGCTGCCATCCGAATACGAGCGGCACATCAGTCCAAACGAAGTAGTTTGTCCGCTCTGTGGCTCAACGTCATGCCCATTTATGCGAATCGTGGGTGAACCGGGAAACTTCAGCGATTGTGCCATCACGGCGTCGCTCACCAATACTTCGTTGACGGGCGTCTGAAGATTTTCCGCAGATAGGGTTGCACGTAGCCGCTCAAGCGCAACAACGTGATTCGGACAGTTGGCCAGGTATAACAATTCAATGTTCATTCGACACCGTTGTTGTTTGGATTTTCCGAAGACCGTTAGGACCGGGCACCGCCCGTTCTTCTTCCTGCGTGGGCGATTGAGTTGAGCGTTGCATTTTGTCAGTGCGGTCTTCAGTTCGTCTTCCAACTTAGCCAGCGCGATTCTCTTTGCATGGATGTCTTTCAGCTTGTGGTCAAGCATCTTCCGCACTGCGGAGCACGCACGCAGATCATTGCTTCTCAAAGACACAAAATCACGAATCTCATTTAGCGAGAAGCCCAGTGTCTGTAAGCTACGAATGAATTGCAGCACGGCAACATCATCAGAAGAGTACAGACGAAACCCGCCTTCGCTGCGGGTGGGGGCCGCGAGTAGCCTATTGCGCTCATAAAAGCGAATGGCGTCTATACGCCCTGTGGTTCGCCAAAACTTGAACTGAGACCAAAAACGGGGCGGTTCTTGGTAGAGCGGTCCTGAATAGGATCATCGCCTCGATACAGCATGAAAGACTCCGGAGGGCACGAACCGAGTGCACGTGGAGCGCACATATATATAAAGGACAGGCGGAAAGTCGATCCGGACTAGGCCGCTCGATTGTAACGATGGTGCGGCCCACTGAGTCGCACCCGTGAAAGGACCCCACCGGAAGCTACGGAATGAATCCTGCCGTCAGGTGTCCCCTTTTCAAGCCCCAGATGCGTGCGGTCCTCATGATGGTAACGAACATACTCGGAGAGCAATCGCTTCAGATGGCGTTCATTCAGCGTAACAAGGTGGTCCAGCAGGTCTCGTCGACGGCTTCCCACCGCTCCGCGATGCCATTCTGCCATGGACTTCGGAATGAAGTTCGCTTGGGAATGATCCTGGCGGCTTTCACCGCTGCGATCACCTCAAACCCAAACTTCTGATCGCGATCAAAGATCAAGTATTTGTGAGAGGCTTCAAAGGGAAACGCCTCGCGCAACTGCTGCATGAACGTGCAGGATGCGCCGCCGATCATGACGGATGACGAAGAAGCAGTAGAGCACGCCGAACGTAATCGTGGGCACAGTGAAGAAGTCCATTGCCGCGATCGCCTCTCGATGGTTCTTGAGAAAAGCACGCCAGCGCTTAGCTGGCTCGGAGTCCCTCGGCGGGCTTTTTTCCACCGTGACCAGAACTGACGTATGACAACCCAGAACAGCTTATCGAGGCGACCGAGCTGTGACCGCGGCTGCCGCCGCTTGGTCGCGGCGAGTTGTTGACGCAAAGCGAGATTCTCGATAAGGAGACTTCGTCGCGCGCGCAACAGGCGAACCACCGTTCCGAAACAGAGACTGACAAAGCGCAACATGGCCGAAGTTATAACAGAACGCTGGTGAGACGGCGGCTGCTATTCTATTGATTTTACAGTCGGCCAGAGTTTTGGCGAACCACAATGGCCTGAAGCGGCGACATTTTCGGAAACACAGAAATGATGCCGTCCGGTTCCTCAAGTCAGTTGAGACGGCGCGCTATTCGTCGCCAATCGCCTCAACGTACCAAGAACGAATGGGCAAGTATGGCTCAAGATTTTTCACTTTCTTGGACTACGATGGAGTGCCGTGGGATAACAATAATGCTGAGCATGCGATTAAGGGCTTTGCGAGGGCTTGTAGATTTGCTGACGGCAGGTTCACCGAGAACTCGATCCGAGAATACCTGGTTGTGCTAAGCGTCGCTGAAACGTGCGGGTATCAGAACACCGAGGTACTTGAATTCTTGCTTGCGCAGGCGAACAATTCGTCCGCTTGCCAGTTGTCGCTGCAATAATCGTGAACGCTAAACGAACCCCATCTTGTGAAAGATTGTGTCGCATAGCAATGTTGCGACATGACCAAACGAACAAAGAAGGCATGGACGAAGTGGCGAAAGCTGGTTTCCGAGCAGGCGAGTAGTGGACTGGATGTTACTACGTCCTGCCCGGAGCGTGCTTTGTGCAGGTCGTATTTCTTCGTGTGGAAGAAACGGCTGCGCGAAAGCGCGGCGGGGAAATTCTTGGAAGGGCAAGTGGCGGAGCCTGCGCCGAGCGTGCCAAGCGACTCGGGTTTTGAAGTCCGACGGCAGAATGGCCGAAGCCTGGTCGTGGGCGAGGATTCGATGCGAATCATTTACGGGCGTTGCTGCCAGTGGTGGAGCCGGGGACATGATCGGGTTGCCAACTAAACTAAGCTAAGTCCCTGTACTGGCGTCATTTGTTGCTTTTCGGGCCGCTCTCAAATGGACAAGTTTGGACAAGGCACCATGGTGTGCAGAGAGCTAGGCGGATATTTCGCGAGGAACTATTTTGGTTCGATGACGCTCAATCCGCTTATTTGGCCAAAGTGCCGTTTGTTGAACGTGGCTACTTCGCTGCCGCGCTCCAGAGCCGTTGCCCCGACTATCAGGTCATAGAAGCCAATCATTTTCCCGGACACCTCCAATTCGGCCCAGATACGTGCATGCTCGTATGCAGTCTGCTCGGTATAGGGGATGATCGGCAGGGACTCCAAAACGGCGTCCAGGTAACGCTGCCGTGCCACCTTATGTGTCCCGGTCGCTCGTTCCACTCCATGCCATAGCTCGGCAACCGTAATTGCCGCAATCTCAAATCGATCATTCGGACGGGACGTGACCCATCTCTTCAGGTCAAAAGTACCTTTCTCGCCCCGAATGACGACGTCCGCGTCCAGGATTATCGCCATTTGTTGGCCGGTGCCTTGAGGTTCTTGCGAGCAGCTTCCAAGTCACGATGCCACGCTCTGGCTTCGTTCTCCGGCAAGTCGGTTTTAGCCAGAGCCTCGGCCAAATCGCGGCCAGCACAAACTTTTTCGTTGTCCGGTACAAGGCGCGCGACTGGCTCACCGTTCTTCAGAAGCACAAACGTAACGTTTTGATAGTGCGCACGGTTAACGCAGTCCGCAAAATTGCGCGAAGCTTCCGTGACGGTTATGCTCGTTTTCTTCATAAATCTGATTATCAGAATATCCGCTTTTCCTGACTATGTCAACAGGCTGGCTGTCGGGAATCCACGCCGAACGTAATCGTTGGCACAGTGAAGAGGTCCATTGCCGCGATCGCCTCACGATGGTTCTTGAGAAAAGCACGCCAGCGCTTAGCTGGCTCGGAGTCCCTCGGCGCTTGTTTCATCCAAAAGGAGATCGTCCGCTCCGAGATGTCGAAGCCGAGCATGGCAGTTCCCCATGGATGCGCGGTGCTCCCCAGGTTGTATTCTCGGCGACCATCCGGAAGATCAACTGCCGCACCTGCTTCGGCGTCTGTCTTCTCCCGATCGGCTTCTTCACTTTCGAAATCAGTCTCCAATACAGTCGGAAGCCGGCCTGGTGCCACCGGACCACCGTTTCAGGCGTGACGAGGATGAGGGCTTTTTTCCACTGTGACCAGCACTGACTTATTATCCGACAATTTATTATTTGTATCAGTATCACAGTATCTACAATACTGATTAGAGAATGAGCTAGTTTTGCGTCGCGCCCACCGTTTACGATGTAGAGATATCTGGTTGTAGGGTCATATGCGATGGGGTCTGTATCCGGGAGAAGTTCCACACTTTTAATCAGATTATAATTCCGGCCGTCATAGATTTTTAACGCCCCCGGGCTGCCGTCCGTAACATACAAACGATTGACATCATCGCGGTAAAGCAAGCCGTGAGGGATCGTTATTCCTTCGATGGTGCGAATCACCTTATGCGTTTGCGAGTCGAAAACCACCACCGCGTGGCTGCCTTGCGAGGTGGCAAAGACAGGATGTCCCGAAAGTTCTGCAATGAGGTGATCCAAACGACCCTTGACGTCAGGAGGAAACTCGTAACGCGCTACCAAATGCAGGACCATGTCGCCTGGCGAGAGGTCCATGAGGCAAGCTCGCAGAGACTCTCTTCACAGCGACAGACGCAACCGGAAACTCTACCGCGATCTGTCGAACTTAGATCTGGAAGTACTGCGCAAAGCTTTTGCGTTCCTGCCCGCAATGATCACTGCCGCTCTTCCCGCTGACCAGCAACACCTGCAGCGGACAAATGGATCATGGCGAACGGAATCAATGACAAAAGCAAACTGGCGGCCGCCCTCCAGCCGGCCGAAATCACATTTCGGCAACAGGCTGCGTGGTGGCTCTCGGAAATACGTTCCGGTCGCCTCAAGTGCAGACAGCGCAACAAGCGCGGTCAGCGCATCCGCCAAACTACTCTCGACGCCTACACAACAGCGGTCGCATGTCTCAATGAGAAAATTGGGGCGATGCGGTTAGCCGCCTTCGACAACGCGGAGATGCGTGATCTGATTGCCGCGATGGAAGAGGAAAAAAGAAAAAACGGCGAAGCCCGCTTCACGGCCAAGACTATCGTCAACTACTACCTCGTCGTTGCGGCTGTCTTTGCGACAGCAAAGGACCGCACCGGCAAGCAGAAGTTCCCCAGAACTTGGGATCTCGATTTCATCGCTTTGCCAGCAATCAACAGGCGAGAACAAAACAGACCCACTCTGGAAGCGAACCAGATCGAGAGCATTCTTTCTGCTTCAAAAGATAAGATCCGGGTGCTTTATGCTCTCCTGGCTGGCAGTGGAATGCGGATCTCCGAGGCCCTGGGTCTCGAAATCGGAAAGCATCTCGCGACGGATTGCTCCGTAATCTATGTTCGTCAGCAGCCTAGCAAGAAAGGACACCGAATCGAAACCTATCCCAAGACCGATTCCGGAAGACGCTGGTGGGCACTAAACCCGCAGATTAAACGAGGGTTTTCTGCATCCTTCACCACACGATAACTGGTTCACCTCAACCGAGTGTCCGTCGTCAGTTGCTCCAACACGAACCGAGCGACATCGGCCCGTGCAATCTTGCCGCCTTTGACGCCTGGGAGGTCAGCGACGGCCCTGACGCTCCCACGAGCTGGGTCATTGGTAAGCATGGCGGGCCGGACGACGACCCAATCGAGTGAGCTGGCGCGGATCGCGGTGTCCTGACCGTCCTTGTCTTTATAAGTATGGCTGAGCAGCAAGGGCAGGAACAGTCGGTCGAACACGAAGCCGCCGTGGCCACGGCTGTCCCCCACCCCCAAGGCGCTGATGCAGACCAGACGGCGCACGCCGTTGCGCGTCATCGCCGTGACCAGGGCGCCTGTTGCGAGGTCAGCAAGCTGACCTCGCGGAACGGGCTCAGGCCGGTGCCCAACGAGCCGGCGACGGCATCGCAGCTGTTCAAACGGAATGGCCTTTCGCCTTGACGGCCCGCTGAGCAGCCGCGAATACATCGCGTGCGGACGTCGTACCCGCTATGTGCTCCGTACCCGTGATTCCGAGGTCCATCCATCCCGCGTTCACGCTCTCAAACATTTCTTCGGCAGGTCCAGTGTGGCCCTTCGGGACGCCGAACTGCTCGAACGCTTCCGCCCACCCTGCACGCGGAACGGCAAAGGCTTTTACGTCGCGTTTTAGGACTTCACCCAATTGTTCCGCCACTTCATCCGCGCTTACCATCGAACCGAGCTCGATAACGCGATGCCCTGACCACGCCGGCCCGGTCAGAAGCTTTGCTACCTCTGAGCCGATGTCGTTTGTCGCGACCATTGTCGATTTCCGGTTTGTAGGATTGTAGAAGACCGGTAGTGTTCCGCCCTGGGCGGCCTGTAAGCCGAAAAGAAAGTTTTCGAAAAATCCGCCTGCGCGCACAAATGCGATCGGAGACGGCAGGCTGCGAAAAGCTTGCTCCAAAAGCGATAAGGCCGTGATCATCCCCAGCCCGCTTGTTCTATTCGCGCCCATCGACGAAAGCGCTACCACCCGCGGCGGCACTACCTTGGTCAGCGCCTCGACATAGTTCGCAATCACGTCCTTTGCTTCTTTGTAATCAGGCGACGGTGCCCATACAGCCGGCAACATAACAAACGCGCCCTCAACACCTTTGAGCGCCGCCGCTGTGGCTGTCGCATCGTTCCAGTCTCCATCCACCAACTCCACGCCTTGGTCTGCCCACTTCGCCGCTTTCTCGCGATTGCGCACAAGTGCTCGCACCTGTTTGCCTTGCTTCAGCAGATGCCGCGCGGTGGCGCCCCCAACGTTTCCAGTAATTCCCATGACTAAATACATGGTCGTTTTCTCCTTCATCGCATTCTCCTTTTGCCTCGTATTTGGCCGCCCATCCAAATGAGCAACCTGATCATTGGATGCCCATGAAAACCATTGGTTTCAAAATAATCATCGGTTACACAACCACTGGCTGTAAATCAACACCCGGTCGCAAAAGTCGTCAAAAGAGACTAAGCTATTGAAGTGACATCCACATCCCCAAGTCGCCGGGTAGAGCGTAAGGAGAGGTTGCGGGGCGAAATCCTTGCGGCTGCCAGCAAAATGTTTGCCGATCGCGGCTACGAAGCCGTGACGCTTCGCGCGATCGCTAAAGAGATCGGCTACACGCACGCCGTGATCTACCAGCATTTTCCTGACAAATGGCATATTCTTGCCGAGTTGAGCAGGGAGACGATCGGGCTGCTGATTCAGAACTTCGACGCGATTGCCGCTGAACATCCTGCACCGAAAGAGCGTCTTTTTGCGACTTCACGTGGCTTGATTCAGTTCTGCACTGCCCATCCACAGCAGTTCCGCAACGTCTTCTTCGGGCCGGAGAACCGCAACGGCATCCGCGCTGGACAATATATCAACGACATTGGCACGCCTTTGTTCCAACGTTTTTACAGCTCTTTTTCGATGTTGCCAAGGATGAAGGATTGCCGAGTAAGGATGACATGGTGGTAGCCCACACCTGGTGGTACACGATCTTCGGCCTCGCCACGCTCATGGTCATCCAAGGGGTTGTGCCTGACTTGCCTGACCAGACTCTGGTGGTTGAGCAAACGATCGCCACGCTTTGGGCGGGCGTTCAGGTTGTTCCGCGATTGCCGAAGAGCGCAGTCGCTAGCGATCCGGCCGATCCAGTGCCTCAAAGCACTAGCAGCTTCTGACTACTTATTGTAGGAGTCGTTGGCGGGCTTCATTTACTACGGCGGCTTGCCGCTGGGATCGCTGGAAAAGGTAGGCGGTTTAACCGATCATATATCTGAAGAGATGATACCCCGCGCTAGAGACCTCATTTGAACGAAGTCTGGCCCAACTCCCGGTAATGTCGGCAACCCGGAAGTAATCCAGATTGCAACATGGATCAGTACCTACAAGTCGGCTTGTAGGCAGTGATCTCACTCTTGTCACTGATCCTGGACAGACCGCTGTTCCGGACAGCGGACGTAGAACGCCTGCTCACCAGGCAGGTGCTCTCTCCCAAACAGGACGTGCGACTTGAAAGAGCTTTGAAGTCTAGCCACCAAAAACTGTCTCAAAATAGGGGTTCACTCCATCGGTTCGAGAACCGTCGGGCTTACTCCTAAGTTGTTTCCTGGAACTCCTCAGACAAAGAAGGAGTTGAGCATGTCCATATCGGAGATGAAGGTAGCGATGTCAGCCTCCTCAGAATAGAAGCCCATTTCAGGATCGAAGCTA